>NZ_JBEXSY010000140.1:0-1099 GCF_040613895.1 Nocardiopsis sp. NPDC006198 | reverse complement strand
CCGTCCGGGGCCCGGCCCGCCCCCGCCGCCGCCCGGGTGCCCCGCTCCGCCGGGCGGGCCCCCGCCCCCGCCGGGGGGCCCGGCGCCCCCCCGCGCGGGCCCCGCGGCGTTCCCGCCCGGGGCCGTCCCGGACCGGTCAGTTCTCGCCGTCGTACCGCTCGCGTGCGCGCTCGACGCCGTCCATGTTGTCGGTGGTCCAGCGCAGGAGCGCGTCGATCAGGTCCTGGAGGGTCTTGCCGAGCGCCGTGATGCGGTACTCGACGGCGATCGGGCGCGTGCTCGTGACGACGCGCTCGACCATCCCGTTGCGCTCGAGGCGCCGCAGCGCCGCCGTCAGCGACTTCTGCGTCACGACGGGGATCGCGCGGCGCAGCTCGTTGAAGCGCTGGGGCTGCTCGCACAGCTCCTCCATCACCTGGAGCGACCACTTGTCGAGCACCTGGTCGAGGAGCTCGCGGTGCGACGCGGTGATCCCGGAGGCGTAGGAGGCGAAGGGGGCGGTTTCCTGCATGACACCTGGTCTCGTTGAAGTTCCCTTTATGCACCTAGTAGACATGGGATACCACCAAGGCGCAACCGGAGGGATCTCCCATGACCGTGCAGCTGTTCTCCCCCGAGGGCATGATGCAGCCCGTTCCCTACAACCACGTCTCGGTCAGCACCGGCACCCGCCACGTGCACGTCGCCGGGCAGATCGCGCGCGACGCCGACGCGAACCCCGTCGCGACGGGCGACCTGGCCGGCCAGGTCGCGCAGGCCCTGCGCAACACGGCGCGCGGCCTGGACGGAGCCGGGGCGACCTTCGGCGACGTCGTGCGCCTCAGGTTCTTCGTCACGCAGTGGCAGCCCGAGATGATGGGCGACTTCATGGCGGGCGTCGAGAGCGTCGCCGGGGAGCTGGGCCTCCCGCAGCCCTTCCCGCCCGTGTCGCTCATCGGCGTCGACTACCTCTTCGAGCCCGACGTGCTCGTCGAGGTCGAGGCGTACGCCGTCCTCGACTGAGCGGACGCCGGCGGCCCCGCGTCCCTCCGGACGCGGGGGCCCCCGCCGTGGCCGGGGGGGGGGGCCCCGGGCCACAACTACGGGGCGCCGACCGGTC
>NZ_JBEXSY010000139.1:0-1408 GCF_040613895.1 Nocardiopsis sp. NPDC006198 | reverse complement strand
CCCGCGGGGGGCGGGCGCGGCCGCCCTCCCGGGGGAGGGCGGCCGCGCCCGGCCGCCCCGAGGGGCCGGCCGGACCCCCCGGACAACGGCGCCGCCGCCCGGCGCGTGCCGCGCACGAGAACACGACCCCTGACACGAGGACCGAGACACCATGAGAACACCGCACACCGCGACCAGGGCGGCCCTGCCCGCCGTCCTGTCGGCGGGACTGCTGCTGACCGCCTGCTCCACCGGGGCCGACAGCGCCCCCGAGGAGGAGGCCCCGGCCGCCGACACCGCCGCCGCTTCCGTCGCCGAGCCGATCGCGGTCACCTACGACGGCGGCGTCCTCGTCCTGGACGGCACCACCCTGGAGGTCGCCGGGAACATCGAGCTGGAGGGCTTCAACCGGCTCAACCCCGCCGGCGACGACCGCCACCTGTTCGTGTCGACCTCCGACGGGTTCCAGGTCCTGGACGCCGCCGCGGGCGAGCTGACCGACACCGTGTTCCCCGCCGACACCCCCGGCCACGTGGTCCGCCACGGCGGGCGCACGGTGCTGTTCGCCGACGGCAGCGGCGAGGTGACGTCCTTCGACACCGACGCCCTGGGCGACGGCACGCCCGAGGACCTGGACGTGTACACCACCGAGGAGGCCCACCACGGGGTGGCCGTGGAACTGGAGGACGGCGAACTCCTCGTGACCCTCGGCGACGAGGAGGAGCGCGTGGGCGCCGTCGTCCTGGACGCCGACCGGGAGGAGATCGCCCGCAGCGAGGACTGCCCCGGCGTCCACGGGGAGACCACCGCCGAGGGCGGGACCGTCGTCATCGGCTGCGAGGACGGCGCCCTGATGTACCAGGACGGCGAGTTCACCAAGGTCGAGGCCGAGCACGACTACGGGCGCATCGGCAACCAGGCCGGGTCGGAGGACTCGCCCATCGTCCTGGGCGACTACAAGACCGACCCGGACGCCGAGCTGGAGCGCCCCGAGCGCGTCGCCCTGGTCGACACCTCCGACGCCTCGCTGTCCCTGGTGGACCTGCCCTCCAGCTACACCTTCCGCTCCCTGGGCCGCGGCCCGCAGGGCGAGGCGCTGGTCCTGGGCACCGACGGGTCGCTGCACGTCATCGACCAGGAGGAGGGCGAGATCACCGACTCCGTCGAGCTGATGGACCCCTGGGAGGAGCCCCTGGAGTGGCAGCAGCCCCGCCCGGCCCTGTTCGTCCGGGGGGAGACCGCCTACGTCACCGACACGGCCACGCGCCAGATCCACGCGGTGGACCTCGGGACCGGTGAGGTCACCGCCTCGACCACCCTGGAGGAGACCCCCAACGAGCTCAGCGGCGTGAGCTCCTGACACCGGGGCCGGCGGGCGCAGCGGCGCCCGCCCCCCCCCCAACGGTACGGCCCCCCCCCCCGCACCGCG
>NZ_JBEXSY010000138.1:0-1457 GCF_040613895.1 Nocardiopsis sp. NPDC006198 | reverse complement strand
CGGTACGGGCGGGAAATGGGGGATCGAGGTTTCCATCCCCCCGCTGCGGGGTCGAGCTACGGGTGAGCGTGTGATCCTCGGTCTGTCCATCTTCGCGACCGCACTTCCCCGCCCCCCGAGACACAAACTCAAAGTAGCCGTTGAGTTACCCAAAGTGTGCAAAGATCGTGGGCATGACCTCGTCCACCTCACACAAGATCCTCGCCCCCCTGGCCGCCGTCGCGGTCGCCCTGGGAGGACTGGCCCTCGTCGAGAGACTCCCCGCACCGGCCTCCGCCGTCACCCGGGCAGCCGGGACGCCGCAGCACGCCGCGCCCGCCCGCGCCAGTGGTGAGGCGACGACGCGCGTGGACGGGATCTCCCACCAGACGGCGGCCGTCACGAGCACCCAGCACCGGGCCGTGCTGGACTACTGGACCGCCGAGCGGATGGCCGCGGCCCAGCCCATCACCAGCATGCTGGAGGGAGCCCTCCTGCCGCCCGCGGCGCACCCCGCCCCGGATGGCGTCGACCACCAGGCGTCCCCGCGCGCCGACAGCCGGGGCGAGCGCTGGACCGCCGGCGGCCTGGTCACGAAGACCACCGGCAAGGTCTACCTGACCATGGACGGCCGCGACTTCACCTGTTCGGCCTCGGTCGTGGACTCCGCCAACAAGAGCACCGTGGTCACCGCGGGCCACTGCGCCAAGGACGGCAAGGGGTCGTGGGCGCGCAACTGGACCTTCGTGCCGGGCCACGACGCCGGGAAGGACCCGTACGGCAGGTTCACCGCCCGCGACATGCTCGTCGCCCCGCAGTGGTCGCGCGAGGCCGACGACAGCTACGACTTCGCCATGGTGGTGCTGAACAAGAGCGGCGGGACCGCCGTCCAGGACGAGGTCGGGTCCCAGCGGATCTCGTTCGGCTCCTGGACCGCGGACAAGGTCCGCGACGGCGTGCAGGTGTACACGTTCGGATACCCCTCGGCCTCGCCCTTCGACGGCCAGGACCTGCACTACTGCTCGGGCCGCACCAGGCCGGACACGGGCGGCACCACCGCCAACGGCGTGCGGTGCAGCATGACGCAGGGGTCCAGCGGCGGGCCCTGGTTCACGGGCTTCGACACCTCGACAGGACGGGGCACGATCTCCTCGGTGGTCAGCTTCAAGTACGCCGACGACCGCTCCACCCAGTACGGCCCCCGGCTGGGCGCGGAGGCGCGCAAGCTGTACGACCACGCCGCGGGGCTCTAGGACGTGGTCCGCGGGCGCTTGCGGTCGGCTCGGCGCCTGCGCCGATCGCCGCGAGCGGTCGCCGGGCCCCCTCCCGCGGGACGAGCGGCGAAGGTCGGCCCGGGTTCGGCCGTCCGGGCGCGGCCGGCGCGGTGGGAGGCGGCCCGACGGCCGCCGCCCCCGCCCGGGGCGGGGTGGCGGTGGGCGCCCCCCCGCCCGCGGGGTGCGCCGGGGTCTGGGGCGTGA
>NZ_JBEXSY010000137.1:0-1468 GCF_040613895.1 Nocardiopsis sp. NPDC006198 | reverse complement strand
ACCGACGCCGCACCGCACTCCGTACCGGCGCGCGGGTAGTCGACCGAGAAGTACAGCAGGTCACCGCTCACCGACACGTCGCCCTGCCCGCCGGGGCAGAGCACCTCGGACACGATCTGCGGGTCCTCGGGCTCGGAGATGTCGTAGACGACGAACCCGTTGTAGTTGCCGCCGATGGCGTAGTCGCCGGTGAACGCCAGGTCCGAGTTGAAGTCGCTCATCGACTCCGTCTTCGGGACGTTGGTCACATGAGTCACGTTGGAGCTGGTGTCGGCGTCGCTGACGAACGCGTCGTCGGCGGAGGCGGAGGCGGGACCGAGGAGTCCGGCCACGAGGGCGGCCGCTCCGGCCAGGGTGAGGCCGGTCAGCCCTCTTCGGGCCGAGGCGTATCTGGGGCGGGGGGTCGGGGGGGATGACGCCATACGAACTCCTGATTCTGATTGGAGCGAAACAGGAAGAACGTACACAGTTCAACATCAACATGTATAGGGGGATACAAAAGAAACATGGTTGTTAACACGGTGTCGGCCTGACCCGATCTGGCTGCACAACGCGACTAGCCGCAGGCGGCTGCGGGGCCCGCCAGGTGGACCCGGCGCGCCCCGCAGCCGTCCGTTCTGTCATCGCGGGGACGGAAAAGACGGTTGTGACTGCGGGTTGAACTCGTCCATCCGCACGTTCTCCGCCTCGGACAAACGCGGGTCCGTCAGTTTGAGCACGTCGAGGCCCCGCTGAATATCGGACGAGTAGACGTGGCCCCTGTAGTAGTACGCCGACCAGGAGCCGGCGGTGCTCAGCGTGTCCGGTTTCCAGGGGCCGCGGTCGAAGTGGCCGATCTCCACGGGCCGGTCGGGATCGGTCAGGTCGATGACCGAGACGCCGCCCTGGTACCAGGACTGCACGAAGAAGTCCTGCCCGGGCACGGGAATGAGGGAGCCGTTGTGCGCCACACAGTTCTCGGTTTCGGTCTGATGGCGCGGCAATTTGTAGTAGCTCCTGAACCCGAGTTCGGGGGACGCGCCACCGAGGTCCAGCGAGTAGACGGCGTCGGCGCCCCGCTCGGGGCCGATCTCCTCCGTGCAGGTGGCCGCGCTTCCGCCGCCGAGCTCGTCGGTGAAGACCACGTTCCTGGCGTCGTTGGTGAACGTCGCCGAGTGCCAGAACGCGAAGTTCGGGTCCTGGACGCGGTCCACCACCCGCGGCTCGGCCGGGTCCGACGTGTCGAGCAGCAGGCCGTCGCCCAGGCAGGCCGCCGCGGCGATGTCCCGTTCCGGGTAGACGGTGATGTCGTGGCAGCCCGTGGTCCTCCGGTGCCCGCCGTCCGGGAACAGTTCGGGCTCGTTGACCACCGCGGCAGCGGCGGGATCGGCCAGCGGCACCTCGATGATCGAGATCTTGTCGTGCGGCGGCTGACAGTTGGGGAAGCGCTCGGAGGGCGAGTAGGAGGAGACGTAGACGTACTCGTGCT
>NZ_JBEXSY010000136.1:0-1692 GCF_040613895.1 Nocardiopsis sp. NPDC006198 | reverse complement strand
GTGATGTATGAGGTGCCTTCGCGTGAGGATGTGGGGCAGGTGATCATCAGTCGGGAGACGGTGATCGACAACGTGAACCCCACGATCGTGCCGCGGGCCCAGCTGGACTCCGACCACCAGGAGAAGTCCGCCTGATCCCGCCGCGGCCCCCCGGGGCCCTCGCCGGCGGCGGTACGCGAGAGGGGCGCCCCCGGGCCGGGGGCGCCCCTCCCGCGTCCTCGGACGGGCCGCCGGGCATCCGCGCCGGAGGGTGGGCGTCACGCGTCCTCCAGCACCTCCGCCATGCGGCCGATCTCCGCGTTCTGCTCCGCGATCACGTCGTTGGCCATCCTGAGCACGGTCTGGTCCCTGCCCTCGGCCATCGCGTCCTCGGCCATGGTGACCGCGCCCTCGTGGTGGGTGGTCATCAGTTCCACGAAGAGCCGGTCGAACGCGTCGCCCTCGGCCTCCGCCAACTGCTCCAGTTCCTCCGGCGTGGCCATGCCCGGCATGTCGGCGTGGTCGACGTCCAGCTCGCAGGCGGGCACGTCGGCGTCCTCGCCGTGGTGGGTGCCGTCCCCCTCCAGGCCGCAGAAGTTCTGGTGCGCGGGGTTCTCCCGGGCGGGGCCGAAGACGTTCTCCTCCAACCAGCTCTCCATGGCGGTGATCTCCGGCCCCTGGGCGGCGGCGATGCGGTCGGCGATGCGCTCGATGCCGTCGCGCTCGTGGCGCTCCGGGACCAGGTCGGTCATCTCCAGGGCCTGGGAGTGGTGCTCGATCATCATCACCAGGTAGGTGACGTCGGCCTCGTTGTGCCCCTGCTCCTCGGCCAGGGCGGCGATCTGGTCGGCGGTCGCGGGCGACGAGGACTCGCCGGGCGCTCCGGGGGCGATGACGTTGGCCGACTCCCGGCCTTCCTCGTCACCGGTACAGGCTGTGGCTCCGAGCAGCGCGAGAGCTGCTCCGGTCGCGAGTGCCAGGCGACGCACGAGGTGTCCTCCGATGGGGGTGTGGCGCGGACGGATCCGCGGTGTCGTGGGGCCCGGTGCCCCTGAGGCAACGTCCTGCGGGTTTTCTACTCACTCGGTGGGTGTTTTGTCCAGCCCTGAGGGTGTGTCGGCAGGACAGGGTTTCCTTCGGTACGCGTTCAGTACGCGTCCGGTCCGCGCCGGGCGGGGCCTGTGGGGCGGCCTCCTGGGGATTGGTCAGTAGATGTCCGGTCTCGGCGTTTCGTCTGGAGTGTGGTGACTCCAGGGAGTACAACACAAAGTAGTCAATTGGCATCTTTGTGTAATTCCTGGGGGTGTGGGCTGTGGTGCGTGGACGAGGACGCGGTGGCCGGGTCCGCTGGGGGGCGGTCGGGACGGGGTTCCTGGTGGCCGTCGGCCTCCTGGCCGTCCCCGGGGCGCGCGCCGCCGACGGCGTGAGCACGGGAGGCGGGGTGGTGCACCTGGCCAACCTGCCCAAGCCCGAGGGGCTGCACAGCGACGCCGCCTACAACTCGGACCTGGCGTTCACCGGCGACTACGCCATCGGCGGCAACTACGACGGGTTCGTCGTCTACGACATCTCCGTCCCGGCCCTGCCCCGGCTGGTGTCCACCGTCGTGTGCCCCGGTGGGCAGGGCGACGTGTCGGTGAGCGGTGACCTGCTGTACTTCTCGGTCGACTACCCGCGCGCCGGTACGGAGTGCGGTGCGGCGTCGGTGCCCAC
>NZ_JBEXSY010000135.1:0-2367 GCF_040613895.1 Nocardiopsis sp. NPDC006198 | reverse complement strand
CGACGCGGACCGTGGCCCGGAAGGTCTTCTGGTGGTCGGGGCCGCTCTCGTCCACGTGGTACTCGGGGACGCCGAGCATCTCGGCCGGGGCCGTCTCACGGGACGTGGACGCTGAAGGTGGAGAGGCTGTTGTCGAACCGTTCGGTCGCCTGCGGCCCGACCTGCCCGACCACCTCCCCCGAGCAGTCGCGTTCGTAGTGGACGGTGACCGTCTCGTCCGTCAGGTTGGTGACGGTCTTGGCCTCGAACGGCCGGAAGTTGTAGCACCCGCTCGGGTTCTCGAAACTCCTCGGGCCCAGTTCGAGTGTGCCCTGGGCTGCGTGGGCCGGGGCGGCGGCGGTCAGGGCGAGTCCGGCGGCGGCGAGGACGGCGGCGATACGTTTCACAGTTACCCCATCACGGAGAGTCACGAATACCTGTGGGTGTAGTACCCCCCGCCCTCGGAGCACGTAACACCCTGAACTCCATATATGGGAAAAACGTGGCGTCATGCCGCCATCCGGCCCGGCCTGTCGGCGGCCTCCGGCCCCGGGGGCGCGTCCTCGCGGGCCCCGCCCCGGTGCGCCCCGCGAGAAGGGTCCGTGTGGAGGCGTGGCCCCGTTCCGCCGCCCGCGCCCGGGGCGGGCGGGGTCCGGCCTCCGCGCTCAGGTCCCGGCCAGCTCCTCCGGGCGCGGCAGGTTCCGCATCACCGGCGAGAGGGTGAACAGCGCTGCGAGCGCCGACAGGCCCGCCATCGCCAGGAACACCCAGGTCGGCCCCGCACGGTCGAAGACGATCCCGATCCCGAGGATGCCGACCGGCTGGGAGACCAGCGCCATGAACATGACCGCCCCCAGCACCCTGCCCTGGTACCCGTCGCCGACCGACGCGGCCACGTAGCCGTAGAACAGGGCGTTCACGCACGGAACGACGGCGAACACGAGACCCAGCAACACACCGAGCGACACCGCGTTCGGCGCGACCGCCAGTCCGAGGGCGCACAGCGGAGCCGACCAGGCCGCGGCGAGGAACGCGGAGGAGGGACGTACCCACCTGAGGACCGCGCCGGCGGCGAGGGCGCCGACCAGTCCGCCCGATCCCGCCAGGGACACGGTCAGGCCGATCTGCACATGGCCCGCGCCCTGTGCCTCCGCTGTCGCGATGAGCGCGAGGAACGCCCCCGACTGCGAGAAGGCCAGGTTGAAACCGACGATCCACAGGATCATCGGGCGCAGGATCGGGTCCGCCGCCAGCAGGGCGAACCCGCCGACCGTGCCGCGCAGGGTCCAGCGCTCGCGCGCCGGAGCGCGGCAGGCCTGCATCGGGCGGCGGATGAACAGCACCAGTGCCGCCGACACCAGGTAGGCGAGGGCCTCCGTCACGAAGGGCAGGGCGCGGCCCAGGCTGAACAGCGACCCGGCTATGGGCGCGCCCAGGGCCGTGGTGGTGGAGAAGCGGATCTGGTTCTGGGCGGCGGCCCCGGACACCTGCGAGGCCGGGACCAGCTGCTTGACGGAGGCCATGGCGACCGGGTTGGAGACACCCATCATCGCCGACGAGCCGACCGCGACCGCCACGATGACGGGGAACGTCACCTTCCCCGTGAACAGCAGGAGCGCGAAAAGGGCGAGCAGCGCCAGGCGTCCGAGGTCGCAGAACAGCAGGACGGTCCTGCGGTCGGCCCGGTCCGCGAGCACGCCCCCGGCCACGGCGGCGACCATGGCGGTGGCCACCTGGGCCGACCCGATGACGCCCGCCTGCGTGGCCGAGCCGGCGAGGAAGAGGACGAGGAGCGGGTAGGCGACCTCTCCGCTCTCCTTGCCGAGCCCGGCGAAGAACCGGCTGACCCAGAGCGTCTGGAAGTCGTGGTTGCGGATGAGCGGCCGGACCTCCTCCGCGCCGCCCACCGGGGGGACCGGGCCGGAGGGCGGGGGTCGGCGATCCCGATCCGCTGTCATCGCGGTCGGGGGACCCGATCACGGGCCGCTGGGGACGGCCTGTCGAGGGGCGGGCTTGTCATGACGTCATTATGCGCGTCTTGCCCGTATTAGCGAGGTTTGGTGTTTCTGCCCCGCACACCGGCGGACCGACCGGAAAACCCCCTCCGCCGACGGCGCACTCGCGGCTCGCCGGGCCTGCGCAAAGGCCTGGCGGGGACCGCCCCGGCCCGTCTCCCACACCTCTGACCAGGACCGATCACCTGGGCCACCCGGTTGCGCCCCTCCGGGGACGCGGCCCGGCCGGGATCGGCGGGCGGCCGGGGCCCCGGCCGCGCTCGGGGGAGACAGCGGCCGGACCCGGCCACCCGGTGCACGTTCCACCCGGGGGGGGGGCGCGGCCACCCGGGCCTCCCCCCCCACGGGGGCGCCCCCGCCCCCGGCCCCCCGC
>NZ_JBEXSY010000134.1:0-2816 GCF_040613895.1 Nocardiopsis sp. NPDC006198 | reverse complement strand
AAACACCTCAACGACCTGCCCGACCCGCCCCCGCTGGTCCGCACCACACCCGACGGGCCGCCCCCGGCAGGTCCGCCCACCGGACCGCCCCTCCGGGAGACCCCCGACGGACCCCCGCCCGGACCGCCCTCCGGTCCGCCCGACGGGCCGCCGGCCGGGCCGGTCAGGGACGACCCGCCACCGGTCAACCGCGACACCGACACCCCGCCCCCACCCGGCGGCGGCGGTCCCGACGGGCCCCCCGCCAGGCCCAAGGACGACCCGCCCCCCGGACCGGTCAAGGACGACCCCCCGGTCAACCCCGACCGGGGGCCGGACTCCGCCGCACCCAAGGACACCCCGGGCACCACACCCACGCCCATATCTGCGCCTGCGCCGCCTTCCCTGAACAAGGACCTGGCCGAGGTGTTCGGCCGCCACAACGACGAGTTCCTCACCCCCTACAACCCCGCCAGCCCCATCGGCGCCGGCGCCTTCGACAACGCGACCAAGGCCGCCGCAGCCCGTCAGGACTTCGCCGAGGTGTTCGCCCGCAACTTCGGCGAGCACCTCGGCGAGAGCGCAGCGCGCGATCTGGGACGCGACTACGCCGCCACCCTGGCCCGCCACTGGAACGACCCCGACCTGGGCCGGCACCTGCGCGACACGATCGGGGACCGCCTGCCCCCGCACATGCGCGACCACCTCGCCGACGTCCCCGTCAACCTGCAAAAACCCCTGGGCGAGTACTTCTCCACCACCGGCGCCTACACCCAACAGGTCGGCGGCAGCATCGGCACCGGAGCCCTGGAGGGCTACCTCGGCGAGGGCCTGGGCAGCCTGGCCGACGGACGCGGCTGGGAGGCCTCGGGCTACTCCGCCACCGCCGGCGCCACCCAGGCCGGCATCCAACAAGGCGCCACCGACGGCATCCTGCACGGCCTGGACCTGTTCAGCGACAAAGACAAACCCAACATCACCGACCCGCCGCCCACGGAAACCGACAGCACCGGCAACCGAACCGACAACCGCACCGGCCCCGAGACCCCCAGCCCGTGGGCGGGCGGGGACGACCACCCGGGCCAGGGCGGCGACCGGTCCCCCGAACGCGGCGGCGACGGGCCCCGGCGCGAAGACGACCGCGACAACGGCCCCGACCGTGGGCAGGACGGGCGGCCCGACCGCGACGGCCCCCCGGCCACCGCCTCGCAGGACAGCGGCGACCGCGACGACCTCTCCGACATCGACGACGTCCCCGACCTGGTCAGCGACACCGACTCCGACTCCGGTTCTGACTTCGGTGACACCGGCTCCGACTTCGGCGACGCCGACGACCGCGACCGGGCCACCGACGACACCGTCCGCGTCCACCAGGACGACGACACCCGCACCCCCTACACCGACACCGGCAAGGACCCCTTCGCCACCACCGAGGCCAAACACCCCGGCCTGGGCAACGACCTCTTCCACCCCGGCATGAACGACGGACCCCTCACCGTCAACTTCCTCAACGCCATCGTCCCCGACAACCCCATGGCAGCCCAGCCCCCCGGCGCCGAACAGACCACACCCCACACACAGGCCACACCCGACACCGGCAACGGCACGAACCCGGCCGACCGCTCCACACCCGACACCGGCAACGGCACGAACCCGGCCGACCGCTCCACCCCCGACCCCGAGCAGCACACCGCCCCGCCCCTCGTGGCCGCACCGATCGGCCAAGCAGCTCCACCGCCCGCGACCGCACCGCAGAGTTCGGCCACCGACAACAACCAGCGCTCCACACCCACCGAACGCGACAGCGGTGGACGTCCGTCCCAGCGCACCGACGGCACCCGCACCCCGGACCCGTCCCCGCAGCGCCCAACCGGCGACGCCCCCAAGGTCACCACCGAGAGCACCCCGCCCGCTCCGCAGACCACGACCACCGACGGCCCCACCGCCACCGATGAACCGCGTGCGGTCCCCCACGGCACCTCCGACCCCGAACAGCAGGCCTCACCGGCCGAGGTCCCGCTGCCCCCGTCTCCCGTCACCGAGAGCGACGGTCAGCAGGACACCGACACCACCCCCGAGAGCGCACCGCCCCAGGACACGCAGGACACCGGACACGCCCCCTCCGACCGCGAGGGCGAACAGCCCGACGAGCGCGGCGAGGACACCTCCCGCGACGACGACCGCCCCCAGGACGGAGACGAGGACCAGGCCGGAGCCGGCACAGGCCGGTCCGACGACGGCGACCGGTCGGGCGAGCAGAGCGGTGAACGGTCGGAAGACGACAGGGACAGGTCGGGGAACGAGAGCGGCGAGGACGGCAAGCGTACGGACGACGACGCCGAGTCCGCGCACGAGGAGGGGTCCACCGACGAGAAGGACGGCCAGGAGCAGGGCGGCGAGGAGAGCCGCGAGGACGCCCCCGCCGGAGAGGGCCAGACGCCCGGAGCGACCCTGTCCCGGAACACGGACGGTGTCCCGCAGGACCAGGAAACACCGCGGCCACGTCCGCAACCGCTCCCCGACGCTCAGGCCGGTCCGGAGCGCAACGGCCCGCCCTCCTTCGCCGCCGAGGCCACCACACCCGACACGACCGAGGGCACTCCGACCCCCACCCAGAACACGGACGCGCCTGTGGCGCCGCCCGCCGCCGGACCCGAGCGCGCCGCGGACAGCGGCTCCCCCGCCCCCGGAGCCACGCGCACCGACCCCACCGCTTCCGGGATCGACCCGGGGGCCGACGCGCGCGCCGCGTCGGTCCTGGAGCGCCTGCCCGAACTCACCCGGGCCCTCGCGGACAAGGACATCCCCCGGGCGCGGGCGCTGGGGGCCGAGTTCTG
>NZ_JBEXSY010000133.1:0-3063 GCF_040613895.1 Nocardiopsis sp. NPDC006198 | reverse complement strand
GGAGGGCGCCTCCGGCTTCCGCGGGCGGTGCGCCCGGGGCGTGTTCCGTGGACGCTCCCGGCGGCCCCGGAGCCCGCGCCGATCGCCGCGGGCCCGGAACGGCCCGCGGGACACGGCCTACCGGGCGGCCGGGGGCTCGTCGCCCCTGTCGTCGTCCTCGGGGACCCGGCAGCAGTACTCCAGGTAGAGGGCCGCGGCCAGCAGGAGCCCGGCGGACAGCGCCGTGAACAGCGCCGTCAGGAACACCTCCCGCTGCGTGGGCAGCACCAGCATGTCCGACACCGTGAGCGCCATGCCCGCGAAGAAGCCCAGCGCCAGCGACGCGAACAGCGCGCTCGCCTTGGCCAGGGCGACCAGGCGGGCCGCGCTGAGCGGCTGGATCGGCTCGGTGCCGGGCTCGTGGCGGATGCGCCTGCGGGTCCGCCCCGCCGTGAACCCCTCCGCCAGGGCGAGCAGCAGCAGGGTCGGGATCGCCGACCACGGCAGGAGGGGCAGGGCGGGCAGCGCGTTGGTCAGCAGGACCCCCAGGAGGGCCCCGGCCACCACCAGCAGCGCCGGCACCCGCCAGCCCGTGGGCCGCAGCCGCCCCTCGTCGTCCTCGGCCATCAGCGGCCCTCCCCGCCCGGCAGCCGCAGTCCCAGGTCCTCGCGCACGCGGAGTTCCTGCGCGCCGCCGGTGTCCTCGGCCACGAGGCCGGCCAGGAGGTCCGCGACCGGGCCGCGGCCCGGCAGTTCGGCGAGGGGGTCGGCGTCCAGCCACGGCTGGAGGACGAACGCCCTCAGGTGCGCCCGCGGGTGCGGCAGGGTCAGGTCCGGGTCGTCGTCGCGCACGTCGCCGTACGAGACGACGTCCACGTCCAGGGTGCGCGGACCCCACCGGACCTCGCGGACCCGGCCGAAGGCCCGCTCGGCGTCCTGCGCGCGGGCCAGCAGCTCCCCGGGCGTGCCGGCCGTGTCCACGACGAGGACCGCGTTGAGGAACGCCCCCTGGTCGGGGCCGCCCACCGGGGCGGTCTCGTAGACCGGGGAGACCGCCACCGGGGCGGGCGCGCCCGGCCCGTCCAGCAGGGTGTCCACCGCGCCCTGGAGGGTCGCCATCCGGTCCCCGAGGTTGGACCCCAGGGAGAGCACCGCCCGGGTCACGTCCGCGACCCCCGTCCGTCCGGGACACGGGCGGGCCCCGCGGCGCCGGGCTCCCCCGGGCCCCCGGGACCCGTCCGGTCCCTGACGACGGTGACCGCGACGTCCGCGAACTCGTGGTCGATGGGCGCGGAAGGCTTGTGCACCGTCACCTCGGCCCGGTCGACCAGGGGCTCGGCCAGGCACGCGTCCGCCAGGCGCTCGGCGAGCGTCTCGATCAGGTTGACCGGCTCACCGGTCACGATCGCGACCAGCCGGTCGGCGAGCAGCCCGTAGTGGACGGTGTCGCCGACGTCGTCGGAGGCCGCCGCCGCCGCGGTGTCCAGGTGGAGCACGGCGTCGACCACGAAGTCCTGGCCCTCGCGGCGCTCGAACCCGAACACCCCGTGGTGGCCGCGCGCGCGGAGGCCGCGGAGGGCGATGCGGTCCCGCGTCACTCCTCGCCCTCCTCGTCGTCCTCCATCAGCACGGGAGAGGCGTGGTGCGACCACAGCCTCCATCCCTGCTCCGTGTCCACGAACAGGTTGGTGGTCACCACCTGGCCCCCGGCGACGAAGCCGGGGCTGCCGTCCTCGGCGGTGAGCACGTTCTCCTCGCACGTCACCATGGCGATGTCGCCCCCGACCCCGATGTGGGTCTCGGTGAGCACGTACTGGATGTACGTCACGTTGGCCATGATCAGCGACCAGGCCCTCATGATCTCGGTCCGGCCGCGCAGCAGCGGCCAGCCCGGGTTGACGCACACCAGGTCGGGCGCCTCGTGCTCCTCGGCCCAGACGCTGCGCATCAGGTCGATGTCGCCGTTCTCGATGGCGCTGTAGAACTGCGCGTTGGCCTCGGCCACGCGCTCCATGACCTCCTGGCGCGACTTCACCGGCCGCCCCGGTCCAGCGGCTCGGAGCGCCCCTCGTCCAGGCCGGCGCCGCCGTCGGCCCAGGCGGCGGCGACGCGCACGGCGTCGGCGTTGGGCCGCACGTCGTGCACCCGCACGGCCCACGCCCCGCGGTCGGCGGACAGCGTGGTGACGGCGGCCGTGGCGGCGTCGCACTCGGCGAACGGGCGGTCCTCGCCCTTGGCGTCGCCGAGGAGCCTGCTCAGGAAGCGTTTGCGCGAACCGGCCACCAGCACCGGCCGCCCCAGTTCGTGGAAGCGTTCGAGGTCGTGGAGAAGCGCCCAGTTGTGCGCCTGCTCGGGGCGTTTGGAGAATCCCAGTCCCGGGTCCAGAACGATCTGACCCGGATCGACACCTGCACTGATCATGGCCTCCATACGGTCGCGGAGCTCATCGAGGACCTCCTGGACGACATCCGTGTACACGGCACGGCTCTGCATGTCATGACTATGCCCACGCCAGTGCATCAACACGTAGGCAACGCCGGAAGAGGCGACAAGGCGTGCCATCGCCGGATCGGCGAGGCCCCCGCTGACGTCGTTGACGAGCACCGCGCCGGCCTCGACGGACCGCTCCGCGACCTCCGCGCGCATGGTGTCCACGCTGACGGCGACACCGCGCGAGGCGAGTTCGCGCACGACGGGCTCGACCCTTCGCAGCTCCTCCTCCGCGGAGACGCGCTGCGCTCCGGGGCGGGTGGACTCACCGCCCACGTCGATGATGTCCGCGCCCTCCTCGACCAGGCGCAGGCCGTGCTCGATCGCCCTGTCGGGATCGAACCACGCGCCGCCGTCGGAGAAGGAGTCGGGGGTGACGTTCACGACCCCCATGACCAGGCACCGCCCGCGGTCGGGCAGGCCCGGAAGTGTGTGTTTCGGCCCCATAAGGATCACCCTACGCGTACGGCCGGGGGGCGGGGGGGGGGGGCCCCCCCCCCCCCCCCGGGGCCCGCGCCCCCCCCCCCCCGGGCCCCGCCCCCCCAGCGCCCCCCCACCCGGGCGCGGGGGACGCGCAAAGCCACGGGCCCGGTGG
>NZ_JBEXSY010000132.1:0-3080 GCF_040613895.1 Nocardiopsis sp. NPDC006198 | reverse complement strand
TTCCGTGCGGCGCCAGGAGGCCGTAGGCGTCCACGAGCTGTCGGCCGCCGACCAGCTCCACCACCCCGTCCACCGGCTCGGCGACCCGGTCGGGGTGGCGGCCCCCCGGGTGGAGGAGCCCCGTTACCGGCGCCCCACCACCTCGAACTCGATGGTGTCGGTGAACTCGCGGCCGTAGGAGTCGGTCGCGGTCACCTCGGCGGTGTGCTCACCGGTGCGCAGGTTCCTGGGGAGGTCGAACCGCCACAGGTGCATCGTCCGGTCGGCGAGGCTGCCGCCGTGGACCAGCTGCTGCGAGATCGCGTACGGGTCGGAGTACTCGACGCCGACGTTGACGTCCTCGCCCTCCATCTGCTGGGTACGCGTGGCCTCCCTGGTCCGCCCGCCGTCAATGCTCACCTCGACCGTCGAGCCGGTGGAGCCGAAGAAGAAGTTGGTCGTCAGCCAGCTCCCGCCCGCCAGGTCGGAGCGGTCGACCACCAGGGGCTCGTCCAGTTCGGGGGCCTCGCCCACGGGGTTGCGGTTCCACTCCTGTCGCTCCGCGAACCACTCGCGGTAGGTCGGGCTGTTGATGCCCAGCTGCGTCTGCACGTCGTCGGACTCACCGGTGACGGTGAAGCGCTCCTGGAACTCGTTGCCCTCGATGTCCAGCGTCACCAGTCCGGGGCGGCCGCCGTCGCGGCCGATCGCCGTCGGGTAGCCCTCCTCGCCGACCTCGCCGGAGTACCAGTCGCCCGAGATCGCGCCGGCGGTGATGTGCGGGAACGGCAGTCCCTCGACACCGAAGAGGGTGCGCCACCCCTCGACGTCGTCACCGGTCTTGAGGTTCTCGATGCTGTGGCTGTGGCCGGACAGCGCCACGGCCCTGCGCCCCTCCAGCAGCTCGTGCACGCGGCGGACCTGGTCGACCTGGTGCACCGGGGAGCTCTCGTCGGCGTAGTTGAGCAGGCCGATGTGGCCGGCGACCACGACGAGCTTGTCGCGGTCGACGTGCGCGAGGTCCTGTTCGAGCCACGCGAGCTGGTCGTCGTCGATGCGGCCGTTGTACGCCGGGCGGCCCTCCGGGTCCGCGCAGTGCTCGGCGATGCCCGCGGGGCTGTCCTCGGCCGCGGTGCACGGGTAGTCGACGGTGTTCAGCGCGACGACGTGCACGTCGCCGACGTCGAAGGAGTAGTACTCCGGCGCCAGCTGGGCGCGGAAGGTGTCGAAGGAGTGCTCGGAGTTCGGCGCGTCGAAGTCGAGGTCGTGGTTGCCCGGCAGGAAGCGGGCCGGACCGTTGGTCTCGGCGACCAGGTCCTTGATGGCGGGGTAGAGCGACAGGTCGTCGCCCACGACGTCGCCGACGAACAGGGTGCCGCAGCCGGCGTAGTCGTCGCGCTCGGCCAGGTCCCTGATGGCGCCGGCGCGCGCGTACTCGACTTCCTGCTCGTCGTAGGTCTGCAGGTCTCCGGCGATGACGCAGCTCTGGTCCGAGTCGCCGGTCTCCCCGCTCTCCACGACCGGGAAGTTGATCGCGGACGGCAGCGGTCCGGTGGGCTCGATGCCGCCGTAGCGCAGCTCCGGGGACCCCTCGGGCAGGTGGTTGTAGTGGAACTGCGGGATGTTGTGCTCGTCCATCGGCACCTGGTAGCCCGAGGGCTGCGTGATCGACACCGTCATGTTGTCGAACGCGGGCAGTTCGTAGCGGCCCCGCCGGTCGGTGCGGACCACGTCGCGGCCGTTGGTGACCACGACGCCGGCCAGGCCGTCCTCGCCGCGGTCGCTCACGCTGTTGCGGTTGGCGTCGACGAACACCCGGCCCGTCAGCACCGAGTCGTCGGCGGGCTGCGACCGGACGACCTCGATCCCGCCGCGGTAGGCGGCGTCGTCCCCGTTCTCCGACGGCTCTGCCGCGGCCGGGGCGGGGACCATGGTGATGGAACCGGCGATGGCAGCGGCCATCGAGGCCGTCATCGCGGTGCGAAAGTAACGGCGTGCCCTGGGGGCGCGCCGCGTCTGCGCATGTCGTGAATGGGGCGTTGGCATGCGGTTGCCTCCGATATGCGGGGGAGAGAAACCGGCCAGGGGGACCGGCGGGAAGCAACCTTTCTTGACAAGACTGAACAAGGAACCAGTTTCCGACCAACAGCCGACCACCGGACGGTGACGACTGGCACGACTCACCGGGCATTCCCCGACGAGTTCCCTCTTGTTGCGTTGCTGATGACCAGGTCCGCCCGCGTTTCCGATCCGATTTCCCCTGCGGGTTCTCCCACCGGAGGGATCGCGGCGTCGTCCGCGTTCCCGACATGCGCGCCGCCGATAAAACCGCGCGACCGGAACCAGGTCTGCGATCAGAACGTATACGCACGTCAGCCCAGGTGGAGGAGCGCAACTCCGTCATCGGCCGAGAAAACTCGGGAGCCGTGTTCGGGCGACACGTCCGCCGGGGTGCATTTCGTTTATGACCTGCGGTTCCGTTCTGATACGACTCCGGTCGGCATCACCCGGAGTGCGGCGGAACAGCCAATCGAATCAGAGGCCCGAAATGACACGGAGCCTCTCGACAGACCGGGCGTGCACTCGGTGAACTTCCGGAGGCCACTGCCCCGACAAGGGACCGCTCGCGAACGACCCGGACGGATTCGGCGGCCCTGCCCGGCTCGCGCATTGCCGCCGGATCCCCTGCGCCGCCGAGGCGCGGTTCCGGATTCCCCGGCGCCTCCACCAGTGACGCCGTGTCATGGGTTCACCCGTCAAAAAGTCACGGGAGAACGGTGACACGGTCCCACTGCCGGAGAACGGCGCAGGCAGGGGAGGGTGGCGTCATGTCCCCGGTCGGAGTCCGCGTGGCCCGTGTGCGGTCACAACAGGCCGCGCGACCCGACCCCACCGATCGCCAGAGAAGACCGCCGGGAGCCCACCCGCATGACCACTCACCGTACCCAGGGTCCGCCCTCCACCCCCGGCACCGGGCCCCCTGTGCATTCGACCCCCCTCACCGAACGGGCCCTGGCCCCGGACCTGGCCCGCGGCATGATGCTGCTGCTGATCGCGCTGGCCCACGTGCCCTGGTTCATCTACGACGCCCCCGCCGGCCT
>NZ_JBEXSY010000131.1:0-3225 GCF_040613895.1 Nocardiopsis sp. NPDC006198 | reverse complement strand
TACCCCGCGTCCAACTCCCCCGCGACCACCGGACGACCCGTCACCGCCGAGTAGAACGGGATCTCCGGACGCCGCGAGACCACCCCCGCCAACGCCGAGGCCAACGACCCCCGCAAACGCTCCACATGCGGGGTATGCGAGGCATAGTCCACCGCGATCCGACGAACACGCACCCCCGACTCCTCATACTCCTTCAGGAGGTGGGCGACCGCCTCGGGGGCTCCCGCGACGACCGTGGAGGAGGGGCTGTTCACGACCGCCACGTACACGTCCGCGTCGCGCTCCGCGAGGTCGGCGCGGACACGCTCCTCCGGCAGCGCCACCGAGGCCATGACCCCGGTTCCGGACAGCTCCAGGACGGCCCGGCTGCGCAGCGCCGCCACCCTCGCCCCGTCCTCCAACGACAGCGCACCCGACACACACGCCGCCGCCACCTCCCCCTGCGAATGCCCCACCACCGCAGCCGGACGCAGACCGTGCGAGAGCCACAGCTCCGCCAGGGCGACCATCACCGCCCACAGCACCGGCTGCACCACATCCACACGCTCCAACGAAGGCGCACCCTCCTCCCCCCGCAACACCGAGACCAGCGACCAGTCCACATACGGCGCCAACGCCCGCTCACACTCCGCGATCCGCTCCGCGAACACCGCAGAAGAACCCAGCAGCTCCACCGCCATCCCCTCCCACTGACCACCCTGACCAGGGAAGACCAGCACGGGCCTGCGATCCGACGCGCGTCCGCGAACCGTGCCGACCGCGTTCACGCCCTCAGCCAGCTCACCGAGGCGTGCCAGGAGGGTGTCGCGGCCGGTCCCGACCACGGCGGCCCGGTACTCGAAGGCCGTGCGGGTGGTCGCCAGCGACCACCCCACGTCCACCGGGTCCAGACCGGGATCCGTACCGACCCGGTCGCGCAGACGGGCGAGGGAATCGTCGAGCGCCTCCCGGCTGTGGGCCGAGACCACCCAGGGCACCGGCCCCGCGGCTCCGGCCGCGCTCCGCGCCCCCGGGTCGCGGGAGAGGCCGGTGAGGACGGCGCCCTCCCGTTCCGGGGCGGGAACGGCCTCGTCGGGAGCCTGCTCCAGGACGAGGTGGGCGTTGGTCCCGCTGGCGCCGAACGCGGACACGCCCACACGGCGGGGGCGGCCGGTCTCCGGCCACGGCCGCGCCTCGGTGAGGAGCTCCACGGCGCCGGAGGACCAGTCCACGAACGGTGTGGGCTCGGCGACGTGGAGCGTCCGCGGCAGGATCCCCTCGCGCATGGCCAGGATCGACTTGATGACCCCGGAGACCCCGGCGGCCGCCCCGGTGTGCCCGATGTTGGTCTTGAGCGACCCGAGCCACAGGGGTTCCCCGGTCCGGTCGCGCCCGTAGGTGGCGAGCAGGGCGTTGGCCTCGATGGGGTCGCCGAGCCGGGTGCCGGTGCCGTGGGCCTCCACGGCGTCGACGTCGGCCGGGGTGAGCCTGGCGTCGGCGAGGGCCTGGCGGATCACCCGCTCCTGGGCGGGGCCGCTGGGCGCGGTCAGGCCGCTGGAGGCGCCGTCCTGGTTGACCGCGCCGCCCCGGATCACCGCCAGCACCCGGTGCCCGTTGCGCCGCGCGTCCGACAGGCGCTCCAGGACGAGCATGCCTGCGGCCTCGCCCCAGCCGGTGCCGTCGGCGTCGGCGGAGAACGCCTTGCAGCGGCCGTCCGCCGACAGCACGCCGTGGCCCGAGAAGGACACCCACGCGGAGGTGTCGGTGTGGGCGGTGACGCCTCCGGCCAGGGCGAGGGAGGACTCGCCCGAGCGCAGGGAGCGCACGGCCATGGCGATCGACACGAGGGAGGACGAGCAGGCGGTGTCCACCGTGATCGCGGGGCCCTCGAGCCCCAGGGTGTAGGACACCCGGCCCGCGGCGACTGCGGTCATGCCGCCGGTCAGGCGGTACCCCACCAGATCGGCCGGGGACTCCTGGACCGGCGGCCCGTAGGTCTGGCCGACCATGCCGACGAACACGCCCGCGGGGGTGGAGTGCAGGGACCCGGGGGTGATGCCCGCGTGTTCGAGGGCCTCCCACGCCGTCTCCATGACGAGGCGGTGCTGGGGGTCCATGGCCATGGCCTCGCGGGGGTTGATCCCGAAGAAGGCGGGGTCGAAGTCCCCCGCGCCCTCCAGGAAGCTCGCGGAGCGGACGTAGGTCCGGCCGAGACCGTCCGGGTCGGGGTTGAACAGGCCCTCCAGGTCCCAGCCGCGATCGGTGGGGAACCCGCCCCTGGTCTCGCGCCCCTCGACGAGCAGGTCCCACAGCCCTTCGGGGGTGTCGGCCCCGGGGAAGCGGCAGCCGATCCCGACCACCGCGACGGGCTCGTGGTCGCGCTCCTCCAACTCCTCGACACGGGTGCGTGCCTGTCGCAGGTCGACGGCCATCTTCTTGACCAGGTCGCGGAACTTGTTCTCGTTCGTCATCCGTGCTGCTCTCGTGTGCGTTCCGGTCAGGAGGGTCCGCGGGTCAGGAGATCCCGAACTCCTGGTCGATCAGCTCCAGGAGCTGGTCGTCGGTGGCCTCGTCGTACTCGGTCCCGGGCCCGGAGTCGTCGAGGCGGCGCAGGAGGCCGCGCAGTCGGTCGCCGAGCTCCTTCCTGGTCCCGTCGTCCACCGCCGATGCGGCGAGGGCCGTTTCGAGCCTGTCCAGTTCGTCCAGGACGGGCAGCGGGGCCCGGTCGGCGGCGGACGCCTCCGCGAGGCGGTCGGCCACGTGGCGGGTGAGGGCGAGCGCCGTGGGGTGGTCCAGTGCCACGGTGACGGGCAGGTCCAGGCCGGTCGCCTCATTGAGCCGGTTCCGCAGCTGGACGGCGCCGAGCGAGGTACCGCCCGCGTCGAGGAAGCCGCGGCCGAGGTCGACGTCCTCCGCTCGCGGGTGGCCGAGGACGGCGGCGGTCTCCGCGCGGACCAGGGTGAGGACGGCCTCCTCCCGTTCGGCCACCGAGAGCCCCGGCGGAAGCCGCCATTCGCCTCGTGCGGCGGTACCGCCGGACGGGACCGCCGCCGTCCCGGCGGGTTCGGGGGCGGGCGCGGCGGACGCGGCGGACGCGGGCGAGCGCCAGTAGCGCTGTCGTTGGAAGGGGTAGGTCGGCAGCTCCACCACCCGCGCCCCCCCACCGAACACCGACGACCACTCCACCCGCGCGCCGTACGCGAACGCCTGCGCCAGAGAAGCCAGGAACCGCTCCCCGCCCCCCTC
>NZ_JBEXSY010000130.1:0-3542 GCF_040613895.1 Nocardiopsis sp. NPDC006198 | reverse complement strand
CTGAAGCCACTCTCCCATGATGCGCCGCACGGTGCTCAGGTCCGGCACGTCGACTGTTACCCGTGGCATGGCTGTTCCTTCCTAGGGGGAGGCATGTGCCGGCCTGCCGCCCGTCCCCGCCCCCCACGGGAGTGCGCCGGGACTCCCCGCGGAGGGGTCTCCCGGCGGCGCGCCTACGGCCGCGCGCCGATCGCGTCGGCGGGCTTCGCCGGGGCCTGCGCCGGGGCGGCGGCGTCGGCGGGCGCCTCCTCCGCGGTGGCCTCGGACGGGGCTTCGACCACACCGGCCGGGGCCTGCGCCGGGGCGTCCGCGTCGGCGGGCGAGTCCTCCTGCGGCCTCACGGGGCCGGTCGCCCCGCCGGGGGCGCCGTCCTCGGCGGCGGAGCCGGGCGCCTGCTGTCCGGGTGCCTCCTGGCCCGGCGCCTGCTGTGCCGGAGCCTCCTGGTCCGGGGCCCCCTGTCCGGGCGCCTGTTGTGCCGGAGCCTCCTGGACCGGCGCCTCCTGCGCCGGGCTCCCCTGGTTCGGCCCGGCGGGACCGGTCGGCCCCTGCGCGCCCTCGGGGGCCTCCTCCGCGGGAACGTCCGCCGGAACGGGGTCGGCGTCCTTCCCGGGGTCGGAGGCGTTGCCGTCGATCCAGTCCACGAGGGCCTGGACGGTGACGGCCTCGAAGGTCCCGTGGGGAGACCACTCCCCGGGGCCCTCCGCCGAGGCGGCGAGGGCGGCGCCCGTGCCGAGCACGGTCAGTCCTCCGGCCAGGGCGGTGGTGGCGGCGATCCTGGTGAACGCACGCATGCTTTTTCACTGCTCCTTCCAGGTCAGGCGGCGACACGTTTCGTGATCGTGTCGTTACATACAGTCACCAGTGTTCCGGATCGCAGGTCATCCCGGGGTTTCGCGGGGATGAAGGACGCGTATGCCTTTCCCGTCCCGGGCCAAGAGGCGACAAAGTCCCCGGGACCCCCGGCGGGAAACGTCCCGGATCGCCTCCTCCGGTCGTACATTTGGCCGCGGTGATAGTGGGTACGCCTGCGTCCAACGTCCCCCAGACACGCCATGACGTCCCGTACCACGACACGGAGAAGGAGCGGTGTATATGTCTCGGCCTCGGATCGTGGTGGTCGGCGCAGGTTTCGGTGGACTCCACACCCTGCGTCACCTCGAACGCCGTATCCCGGCGGGGGCGGCCGACATCGCCCTCGTCGCCCCGCACGACTACATGCTCTACAGCCCGCTGCTGCCCCAGGTCGCCTCAGGGCTGCTCACACCCCAGTCGGTCGCCATGTCCGTGCACCGGCTCACCAGGGAGACCAGGCTCGTCCCGGGACACGCCGTCGGCGTGGACACCCGTGACCGCGTCGTCCTCGTCCGCCGGCCCACCGGTGAGCTCGCGCCCCTCCGCTACGACCGGCTGGTGCTCGCGCCGGGGGGACTCACCCGGGCCTTCGACATCCCCGGGCTCACCGAGCACGCCTACGGCGCCAAGACCCTGGCGGAGGCCGTGCTCCTGCGCGACCACGTCCTCGCCCAGCTGGAACTGGCCAACGACACCCGCGACCCCGCCGAGCGGGAGGAGCGCTGCCGCTTCGTCGTGGTCGGCGGGGGCTACACCGGCGTCGAGACCGCCGCTTCCCTGATGCGGCTCTGCCAGGAGGCGGCCAAGCGCTACCCGGAGCTGCGCTCGGTGATCCGCTGGCACCTCGTCGACATCGCACCCAAGGTGCTGCCCGAGCTCGGCGACCGGCTGGGCCGCAAGGCGCTCGACCTGCTGCGCTCCCTCGGGATCGAGGTCAAGCTCAAGGTGTCCGTGCGCGAGGTGAGCGCCGACAAGGTGGTCCTCACCGACGGCCGGGCCCTGCCCTGCCGGACGCTGATCTGGACGGCGGGCGTCTCGCCCAGCCCGCTCATGGAGACCCTGGACAGGCCCACCCAGCGGGGCCGCCTGGAGGTGGACGCCGACCTGCGCGTGCCCGGGGTCCCGGAGGTGTTCGCCATCGGTGACGCCGCGGCGGTCCCCAACCTCGCCCAGGACGGCGGCGCCTACTGCCCGCCGACCGCGCAGTACGCCACCCGCCAGGCCGCCACCGTCGCGGAGAACGTGGTCGCCTCCCTGCTGGGGCGTCCGCTGCGCGATTTCCGGCACAAGGACATGGGACTGGTGGTGGACCTGAGCGGCAGGGACGCGCTCGCGCGGGTCCTCAAGTTCGACCTGACCGGCCTCCCCGCGCTGGGCGTCACCCGCGGCTACCACATGATGGCGGTGCCGTCCCCGACCGCCCGGGCCCGCATCCTGGCCAACTGGGGGATCCGGGCGTTCACCGGCGGAGAGGTGTCGCGGCTGGGCTTCGCCGACGACGGCCGCCCCTCGTCGTTCGTCGCCAACGAGGCGGTCGACTACCTGGACGCCGCGACCACGGGCAAGGAGGGGGCGCGCCTGCTGGAGAACGAGCGGGAGCGCTACGGAGAGGACTGAGGCCGCGCGGGCCGGCGGCGTGCGCCGGGCCCCGGGCGGGGCCCGGCCGTCGGGGCTCCGGAGGCCGCCCGGGCCGTGTCCGGCCGCGTCGCGGGGAAGTCCGGGGACGCCTCCTAGGAGCGGACGAGGCGGGCGATGGCCTCGGACGCCTCGCGGACCTTCTCGTCGGCCTCCTCGCCGCCGTTGGCGACGGCGTGGGCCACGCAGTGCTTGAGGTGCTCGTCGAGGATGGCGAGGGAGAAGGACCGCAGCGCCTTGTTCACGGCCGACGTCTGGGTCAGGATGTCGATGCAGTACTGGTCGTCCTCGACCATGCGCTGGAGCCCGCGGATCTGTCCCTCGATCCGGCGCAGCCGGTTGATGTGACTCTGCTTGTCGTTGCTGTAACCGTGGGTCGCAGCCATGGTCCCGCTTCCGTGTTGTTCCTGCCCAGATGCCATTACCATACCCCCTACAGGTATCCAACCGCGGGGGTGTGGAACGCATTCCGCCGTCCCGGCCCCGTGCGCGTGGTGGTCAATGCGGCCGTAGTAGGAGTTTCCCAGACGAACGAGGGTCGATCGCCTCGCCGTCCCGGGCCGTAAACGTCCGGTCTGATCTGGGCAAGCCCGGGGCCGGGGGCCTTGCCCCCGCCACCGGCCGAGCCGACGATGGCCGTATGAGCGAAAGCGCCGAGAACGACATCATGGCCACCATCCGGGGACTGATGGACGAGGAGCACGCGCTCCGCTCCGCCCCCGGGGGACTGGAGCCGGAGGAACGCGGCCGCATGGAGGAGGTGGAGGCCGCGCTGGACCAGTGCTGGGACCTGCTCCGGCAGCGGCGGGCCCGCAGCGAGTTCGGCCAGGACCCCGACGAGGCGCGGGTCCGCCCCGCCTCCGAGGTCGAGAACTACCGCCAGTAGCCCCGGCGGTTCCAGGCACCCCGAGGCGAAACTTCATGTGCCCCGTGAGCGTCACACGGTGACACCGGCGCCGGGACGGGGGGGGGGGGGGGGCCGCCCCCCCCCCCCCCCCCGGGCCGGGGGGGGGGGGGGGGGGGCGCCCCCCCCCCCGGGGGGGGGGGGGGCGCCC
>NZ_JBEXSY010000129.1:0-4661 GCF_040613895.1 Nocardiopsis sp. NPDC006198 | reverse complement strand
GGCGGGGCGGGCCCCGGCGCCCCCCGCCCGGCGGCCCCCCCCCCCCGTCCGGTCCGCCGGTCCGGGACGGTGCGTGCCCGGCGCCCCGGGAGGGCGCCGGGCACGGGTGGTCCGTCAGACCGGGAGGAGGACGGCGATCCCGATCGCGACGAGGGCGACGAGCGCCACGACCACGCAGCCGAGGACGATCGCGGCGACCCGGTCGGCGGCGGACATCCCGCGCCGCGGGGGCTCGGGCGGGGCGAACGAGGGGCGGCCGGAGCCCTCCCCGAAGGGCGACCCGCCCTCGTGGAGGGAGGCGTCCCGCTCGGGGCGGGACCCGGGCTGCGGCCGGAAGGAGGGGGAGGGGGAGTGCGTCAAGGGGGACTGCTCCGGATCTTCTGCGGGGGACGGTGAGGAGGGGTGTGGCTGGACCGCGGAGGTCGGGGGACCGCCGCGGCGGCCGTACGCGGAGCGGGCGCCGGGCCGTGACGGCACTACGCTATCCACCCCCTGCGGGCCTGTGGACGACGGCCCGGGCGTCGGTGGCGGCTCCTATCCTGGGAGCAGACATCAGCGGTGGTTCTCGGGGGGAAGCGTGACGGTCTTCGACGACCTCATCGGCCAGCAGGCCACGGTGGGCCAGCTCCGACGGGCCGTGGTCGGGGCGTCGGACCTCGTCGCCGGGGGCCGGGGCGCGGGCATGACGCACGCCTGGCTGTTCACCGGCCCGCCCGGATCGGGCCGCTCGGAGGCGGCCCGGGCCTTCGCGGCCGCGCTCCAGTGCCCCGACGGCGGCTGCGGACACTGCCCCTCCTGCCACCAGGTCCTCGCCGGAACCCACCCCGACCTGCTGTATGTGCGCCCCAGCGGTCTGAGCTTCGGCGTCGCAGCCACCCGCGACCTGGTGCTGCGGGCGGGCTCCAGGCCCTCCGGCGGCCGGTTCCGTATCGTGCTCTTCGAGGACGCCGAGCGCGCCACCGAGGCCGCCTCCAACGCCCTGCTCAAGGCGGTGGAGGAGCCCTCCCCCCGGACGGTCTGGCTGCTGTGCACGCCCGCGCCCGACGACCTGCTCGTCACCATCCGCTCCCGCTGCCGGCTGGTCACCCTCGCCACCCCCGGCACCCGGGAGCTGGTGGACGCCCTGGTCCGGCGCGACGGGGTCGACCCCGTGCTCGCCCAGGCGTCGGCGGTGGCCGCGGCGGGCCGGATCGACAGGGCCCGGCAGCTGGCCACCGACCCCGAGGCGCGCAGGCGCCGGGAGGAGGTGCTGTCCATCCCCGCCCGCCTCGACGGGCTCGGCGCGTGCGTCACCTCCGCCGCCCGGCTGTACGAGATCGCCGAGGAGGAGTCCAAGGCCCTCACCACGGCCCTGGACGAGAAGGAGAAGGACGAGCTGAGGACCGCGTTCGGCGAGGGTTCCACCGGCAAGGGCGTGGCCAAGGCCATGCGGGGCTCCGCCGGCGCCATGAAGGACCTGGAGGAGCGGCAGAAGCGCCGTGCCACCCGGATCAAACGGGACTCCTACGACCGCGCCCTGCTCGACCTGGCCGCCTTCTACCGGGACGTCCTGGCCCTCCAGCTGGGGGCCTCGGTCGAGCTGTCCACCGGAGAGCGCTCCGGCGACCTGGACCGCGTGGCGCGCTCCAGCACCCCCGAGACCACGCTGCGACGGATCGACGCCATCATGGAGTGCCGCGGACGCATCGAGGCGAACGTGCACCCCCAGATCGCCATGGAGGCCATGACCTCCGCACTCCTGGTCGACGGGAGAGCGTGAGCCGGGACGGTCCGGGGCGCCCCGGCGGGGCGCCGACCTGAGCGGACGCCCGCCTCCGGTACCCGCGCGCACGGCCGCGGCCGTCCGGATCCGGACCGGTCCGGAGCGGCAGGAGGCGGCCCCGGCCGCGGGTCGCGACCACCCGGTGGCCGCGACCCCGGGGTCGTGGGAGGACAGAGCCGCACGGCCGGGCCGGTGCGGAGCAGACGACGCGCCGGCCACCAGCGGCCGGCGGAAACGAGAGGGCGGACATCCGTGGCGACGAGAGTTCGGGGGGCACTGGCGGCGGCACTGGCCGGTGCGGTGCTGCTGGCGACCGGGTGCACGGGCGGGGAGGGCGCCCCCGAGGAGGGGAACGTCGCAGCCCCCGACCCCGCACTGACCGACTTCACCGAGCAGGGCCTCGACTGGGGTGAGTGCGAGAGCGGGGCGGACGGCGCGGAGTGCGCGGTCTACGAGGTGCCCCTGGACTACGACGAGCCCGGCGGCGACCGCGTCGAGATCGCGGTCAAGCGGTTCCCCGCCGAGGGCGGCGACCGCATCGGCTCCCTGCTGGTCAACCCCGGCGGTCCGGGCGGCTCCGGCTACGACTACGTGGACCACGCCGCCTTCACGGTCAGCGACGCGGTGCGCCAGAGGTTCGACGTGGTCGGGTTCGACCCGCGCGGCGTCGGGCGCAGCTCACCGCTGACCTGCCTGGACTCCGAGGGGCTCGACGAGTTCCTCGGAGGGGTGGACAGCGTCGAGGGCGACGGCGACATGTCCGAGGTCACCGAGGCCGAGCTGGCCGAACTGGAGGAGGACAGCCGCGGGTTCGTCGAGGCCTGCCGGGCCAACGACCCCGAGCTGATGCTCCACATGGGCACCGTCAACGTCGCCCGCGACATGGACATCCTGCGCGCCCTGGTCGGCGACGAGCAGCTGACCTACCTCGGCGCCTCCTACGGCACCCACATCGGGGCGCAGTACGCGGAGGAGTTCCCCGACCGGGTCCGCGCCCTCGTGCTCGACGGCGCGGTGGACCCCAGCCAGGAGCAGCTCGACCTCAGCGTCGCGCAGGCCACCGGCTTCGAGACGGCGCTGCGGGCCTTCGTGGAGGACTGCCTCGGGCAGCCGGACTGCCCGCTGGGCGCGTCCGGGGACAGTGTGGAGGACGGCGTCGGGGCGCTGAGCGACTTCCTGGCCGACACCGCCGAGGAGCCCCTGTCCAACAGCGCCGACGACCGCGAGGTCAACCGGGCCCGCGCCGAGCTCGGCGTCCTCGCGGCCCTGTACTCCGAGAGCTGGTGGCCCCGGGTGCGCGAGGGGCTGGCCGAGGCGATGGAGAACGGCGACGGCACCGTGCTGATCCAGCTCGGCGACGACCTGTACAGCCGCGAGGACCCGGCCGCCTACGAGAACTCCACGGCGGCGCTCATCGCGGTGAACTGCTCCGACTCCCCGAGCCCGCGCGACGTCGACGCGTATGTCCGGGCCGCGGCCGAGGCCGGCGAGGAGTCGCCGATCTTCGGTCCGACGCTGGCCTGGGGGGCCCTGCCGTGCGCCTACTGGCCGGAGGAGGCGGTCACCCCGACCACCGGCCTGGACGGAGCGGGGGCCGCCCCCATCATGGTGGTGGGCACCACCCGGGACTCGGCCACCCCGTACGCGTGGGCCGAGGCGCTCGCGGGCCAGCTGGAATCCGGGTTCCTGGTGACCCGCGACGGTGACGGCCACACGGCCTACCGCATGGGCGACCAGTGCATCGACGACATCGTGGACGCCTACCTGGTCGACCTGACCGTTCCCGAGGACGGCATGGCCTGCGCCTGACCGACGGGGCCGGGGGCCGCCGCCCCCGGCCCCCGCGCCCCGCTCGCGGAGGCGGGACCGGCATGACCGCAAACGTGTACACGGCACCCGTCGGAAGGCGTTAGACTGGGACCGCTTCGCCGCGTGTGACACGCGGCGTCGCGCCGCCTTAGCTCAGTCGGCAGAGCGATTCACTCGTAATGAATAGGTCGTCGGTTCGATTCCGACAGGCGGCTCCAGCCGAAACGCCACCCCGGACCGGGGTGGCGTTTCGCGTTGGTGGCCGAAAAGGGGGCCGGTGACCTGTTCGGCGAACAGGCTGCCCGTGGCGCCGGCCCCCGCGCCCCGCGCCGGGGGCCGGGGGTGGCGGAACCGCGGCTCCGGCGGTCCGGCCCGGGGACGCGGTTCCGGGCCGGCGCCGTCGACAGCCCTTGGTCAACAGATGATTACCCGCCGTGTCGGCGGCGTGGGGCTGTGCCGACGGGGACGCGGGTAGGTGCACGCCATGAGCCTGATGTTCATGCTGTTCGCGCTGCTCGGGTCCATCGTCGTGCTCGCCGCGGGTTCCCTCGCGCTGCGCCGCGTGGTGGCCTACCTGAACGACCGGCTCGTGGTCGAGGAGGCGACGGCGCCCCCGGTGGAGCCCGAACAGCATGTGGGCGGATACGTTCCCGCGCCGAGGGGGCAGGAGGACCTGCCGCACTCCCTGCGCACCCGCGTGCACGACCTGGTCGCCCTCGGTCGGGACGAGGAGGCGGTGCGGATGGTCCGCGAACGCCTGGGCGCCGACGAGGTCCGAGCCCGGCGGATCGTCGCCGGGCTCGGAGGCGACGGGACCGGCTCCAGGCGGGCTCTGGAGCCCTAGACGGTATGTAGGGAGGGCCGCCTCCGGCCGCGCCGACCGCGCTCGGACAGCCGGACCCGGGCCGGCCTTCGCCACCCGTCCTGCGGGAGGTGCCCGGCGAACGCTCGCGGCGATCGGCGCACGCGGTTCCGTCACGGGCCGCGGGGGCGCGGTGCGGACCGCGCCCCCGCGGCCGGCCGCTCGCGGTCCCGCCCGGCCCCGCCCGCGGGCGCGGCGCCGGGGGGGGAGCCCCCCCCCCACACCCCG
>NZ_JBEXSY010000128.1:0-4771 GCF_040613895.1 Nocardiopsis sp. NPDC006198 | reverse complement strand
TCGGAGATCGCGTCCCCGCCGGGTTCGGCGGCGGCGTTGGCCGACCAGATCGGGTTCACGTACACATCCGCGCCCTCATACGGATTGTCCACGCGGTCCCCCGGTTCCGGGTCGGGGTCCGGGTCCGGGTCGGGTCCTGGACCGGGGTCGACCGATCCGTCGCACACCACGCCGTTGAGGGTGAACTCCGACGGTGCGGCGTTGCTCCCGGAGTAGGAGGCGTTGAACCCGAAGGAGACGGTCCCGTTCGTGGAGATCGACGAGTTGTGACCGGCGGCGGTCACCGACACGTCCTGCCCCGACTGGGTGTGCGTACCGTTCCACAGGTTCGTGACCTGCTGGTTCCCGGGGAAGGACCAGTCGAGGGTCCAGCCGTTGAGGGCGGTTCCCAGGTTGGTGATCTCGACGCTCGCGGTGAAACCGGAGCCCCAGTCGTTGACCTGGTAGTCCACCTCGCAGCCCGGGGCGGCGCTCGCGGGCGTGGTGGGAAGGAGTGCCAAGGTGGTGCCGAGTACGAGGGCCGAGGCCGCGGCGAGGCCTCGTCGTGTCCGCGAGCGTGTGCTCGCGCCACGGTGGATCCTGCTCATGTCGTCTTCTTCCTCATGGAGGGGGGTGACCAAAAGGAGCTTGCGGAGTGTCGACCGGGGGTGCGGGCGACGGTTGCGTGAGGTCCGCTCAGACGTGGACGGGGACGGAGGTGCGCGGGGCATGACGACCTCGTACTGGCAGGGGCGCGGTGCGCCGGGGGATGTGGGAGCGCTCCCAAACGGCAGGCGAAGAAAACCCGACCACCATGGCGCGACGCCGGGCGAGGGGTGTGGGAGGAGGGGGATGTCGGGGGATGTCAGGGGGAGGGGGATGTCGAAAGAATGTGACCCAAGTCATTTGGGAACGCTCCCATGAGAGTAGCCAGCGGCCGACCTCCTGTAAACACCCCGTTGCGGGAATCCTTCACCGAGGTTTCACCCCACGGCCCGTCGCCGCCCCGGGCCGGGGCGGCGACGGCCCCTCACACCTCGACCATCCGCCACGCCCCGGCGTCGGCAGGGGCGTCCGTGAAGGCGTAGCGGACCGTCTCACGGTCCAGCGCGACCAGCGTCACCGAGCCCGTCGCCCAGATCCGCCCCTCCCCCAGATCGGCCCGCGCGACCAGGCCCGACGGATCGCCCTGGCCGTCGGCGCCCACGGAACGGGGGGTCGCGCCGGCGGCCTCGGTGATGAGGCGCGGCCACTCGCCCCAGATCTCCTCGACCCCTTTCGCGGCCGCCAGGTCCGCCGGGTCGGGCCGGGTGGCCGCGAACTCCGGCGTGTGGCGCGCCGCCCTGGGGTCGTGCGGGTCCAGGCCGGTGTTCACCACGATGCTCACCCCCGCGGGCAGCGGCCTCGTGTCCATGCACCGCCCGTCCCAGCTGTGCAGGCCGACCCTGTGGGCGTCGGCGTCCAGGAGGTGGAAGGGCGCGTACCGGGTGGGGTCCTCCCCCTGGAGCGGGTCCCGCACCGGGTGCGCGAGGGCGCGCAGCGGCAGCTCCCCCCGGCTCGCCGGGTACACGCCCTCCCAGGGCATGCTCCCGTCCCGGGGCCACCCGTTGAGCACGGCGCAGACGCGGGGGCGGGCGGGGTTCACCGCCAGCCAGGTTCCCCCCGCCGTGAGGTCGCGCCCGCCGACCAGCTCGGGCCGGTCGGGCCAGTGGCGCGCGGGCGGGTCCCAGGGCCGGAGGGACATCTCGTCCCGGAGCGCCGCGATGACGAGTGGTGTGTCGGCGCCGGGATCGAATCCGACGATGACGGTGCACATGAGGACCTCTGCTGTCTCCCCGGAGGCACGGCCCGAGAGGCCCGACCGGAGGGTGGACGGAACTGTACCCGGACTCTACGTCCGCTCGGGGCCTGCCGGGGAGGGCGGGGCGTGCGCCGGACACGGCCGCCGTCCCCCCGGACGCCTGGTGGTGCGGGTACCACCCGGCATCGGGGGGGCAGGACGCCCGCGAGTGGTCCGGGGGTCTTCTAGGCTGTGGATCTCCTTACTCTCCGGACGTCCGTGGCCGGTGCGCCCCCTCGCGTGATCAGGGGCCCGTCCACCCGTCTCCCGTACCACCCAGGAGTGTGCGTGCCCGTCCAACCCGAACGACCCGACGACGGTGCGGAAGGCGCCTCGGACAGGGATTCGCAGGCGGCTGCCCCGAACGTCACCGGCGCCCGGCCCGAGCGTGCCGGGCCGGGCCTCCACGGCCCCCCGTCCGAGACCGGGCTGACCCTGGCGGAAGTCGCCGAGCGGGTCGCCACCGGCCGGACCAACGACGTCCCCGTGCGTGCCAGCCGCAGCGTCGGGCAGATCATCCGAGCCAACGTGTTCACGCGGATCAACGCGATGATCGCGGTGCTGTTCACGATCATCGCCGTGATCGGCCCCGTCCAGGACGGGCTGTTCGCGATGGTGATCCTGATCAACACGCTGATCGGCATCGTCCAGGAGCTGCGCGCCAAGCGCACCCTCGACAAGCTCGCGATCGTCAACGCCGCCCACCCCCGGGTCGTGCGCGACGGCGCGACGGTGCGCGTGACCACCCAGGAGATCGTCCTGGACGAGGTCCTCGAGGTCGGCACGGGCGACCAGATCGCGGTCGACGGCGTCGTCACCTGGGCGGGAGGGCTGGAGGTCGACGAGTCCCTGCTGACCGGCGAGGCCGATCCCGTGCTCAAGCGGCCCGGCGACACCGTGATGTCGGGCAGCTTCGTGGTGGCGGGCGCCGGGCGCTTCCGCGCCACCAAGGTGGGGCGGCACGCGTACGCGGCACGCCTGGCCGAGGAGGCGAGCCGGTTCTCGCTGGTGCACTCGGAGCTGCGGTCGGGCATCAACCGCATCCTGACCTGGATCACCTACGCGCTGTTCCCGATCGGCGCCCTGCTGATCTACAGCCAGCTGTTCATGGGCGGCCACGTCACGCTGGAGGAGCCCACGGCGGGCGGCCAGATCTCCGGCCCGCTGGCGGACGCGCTGCGCGGCATGGTGGCGGCGCTGGTGTCGATGATCCCCGAGGGGCTGATCCTGCTCACCAGCATCGCCTTCGCGGTCGGTGTGATCCGGCTGGGGAAGTACAAGTGCCTGGTGCAGGAGCTGCCCGCGATCGAGGGCCTGGCCCGCGTGGACGTGGTGTGCACCGACAAGACGGGGACGCTGACCGAGGCCGGCATGAAGCTGGCCCAGATCCGCGACCTGGGAGGGCGCGCGGTGGGCGACGACCCCTCGCCGACCCGGGTGCTGGCCGCCCTGGCGGCCTGCGACCCCGACCACAACGCGAGCATGGCCGCCATCGCTCAGGGGTTCGGGGCGAGCGGGGTGTCCGCCCCCGACTGGACCGTCACCGCGCTGGCGCCGTTCTCGTCGGCCCGCAAGTGGAGCGGGGCCGGCTTCCTCACCCCGGGCGGCGAGGAGCACTGGGTCCTGGGCGCCGCCGACGTGCTGTCCTCCCCCGACTCCCCCGCCGCGGCCGAGGCGGCACGGCTCGGCTCGCAGGGGCTCCGGGTGCTGCTGCTGGCCCGCGCCTCCGCCCGGGTGGACTCCGACGACGCCCCCGGCGAGGTGGCCCCGGTCGCGCTGGTGGTCCTGGACCAGAAGGTGCGCGAGGACGCCGGGGCCACCCTCGACTACTTCGCCGGCCAGGGCGTCGACGTCAAGATCGTCTCCGGCGACCACGCGGCCTCGGTCGGCGCGGTGGGCCGCGAGCTGGGCCTGCCCGGCGCGGAGGACCCGGTGGACGCCCGCTCCCTGTCCGCCGACGCGGACGAGCTGGCCCGCGAGGTCGAGAGGCGCTCGGCGTTCGGCCGGGTGACCCCGGAGCGCAAGCGCGACATGGTGCGCGGGCTGAAGGACCGCGGGCACACGGTGGCGATGACCGGCGACGGCGTCAACGACGTGCTGGCCCTGAAGGAGGCCGACATCGGGGTGGCGATGGGCTCCGGCAGCCCGGCGTCGCGCTCGGTGGCGCAGCTGGTCCTGCTGGACAACCGCTTCGCGGTGCTGCCGCGCGTGGTGGCCGAGGGCCGCCGGGTCATCGGCAACATCGAGCGTGTGGCCAGCCTGTTCCTGACCAAGACCGTGTACACGATGACGCTGGCGATCATCGTCGGGCTGCTGGCGGTCGCGTACCCGTTCTTCCCCCGGCACGCGACGCTGATCAACGCGGTGACCTTCGGCATCCCGTCGTTCTTCCTGGCCCTGGCGCCCAACACCGACATCGCCAAGCCGGGGTTCGTGATGCGCACGCTGCGGCTCGCCATCCCCTCGGGGATGGTGGCCGGTTTCGCGGCGGTGACGACCTACCTGCTGGTGCTGGGCGGGCGGACCGTCCCGGACCCGGCGGACCGCACGGCGGTGGTGATCACGCTGTGCGCGACCACCCTGTGGGTCCTGCTGCTGGTGGCCAAGCCGTACGTGTGGTGGAAGGTCCTGATGGTGGGCTCCATGGTCGGCCTGCTGACACTGGCCATGGTGACGCCGCTGGGCCAGTGGTTCTTCGACCTGGACGTGAGCGACCCGGCCAAGGTCCTCACCGGTCTGGCCGTGGCCGGGGTGGCGATCGTGGCGATCACGGTGATCCGGGTGGTGGACGACCGGTGGATAGCCCGCTCCGAGGCCCGCGCCGCCGAGGAGGCGGCCCGTGAGGAGGACGGGCACCGGGAGGCCTCCATGGTCTAGGGGACCGCACCGGCCCCCGACGGCCGCGCCGGACGCCCTGGAGCGCTTCGTCCGCGATGGATGGCGCGCCGCGCC
>NZ_JBEXSY010000127.1:0-4813 GCF_040613895.1 Nocardiopsis sp. NPDC006198 | reverse complement strand
TCGCGCAGCACCGACGTGCTCGCCGGGCTCGGACCGGAGGCGCCCGCGCCGGGCGGGGAGGGCGCGCCGGTGGCGCCCGTGTCCGGTTCCTCCGCCGGGTCGGGGGGTGCGCGGGATGCGGGGGCCCCGGCCGCCCGTCGCTCCCCGGGGCCGCACCGCCGGTCCGCGGCGGCGGGTCGGCGGCCGGGGCCGCACCAGCCCTCGTCCGGGGTCCGGGTGCCGGGCGGGCGTCCGCGTCCGGTGCGGACCCCGGCCCGGGCCCCGCTCGCCGGGGCGGCGGCGGGCCGGTGCGCCGCCGGTCCGCTGCTCGCGGGCCACCGGACGCCGGGTGAGGTGTATCTGCTGGCCCAGCGGTTGGCGGAGGTGCTGGTGGGCCGCCGTGCGCCGGAGGTGCTGCGGGACCAGTTGGCGGTTCCGGTCCGTGAGGAGCTGCGCCGGCTGCGGGGGGCGATCCCGTGCGGGTTGGCGCCCCGGTTGGGGAGGGTGTTCCACCAGAGGGCGGACGCGGGCGGGTCGGGTGCTCCCGAGGTGGAGGCGAGTGCGGTGATCGGCTGTGCCCGGCGGTCGCGGGTGTTCGCGTTCAGGGCGCGGCGGGTGGAGGGGCGGTGGGTGTGTGTGCGGTTGGAGACCGACAGCGCGGTGCGGAGCCGGACCGGGGTGCCGGTGGTTCGTTCGCCGTGAGGGGGCGGGGGTAGGCCGGGCGGTGCGTCCGGGCCCGGGGCCGTCGACGGCGGTTGTCGCGGGTGAGCCGGGAAAGTGCCTGGATTTCCGGCTACGGGCGTGGATAGGGTCCCTCTGGGGTGGTCTCCTGACCGGAGGGCGTCCCGTGTTCGAGCGGTCGTGTCCCGATGTGGTCGCGCCGTACCTGGTACGCGGAGGCTCCGGACGACGGCGCCCCGCAAAGGGATAAGGAGGGGGCGGTCGCGGCGCCCCCGCGCCGGGACGGCCATCCGTGTATGAAACCTGCTGACATCGTCCACCTGCACAGCCTCAGCGCTCCGACCCTGTCGCCGGACGGGCGGCGCGCGGTCTTCGCCGTGACCCGCCCGGACCTGGAGGAGGACGCCTACCTCGGTTCCCTGTGGTCGGTCCCCACGGACGGGTCGGCCCCGCCCGCCCGCCTCACCCGGGGCGCCAGGGACAGCGGCCCGGTGTTCTCCCCCGACGGGCGCTGGATCGCCTTCCTGCGGCCCGACGAGGACGAGCGCGCCCAGATCCACGTGCTGCCCGCCGACGGCGGCGAGCCCTGGAAGATCACGTCGCACCCCCTGGGGGCCGGGGCGCCGCGCTGGAGTCCGGACTCCAGCCGCCTCGCCTACACCGCCAGGGTCCCCGAGCCGGGCCGGTACGTGGGCGTGGAGCCGGGCAAGGAGCCGCCCCGGCGCATCACGCAGGTCAAGTACCGGTTGGACGGCCTGGGGTTCACCAACGACCGCCGCTCGCACGTGTTCGTGTCCGCGCCGGTGGACGCCTCGGGTGAGGCGGGGGAGCCGGTCCGGGTGACCGGGGGCGACTTCGAGCACGCCGACGTGGCGTGGCGGCCCGACGGCTCCGAGCTGCTGTTCGCCGCCTCTCGGCACGAGACGCGCGACACCGACCTGGTGCAGGACGTGTGGGCGTGCGCGCCGGAGGAGGGGGCGCGGCCCCGCCGGGTGACCGCGGGGGACCTGGACGCCTGGGGCGGCCGGTTCTCCGGGGACGGTTCGACGGTGTTCTTCAGCGGTGACGAGATCGGCCCGGACCTGGACGACTTCGTGGGGCGCACGACCGGGGTGTGGTCGGTTCCGGCGGACGCCTCGGCGGTGCCGACGCGCCTGACGCCGGGGGAGGGGCCGCGGATGACGGGTCCCCTGCTGGTGGTGGCGGACGGGGTGTTGGGGCTGGCCGAGAACCGGGGTGCGGTCGATCTGGTGCTGGTGCCCTTCGGGGGCGGTGTGCCGCGGGTCCTGGTGGGCGACAAGGTCCAGGTCCAGTCGTTCGACAGCGCGGGCGGTGTGACGGTCGCGGTGGTGGCCGACGGGCGTTCCAGCGGTGAGCTGGTGGTGGTGTCCGGGGACGGTGTCAGGCGGCTCACGGGGTTCGCCCGGGGGCCGGCCCCGCTCCCGATGGCCGAGCTGACGGCGCACGCGCCCGACGGGTACCCGGTGCACGGGTGGGTCACCCTTCCCGAGGGCGAGGGGCCGCACCCGGTGGTGCTGATGATCCACGGCGGCCCGTTCGCGCCCTACGGCCACCAGCTGTTCGACGAGACCCAGGTGTACGCGGCGGCGGGGTACGCGGTGGTGATGTGCAACCCGCGCGGGTCCTCGGGGTACGGGGACGAGCACGGCCGGGCGATCATCGGCGCGGTGGGCGAGGTGAGCGCGGCCGATGTGATGGCGTTCCTGGACGCGGCCCTGGAGGACGGGCGGCTGGACTCCTCGCGGGTGGGCGTCATGGGCGGTTCGCACGGCGGTTTCATGACGACGTGGATCGCGGCGCACCACGGCGGGCGCTTCCGTGCGGCGATCAGCGAGCGGGCGGTGAACGCGATCGAGAGCTTCCACGGCTCCTCCGACATCGGTTCGTTCTTCCCGCGGCCGCTGTACGGTCCGCCGGAGGTGTGGGCGAAGGAGAGTCCGCTCACCTATGCCGACCGGATCGGGGTGCCGTTCCTGATCATCCACTCCGAGGAGGACTGGCGGTGTCCGGTGGAGCAGGCGCAGCGCCTGTTCGTGGCGCTCAAGCTGCGCGGGCACGAGGCGGAGATGCTGTTGTTCCCGGGTGAGGGGCACGAGTTGTCGCGGTCGGGGCTGCCCAGCCACCGGGTCGCGCGTTTCGAGGCGGTCCTGGACTGGTGGCAGCGCCACCTGTGATGTTCGTCGGGGGCGGGGGAGGACCCCGCCCCTTCCCCCGGTTCTCGTGATACACGTCTCTTTTTCGGGGGTGGTTGACCTGGTTTTGGTGTGTTCGGAGCGGGGATGCTGTGTGCCCGCTTCGCGGGAGCCGTCGGGATTTCCGCTCGGTCGGCGCGGCCTCGCAGGTCAGGGGGTTGCCCAAGGCGAGGTAACGAAAGGGTCGCGTTTCGCCCTTGTCGTGAATTAGTGTTCCCTCAGGTCGGAACGCACCGCTCGGTCACCATCAGGGTGACGGCGTCCGGTTTCCGTCGCACCCCGCCCGTCAGCAGCTCTCTTCCCGAGGGCGGGGGCCACCGCAGCACGCCCGGCACACCTCCCGCGGCCTTTCCGCCGCGTACCGGGACCCCCTACCGCTCATCCCCGCACGCCTGCCACAGGTGTGTCCGCGGGATGCCCTGCGCTGGTAGACGGGTGTGGGAGAAAGGCAGTCGATCCCTTGACTCGCAACCCCGAACCCGGTTCGCGTGGAAGGCGCCGCGGCGCGACGGTCGGTTTCGTCGCCCTCGGCGCGCTCGCCCTCTCCTCGGCCCCGGCACTGGCCGAACCCACCGCGGAGGAGGCGCAGCAGCGCTACGAGGAGCTCCAGGAGGAGCTCTCGGTGCTGAACGAGGCCTTCAACCAGGCGGAGGAGGACCACTCCAGCGCCCGGACCGAGCTGGAGGACATCGACGCCCGGCTGGCCGAGGCGCAGGAGGACCTGGACGCCATGTCCGGCCAGGTCGCCGGGATCGCCCGGGTCGCCTACACCGAGTCCACGCACAGCCTCTTCACGGTGCTGTTCGACAGCTCCCCCGACGCGGCGCTGCAGAACGTGGCCGACCTCAACTTCCTCTCCGAGGGGCAGGAGGTGGTCCTGGCGGACTACGTCGTGGAGGTGGAGCGCGCCGAGGAGCTGCGCGAGCAGGCCGCGGCGGCCGAGGAGGGGGCCGCGCAGGCCCTGTCCGAGGCCGAGTCGGCCCAGGAGGAGGGCGAGGCGGCCCTGGAGGAGCAGGCCGCGGTGCTGGAGAGCCTGGGCGGGGTGGACCCGACGGCCGGCGCCGCGGGCGCGGCCGCCACCGGAGGGGACGCCGGCGCGGTGTCCGGGGACGTCCAGGCGGTACTGGACTTCGCCCGCGCGCAGATCGGCAAGCCCTACGTGTGGGGCGGCACCGGGCCCGACGGCTACGACTGCTCGGGCCTGGTCCAGGCGGCATGGGCCCAGGCGGGCGTGAGCCTGCCCCGCACCACCTACGACCAGGTGAACGCGGGCACGCGCGTCTCGCGCGACGAGGTCCAGCCGGGGGACCTGCTGTTCTTCTACAGCGAGTCCGCCCCCAGCCATGTGGGGATCTACTCCGGCAACGGGATGATGATCCACGGCTCCAACCCCTCCAAGCCGCTGGAGGAGGTCTCGCTGGCCGCGTACTGGGACGGCGTCTTCTCCGGGGCGGTGCGCGTCGGCTAGCGGATCGGCCGCGAGGGCGGCCGATGCGGGGCCCGGCGCCGCCGTGGAGCGGTGGATGTCGTCCCTGCCGCCGGTCCCGGCGCCCGGGCCGGTCCGGGCGCGGGGTCACGGCGAGGGCGGGGCCGCGCTCTTGTCCGGGTGCGGCCCGCGTATCCTTCGGCCCATGGGACGACTTCTGTTCAGGGTCGCCGCCGGCGTGGCGGTGGTGCTCGCCTTCTTCTGGCTGCTCTCCGTGGTGGTCGGCCTGCTGATCTGGGGCGTGGTCATCGCCCTGGCCGTCGGCGTGGTCGTCCTCGGGGTGAGGATGCTCAGGGCCGATTCCGCCGGGAGGGGCCGGTAGCCCGCCTCCCGGGCGGGGTCCGGCGGGGGGGGGGGGGCGGGGCGGGGGGGGGGGCGCCCCCCGGGGGGCCGGGGGGGGGGAGGGGGGTGGGGGGGGGCAAGACGGGGGGGGCGGGCCGGGGGGGGGGGGCAG
>NZ_JBEXSY010000126.1:0-4858 GCF_040613895.1 Nocardiopsis sp. NPDC006198 | reverse complement strand
CGGGGGGGGCGCCCCCCCCCCTCGCCCCCGGCGGGCCCGGGGGGGGGGCCCGCGCCCCCGCCGCCCCCCCCCGGCCGGAACGGAGGCGTGCGGGGTCAGCGGATGCGCTGGCCGCGGGGGGCGCCGCGCCGCACGGGCTGGCCCTCCCCCAGGTCGGGTCGGGCGCCCGGCTGGTGCAGGGCCCGCGCGGCCAGGCGGTGGGCGCGGCCCAGCGCCTCCTTGGGATGGCGGCCGGCGAGCCACGCCGGGAGGAACCCCGCGATGAAGGCGTCGCCGGCCCCCACGGAACCGGGGGAGGGCTCCACCGGCTCTGCGGGAGCGGTCACGCAGTCGTCACGGGTCTTGGACGCCCACAGGCCGCCGCCCTGGCCCAGCTTGAGCACCACGTTGGGGAACCAGGCGGTCAGCACCTTCGCCGCGGCCTCGGGGTCCTCCCGGCCGGTCAGCACCCTGGCCTGGTCGACGTTGGCGAACAGCAGCCGCGCGCCCTGGGTCCAGTCCAGGAAGTTCTCGGCGCCCGCGCGCTCCAGCGGCGCGTGCGAGCCGCCGTCGACCGAGATCGACATCCCGCTCTCGCGGGCCATCCGCAGCGCCACCCGGGCCGCGCGCCGGGAGTCGGCGTTGATCAGGGTGTACCCCGACACGTGCAGGTGCCCGTCGGGGCCGAACACGTCGCGGGGGAGGTCCTCGGGCTGGAGGCGGGCGTTGGCGCCGGGGTCGCTCAGCATCGTGCGGTCGCCCCGGTGGGTGATCATCACCACGCAGGTCCCCGTGGGCCGCTCGGGGTCCATCACCATGCGCGAGTCCAGACCGTAGCCCATGAGCTCCATCTCACGGGTCCGGCCGGTGATGTCGGAGCCGCGGCGGCCGACGAAGGTGGTGTCGGTACCCTCCACGGCCAGCCACGAGGCGATGTTCGCCCCGGAGCCCCCGCCATACATGATCACGGACGCCGGAGTGTCGCTGCCGCGGGCCAACGGGTGGAACGCGCGCGCGACGGCGTCGGTCATCAGGTCACCGATCACGACCACTCGTGTCATTTCGCCAGCCACCACCGAGGGTTATAAGAATCCGTGCTCGCACGACGTTAACAGGTGAACCGTCAGCGGCGTGTAACGAACTGAACGCGCCCCGGCCACACGTCGGCGGAAGGGCGCCGATCGCCGCTGTGGAGGGCGTCGCCGCGCCCCGGGAGCCCCCCGCGATGAGCATTGCGTCACGTGCTGCCGGTAGCCCGCACGGGCCGACCGGGGGCCGGGGAGGGCGTACCGTGCGGACGCCCCGGGGCGTTTTCGCGGTGCCCGCATGGACTTTCCCCGGATTCGACCGTTTGTCGTCTAGTCTCGCAGTCGTGCAGTCCTACCCGAATCACTGGGAAGCCGACGTCGTCCTGACCGACGGAGGCACCGCGCACCTGCGCCCCATCACCCCTGAAGACGCCGACCTGCTGCGCGAGTTCCACGCACGCCTCTCCCCGGAGACGATCTACTACCGGTTCTTCGCGCCCTACCCCAAGCTCTCCGACCGCGATGTGAAACGGTTCACGACGGTCGACTACGAGGACCGCGTGGCCCTGGTCGCCACCATCTCCGACTCCCTGGTCTCCGTGGTGCGCTACGACAAGGTCGCGCCCGAGGAGGCCGAGGTCGCCTTCGTCGTGGAGGACGGCCACCAGGGCCGCGGCCTGGCGTCGGTGCTGCTGGAGCACATCGGCGCGGCCGCGCGCGAACGGGGGGTGCGCCGCTTCATCGCCGACGTGCTGCCCGAGAACCGGCGGATGATCAACGTCTTCCGCGAAGCCGGGTACACCGCCCAGCAGACCTTCGACGAGGGGGTCATCCGCCTGACGCTGGACCTCCAGCCCACGGACGACTCCACCGAGGTCATGCGGGCCCGCGAGCAGCGCGCGGAGTCGCGCTCCATCGCCCGGCTCCTCTTCCCCGACTCGGTCGCCGTCATCGGCGCGAGCCGGACCGCCCACACCATCGGCCAGACGGCCCTGCGCAACCTCCTCGGAGGCGAGTTCCAGGGGCCCGTCTACCCGGTGCACCCCGAGGCCAAGGCCGTCGTGGGCGTGCGCGCCTACCCCTCGGTCCTGGACATCCCCGACCAGGTGGACCTCGCCGTCGTGGCGGTCCGCGCCGACATGGTCGTCGACGTCGTCGAGCAGTGCGCGGACAAGGGCGTGCTCGGGCTGGTCGTGGTCAGCTCCGGGTTCGGCGAGACCGGACCGGAGGGCCGCGCGCGCCAGGACGAGCTGGTGCGCACCGCCCGCGCCGCCGGCATGCGCGTCGTCGGCCCCAACTGCCTGGGCATCGCCAACAGCGATCCCCGGGTGTCGCTCAACGCGACGCTGTCGCCCGACCTGCCCCCGGTGGGGTCGATCGGCTTCTTCTCCCAGTCCGGCGCCCTGGGGCGGGCCATCCTCCAGCGGGTGGCCGAGCGCGGGATGGGCCTGTCCACGTTCGTCTCCGCGGGCAACCGCGCCGACGTGTCCGGCAACGACCTCATGCAGTACTGGCAGGAGGACCCCGCCACCGAGGTCGTCCTGCAGTACCTGGAGTCGCTCGGCAACCCGCGCAAGTTCACGCGCCTGGCCCGGCGCCTCGCCAAGCAGAAGCCCGTCGTGGCGGTGCGCAGCGGCGGTTCCGCGCAGACCACCCCCACCGGCCACGCGGCGGGAGGGCTCGCCCTGCCCGACTACGCCGTCACCTCGCTGTTCCAGCAGGCCGGGGTGGTCCGGGTCGACGACATCACGCAGATGTTCGACGCCGCCCAGGTGTTCGCCTACCAGCCCCTGCCCAAGGGGCCGCGGGTGGGCGTCATCGGCAACTCCGACTCCCTGGAGCTGCTGGTCAAGGACGCTGCGGTGCGTCAGGGCCTCAAGCCCCACGACCCGGTCAACCTCGGCCCCCAGGCCACCGCCGAGGACTTCGACCTCGCGCTCGAGACGGCCCTGGCGGCCGACGACGTGCACTCGGTCGTGGTCGTGTTCATCCCCGCGCTCCACCCCATCTCCGACGACGTCGCGCGGGTCCTCAGAGCGCGCTCGCTCAACTCCGACAAGCCCGTCGTGGCCACCTACCTGGGGCGCCAGGGTCTCCCCGAGGAGCTGCGCCACGTCGGCGACAGGGGCGAGACCCTGCGCGGATCGGTCCCCTCCTACCCCTCGCCCGAGGACGCGGTCCGCGCCCTGGCCTACGCGACCCGCTACACGCAGTGGCGCAACCGCAAACCGGGACGCCACCCCGAGCTGCCCGACATCGACGGTGCCCGTGCCCGCGCGACGCTGGTCCGCGCGCTCAGGAACGCCAAGCCGTCCGCGGACGACGTCGCCTGGTTCGGCGGCGAGCGCCGCTACGACGAGGAGACGGCGATCTCCGGCGAGGACGCCCGCGACCTGCTGTCCTGCTACGGCATCAACGCCTACCCGGACATCCCGGTGTCCTCGGCGGAGGGCGCCGTGGTCGCCGCCGGGCACCTCGGCTACCCGGTGGTCGTCAAGGCCGACTCGCCCGACCTGCGGGTCCGTGCGGGGGGAGCGTTCGTCCGGGCGGACCTGCGCACGCCGGAGGACGTGCGCAGCGCCTTCCTGTCGCTGTACGACCGGTTCGGCGCCGAGGCGGGGCTCGTCGTCCAGCGCATGGCCGCGCCCGGCGTGCCCACGGTGATCCGCGCGGGGGACAACCAGTCCTTCGGGTCGGTGGTCTCGTTCGGCCTGGCCGACGTGACCGCCGAGCTCCTGGACGACCGGGCGTTCCGCCTGGCGCCCCTCACCGACATGGACGCCGCCGACCTCATCCACGCGGTGCGTGCGGCGCCCCTGCTGTTCGGCCTCCCCGCGGGCGCGACCTCGCTCGCGGAGCAGCCCGACGTGGAGGCGCTGGAGGAACTCCTCATCCGGGTGTCGCGCCTGGTGGAGGCGTTTCCCGAGATCGGCTACGTGGACCTGGACCCTGTCCTCGTCAACGCCACCGGAGCCCACGTGCTGGGCGCGCGCATGTGGCTGCGGGAGGCGCCCGAGGTACGGCCCGACGCGGGGCCGCGGAGGCTGCGCGGGGTGACGTTCTGATCAGGGGGTGGTCCGCCCGCTTCTCGGCCCGGTCGCGAAGTGTCACGGGAAAGGGGCAGGATAGGGGTATGAGGAAAACACGTGCCGTGTCCACGGACTGGCGACTGGAGATCGAACGCAGCGGGTACTACCCCGCGCTGGTGATCGACGCCGTCGCCCAGGCCCTGGGCGGCGAGAGCGCCGAGGCGTTCATCGTGCACCACGAGGCGACCTTCGACCCGGCGATGGAGATGCGGCGGCACATCACCGTGATGCTGCTGACCGCGACCCGGCTCGTGGTGTGCCACACGGACGAGCACCCGCCGAACGAGACGGAGGGCACCTCGCACGCGTCCACCACGACGGACAGCATCCAGATGGGCAACATCCAGTCGGTCGCCCTGACCAGGGTGGTGCCCAACCCGGCCCAGTACACCCCGGGCAGCCTGCCGAGCGAACTGGTGCTCAGCGTCAATCTGTCGGTCAACTGGGGCGCCGTCGCCAACATCGACCTCGAACCGGCCGCCTGCGCCGACGAGACGTGCGAGCTCGACCACGGCTACACCGGCGCGATCACGGCGGAGCCCCTCACACTGCGGGTGAGCGAGGCCGCCGACGGCGCCTCGGCGGTCTCCGCGATGATGCACTTCGCCGAGGCCCTGTCCGCGGCCACCACGCGCTGACCCGCAGGGCGGGACGGGCCGTCCTCCCGGGGGCGCGGACCGGACCCTGGCTGACGATCATCCAGAGGACCTTGGGCAGGTTCCGGACCTCTTGCGCAGGGGTGGTCAGCGCGTCGAAGAACGC
>NZ_JBEXSY010000125.1:0-3178 GCF_040613895.1 Nocardiopsis sp. NPDC006198 | reverse complement strand
GTGCGGTTGGTGTTTTGACTTGTGAATAGTGTGCGCGAGCATCTTGTTATCTGTAGTGGCCAAGTGATAGTGGCACACGGTGGATGCCTTGGCATCAGGCGCCGATGAAGGACGCGGGAGGCCGCGATAGGCCACGGGGAGCTGTCAACCGAGCTTTGATCCGTGGGTGTCCGAATGGGGAAACCTAGCCCGAGTTGTGTCGGGTTGCCGCTACCTGAATGTATAGGGTAGTTGGTGGTGACGCGGGGAAGTGAAACATCTCAGTACCCGTAGGAAGAGTAAACAACAGTGATTCCCCTAGTAGTGGTGAGCGAACGGGGAAGAGGCTAAACCGTGCGCGTGTGATAGACGGCAGTCGTTGCGTGTGCGGGGTTGTGGGATGCACCTTTCCAGGTCTGCCGACGTGGAGCGCTGAGTGATTCTTTTAGCTGAATCCGTTGGGAAGCGGAACCGTAGTGGGTGAGAGTCCCGTAGGTGAAGGAAGAGTCTAGGCGTTGGTGTTCTCCCGAGTAGCGCGGAGCCCGAGAAATTCCGTGTGAATCTGGCAGGACCACCTGCTAAGCCAAAATACGTCCTGATGACCGATAGTGCACTAGTACCGTGAGGGAAAGGTGAAAAGTGCCCCGGTGAGGGGTCGTGAAATAGTACCTGAAACCGTGTGCTGTCAAGCCGTCAGAGCTGAAGCTTGTCTTTGGTGATGGCGTGCCTTTTGAAGAATGAGCCTGCGAGTCATGGTGTGTGGCGAGGTTAACCCGGGTGGGGTAGCCGTAGGGAAACCGAGTCTGAATAGGGCGTTTGAGTCGCATGCTGTGGACCCGAAGCGGAGTGATCTACCCATGTCCAGGGTGAAGCGGGGGTAAGACCTCGTGGAGGCCCGAACCCACCAGGGTTGAAAACCTGGGGGATGAGGTGTGGGTAGGGGTGAAAGGCCAATCAAACTCCGTGATAGCTGGTTCTCCCCGAAATGCATTTAGGTGCAGCGTCGCGTGTTTCTTGCTGGAGGTAGAGCTACTGTTTGGCTGATGGGCCCTACAAGGTTACTGACGTCAGACAAACTCCGAATGCCGGTTAAGTGAAGCGCGGCAGTGAGACTGCGGGGGATAAGCTTCGTAGTCGAGAGGGAAACAGCCCAGATCATCAGCTAAGGCCCCTAAGCGTGTGCTAAGTGGGAAAGGTTGTGGAGTTGCTGAGACAACCAGGAGGTTGGCTTAGAAGCAGCCATCCTTTAAAGAGTGCGTAATAGCTCACTGGTCAAGTGGTTCTGCGCCGATAATGTAGCGGGGCTTAAGCACACCGCCGAAGCTGTGGATGCCAACCTTGTGTTGGTGTGGTAGGGGAGCGTCGTGCATCCGGTGAAGCTGCCGAGTGATCGTGTGGTGGAGGGTGTGCGAGTGAGAATGCAGGCATGAGTAGCGAAAGCAACGTGAGAAACGTTGCCGCCGATTGACTAAGGGTTCCTGGGGCAGGTTAATCCGCCCAGGGTGAGTCTGGACCTAAGGCGAGGCCGACAGGCGTAGTCGATGGATAACGGGTTGATATTCCCGTACCCGTGCACGAGCGCCCAGTATCGAATCAGGTGATGCTAACCACGCTGGTTCTTGGTGGTTCCTTCGGGAACTGCCTCTGGACCGGTCTGGGATCCGAGCTTGTAGTAGGTAAGTGATGGGGTGACGCAGGAGGGTAGCTCTACCCGGCGGTGGTTGTCCGGGGGTAAGCGTGTAGGCTGGGGGGTTGGCAAATCCGCCCCCTGTTGAGGCTGAGACGTGATGCCGAGCCGTTTTCGGTGAAGTGAGTGATCCCATGCTGTCGAGAAAAGCCTCTAGCGAGTTCGTGTGTGGCCAGTACCCTAAACCGACGCAGGTGGTCAGGTAGAGAATACCGAGGCGTTCGGGTGAACCATGGTTAAGGAACTCGGCAAATTGTCCCCGTAACTTCGGGAGAAGGGGAGCCCTGTCTGGTGATGGCCTTTGCGGTCTGAGCTGGGTGGGGTCGCAGATAGCGGGGGGAAGCGACTGTTTATTAAAAACACAGGTCCGTGCGAAGTCGTAAGACGCTGTATACGGACTGACGCCTGCCCGGTGCTGGAACGTTAAGAGGACCGGTTAGTGGGAGTTCGCTCCTGCGAAGCTGGGAATCTAAGCGCCAGTAAACGGCGGTGGTAACTATAACCATCCTAAGGTAGCGAAATTCCTTGTCGGGTAAGTTCCGACCTGCACGAATGGCGTAACGACTTCCCCACTGTCTCAACCATGGGCCCGGTGAAATTGCACTACGAGTAAAGATGCTCGTTTCGCGCAGCAGGACGGAAAGACCCCGGGACCTTCACTATAGCTTGACATTGGTGTTTGGGATGGTTTGTGTAGGATAGGTGGGAGCCGGTGAAGCTGTCACGCTAGTGGCGGTGGAGGCGTTGGTGAAATACCACTCTGACTGTTTCGGGCATCTAACCTTGGACCGTGATCCGGTTCGGGGACAGTGTCTGGTGGGTAGTTTAACTGGGGCGGTTGCCTCCCAAAGAGTAACGGAGGCGCCCAAAGGTTCCCTCAGCCTGGTTGGTAATCAGGTGTTGAGTGTAAGTGCACAAGGGAGCTTGACTGTGAGACGGACGTGTCGAGCAGGAGCGAAAGCTGGGACTAGTGATCCGGCACCGGCGTGTGGAAGCGGTGTCGCTCAACGGCTAAAAGGTACCCCGGGGATAACAGGCTGATCTTCCCCAAGAGTCCATATCGACGGGATGGTTTGGCACCTCGATGTCGGCTCGTCGCATCCTGGGGCTGGAGTTGGTCCCAAGGGTTGGGCTGTTCGCCCATTAAAGCGGCACGCGAGCTGGGTTTAGAACGTCGTGAGACAGTTCGGTCCCTATCCGCTGTGCGCGTTGGAGACTTGAGAAGGGCTGTCCCTAGTACGAGAGGACCGGGACGGACGAACCTCTGGTGTGCCAGTTGTCCTGCCAAGGGCATGGCTGGTTGGCTACGTTCGGGAGGGATAACCGCTGAAAGCATCTAAGCGGGAAGCTTGCTTCGAGATGAGGTCTCCTGCCTCCTTTGAGAGGGTAAGGCTCCCTGTAGACGACGGGGTTGATAGGCCGGGTGTGGAAGCCCTGTGAGGGGTGGAGCTGACCGGTACTAATAGGCCGAGGGCTTGTCCGCTGCAGATAATTGGATGTTCGCGCACACTT
>NZ_JBEXSY010000124.1:0-5728 GCF_040613895.1 Nocardiopsis sp. NPDC006198 | reverse complement strand
GGCTTGCGGAAGAACCAGAACCGCGCGTGGTCAGAGGGGAACTCGCGCGGCCGGTCCAGGCAGCGCTGTTCGGCGCAGTACTCGCCGTACAGGCCAATGCTGTCCTCGGTCGCCGCCAGCTCGCCGCCGACCCGCATCTCGTGGCAGAGCCGCGCCTTCTTGGCGGCGGGGCCGCCCGGGCCCGGGCCCACCACCCGGGTGCGGATCTCGACCTCGGCGTCGGCGGCGACCTCGTGCAGGTACCGCACGTGCGCCTCGACCGTGTACAGCGAACAGCCGGTCCGCTCCCGGTAGGCGGCGTCCAGGCCGACCCGGTCCATCAGCGCGTCCGTCGCGAACCCGAAGAGCAGGACGTAGTAGGCCTCGCTGAGGTGGCCGTTGTAGTCGATCCACTCGGGACGGAGCCGCCGGACGAGGGTCGCGCTCACGCCTGACGCCCCGCCCGCTCGGCGGCCTCCTCGCGTTCGACCTCCTCGAGTGCCCGGGCCACCGCGATCAGGCGGCGGTCGCGCTGGGCGATCAGCTCGGCGGTGGAGCGCCCGGCCACGACCTCGTCGGTGCCCGCCACCATGCGGTCCCGCAGCTCGGCGGTGAGCTCGGGCGCCTCCAGACGGGTCCACGGGGACTTCAGGGACGGGCCGAAGTGGTCGAGCATGTGCGCCATGCCGCCCTCTCCCCCGGCGAGGTGGAAGGTCAGGCAGGGGCCGAAGAAGGCCCAGCGCAACCCGGGGCCGCTGGTCATCGCCAGGTCGATCTGCTCCACGGTCGCCTCTCCCTCGGCGACCATGTGCAGGGCCTCGCGCCAGGCCGCCTCCTGGATCCGGTTGCCGATGAACCCCGGGAGCTCCTGCTCCATGGTGATCACCGACTTGCCCGCGGCGCGGTAGAAGTCCGAGGCCCAGTCGACGGCCCACCGCTCGCTCCGTGCACCGCCGACGACCTCGACCAGGGGGACGAGGTAGGGCGGGTTGAACGGGTGGCCGACCACGAGCCGTCCCGGCGTCCGCGCCCCCACCTGCATCTCGCTCATGCTGTAACCGGAGGTGGACGAGGCGATGACCACGCCCTCGGGGGTGGCGGCGTCGATCTCGGCCAGCAGGCCGATCTTCAGGTCGAGGCGCTCCGGCGCGCTCTCCTGGACGAAGTCCGCCTCGGAGACGGCGTCGGCCAGCGTGTCGGCGACCCGCAGGTTCGCCGTGGAGGCCCCCTCCGCCAGGCCCAGGCTCTCCAGGGCGGGCCAGGCCGAGGCGACCAGCCCGCGCAGCCTGCTTTCGGCGTCCGGGGCGGGGTCCCAGGCGACCACCCGGTAGCCGCGGCCCAGGAAGTGGGCGACCCAGCCGCCCCCGATGACACCCGCTCCGACGCAGGCGACCGTGCGCACGGCCCCGGGGGCGGTTCTCGCGTTCTCCGTCATCGTGCTCCTCATGTGGTGGCGTTGTGCGGTGGCGTTCGTCGTCGGACGCGGGTCAGGCCGCGCCGCGGAGTCCGAGCATGGCGCGGGTCTCGTCCGGTGTGGCCACCCGGGCGCCGAGCTGCTCGATGATGCCGACGGCCTTCTCGGTGAGCTGGCCGTTGGTGGCCTTCACCCCGCGGCTGAGGTAGAGGTTGTCCTCCAGGCCCACCCGGGCGTGCCCGCCGAGCAGCACCGACTGCGCCACCCACGGCATCTGCTTGCGGCCGATGGAGAAGCTCGCCCACTGCGCGCCCGCCGGGAGCATGTTCACCATCGACAGGAGGACGCCCGGGTCCGAAGGCGCGCCGTAGGGGATGCCGGTGCACAGCTGGAACATCGTCGGGTCGTCGATCAGGCCCTCCGCGTGCATGGTCCTGGCGAACCACAGCTGGCCGGTGTCGAAGATCTCCAGCTCCGGACGGACCCCGAGTTCCTGGATGCGCCTGGCGCCCGCGCGCAGCATGTCCGGGGTGGAGATGTAGACATGACTGCCGTCGCCGAAGTTCAGGCTGCCGCAGTCCAGGGTGCAGATGTCGGGCAGCAGCTCCTCCACGTGCGGCAGGCGGTCCAGCCCGTTGACGAGGTCGGTGCCCTCCTCGAACCGGAGGGGGTCCTCCTGGCCGATCACCAGGTCGCCGCCCATCCCCGCGGTGAGGTTGATGACGATGTCGGTGCCGGTCTGGCGGATGCGGTCGACGACCTCCCGGTAGAGGGCGCCGTCCCGCGAGGGGGCGCCCGTCTCGGGGTCGCGGACGTGGATGTGCACCGCGCTGGCGCCGGCCCCGGCGGCCTCGACCGCGGCGGCGGCGATCTGCGCGGGCGTCACGGGGACGTGCTCGCTCCGGCCGACGGTGTCCCCCGCGCCGGTGAGGGCGCAGGTCAGGATGGGCTTGTGGTTCATGGTGTCGCTCACGGCGGTGCTCCGTCTCTCTGAGTGCGGTTTCTCGGGCTCGGACCGGGCGGGCCGTCGGGCGCCGGAAGGGGCGCGGTCGGGCCGTGCGGTCCGCAGGGGCGGGGCACCGGAGGGCTCAGTGCCCCAGGACGTCGCGGTCGATGACCGACCGCAGGGTGTCGCGCATGTGGTCGACGGATCGCCCGGGCATCCCGGTCATGACCTGGATCCCCAGGCCGTCGATGAGGGCGGTGAGGCGCCGGGTCATCTCCTCGACGTCGAAATCACCGAAGACCCCGCTCTCCTTCCCCTCCCGGAGGGTGCGGGCGATGGTCTCGTGCCAGCGCCGGTAGGAGGCGGCGTGCAGCTCCCGCATCTCGGGGTTCAGCGCCGCGGCCGTCCAGACCTGGAGCCAGATCGACCACTCCAGCCGCAGCCGGTCCGAGCCGGGGAGCTGGAGCTCGATGAGCCGGAGAAGGCGCTCGTACGGGTCGCCGACGGTGTGCAGCCCCGCGACCTGGCGGTCGAACGCCTGCTTCACCGAGTGGCGCAGCGCCTCCACGAGGAGGTGTTCCAGGGTGGGGAAGTGGTAGTGGACGGTGGCGCTGGAGGTCCCGCAGGCCCGGGCCACCTGGGCGACGCGGACCGAGTGGTACCCGTGCTCGGCGATGAGGGTCCAGGCGGCCTCGATGATCTGGAGCTTGCGGTTGTGCTCCCGGGCGGCCCCCGGGTGGTCGGCCAGGCTCGCGGGCGGCGGCCTCACCGCCGACGAGTCGCGCGGCGCCGCGGAGACGGTCTCGGCGTCGTCCCGGCCGTTGAGCAGCCAGTTGACCGTCACCCCTGTCTCGTCGGCGATGCCCGCCAGCTCCAGGGCGGTGAAACGCCGGGTGCCGGTCAGGGACTTGGAGAGTTTGGTGGGGTCGATGCCGAGTCTGGCCGCGAACTGCCGCTGGGAGAGGCCGGATCGGCGGATCGCCTCGCGGGCCCTGCCGCGCACGTCGTCGGCCACGTTGTCGCTCACGGGGGAGAACGTAACAGCGATGTAGCGATTTTCGCAACGCGGGCATGGTTGCCACTTCGTTGTAGAAGCTCCGGCTTGACAGCGACGAACCCATGAAGCTCTTACTGCCATGCGCTTTCCGCGATCCGACGGCGGTCGGAGGGCGAGGGGAAGTGCAACGATGCGATAACCGACTGGTTGATTAGTCAAACGCAACACAGTAGTAACTGGATGGTCCGCGCCCTCGACCACGGAGGTGACCCGAGTCATCCGATGGAACATCGACAACAAAGTCTTCTGGCCCGCGCTGATCATGGTGATCGGCTTCAGCGCGCCGTTCGTGATCGCGCCGAGGACGGGTGAACGCCTGCTCGGCGCCGTCCTGTCCCGGCTCCAGTCCGACCTGGGATGGGCCTACATGTGGTTCGTCGCCGGGCTCGCGGTACTGCTCGTCTGGCTGGTCCTCAGCAGGTACGGCCGCATCAGGATGGGCGACCCCGACGACCGCCCCGAGTTCTCCACCCCCACCTGGCTCGCGATGATCTTCACCGCCGCGATCGGCGGCGGCCTCATGTACTGGGGGATCATCGAGTGGGCGCACTACCACGGGGCTCCCCCGTACCAGCTCGAACCGCACAGCACCGAGGCCGCCGAGTGGTCGGCGACCTACCCCCTCTTCCACTGGGGCCCCACCGCCTGGGCGGTCTTCTGCGTCCCCACCCTCGCCCTCGCCTACGCCTACCACGTACGCAGGGTCCGCCGCCTGCGCCTGAGCGAGGCGTGCCGCGGCGTGCTCGGCGACCGCGTCGACGGCTGGCCGGGGCGGGTGATCGACGTCTTCTTCATCCTCGGGATGATCGGCGCGGCGGGGACCTCGCTGGCCCTGGCCGTGCCCACCGTCGCGGAGGGCGCCTCCCGCATGCTGGGGGTCGAGCCGGGCGCCACGCTCAACACCGTCGTCATCGGCCTGTGGACCCTGCTGTTCGCCGGGAGCGTCGCCCTGGGCCTGCACCGCGGTCTGAAGCGCCTCGCCAACCTCAACCTCTACCTGGCCGCCGCTCTGGGCGCCCTGGTCCTGGCGGTGGGCCCGACGGTCTTCGTCATCGACACCTTCACCAACAGCGTCGGCCTGCTCGCCCAGAACATCGTGCGGATGAGCACCTACACCGACCCCGTCGGCGGATCGGGCTTCGAGGAGGTCTGGACCGTCTTCTACTGGGGCTGGTGGATCTCCTACGGGCCCTTCGTCGGCATGTTCTGCGCCAAGATCTCCAAGGGCCGCACCGTCAGGCAGATCATCGTCGGCATGTGCGGCTTCGGAAGCCTGGGCTGCTGGCTGTCGTTCGCGCTGCTCGGCAACTCCAGCATGGCGTTCGAGCTGCGGGGGGAGGCCCCCGTCGTCGAAACGCTGGAGACCGAGGGCGCGGTGTCCGCCATCTTCGCCACGCTGGAGGCGTTCCCTCTCAGCTGGGCCGTCACCCCGCTGTTCCTGCTGCTGTTGCTGGTCTTCCTGGCCACGACCCTGGACTCGGCGTCCTACACCATGGGAGCGGCCACCTCCCGCGACCTGCCGAACGAGGTCGAGCCCTCGCGGCCCAACCGCGTGCTCTGGGCCCTCGTCCTCGCGGCGGTGTCGGTCTCGGTGATGTCCGCGGGCGGAACCGACGCGTTGCAGACCCTGTCGGTCGTGACCGCCTTCCCGCTGATCGTCGTCCTGAGCCTGGTCGCCGCCTCCCTCGTGCGCTGGCTCCGGGAGCACGACCGCGACCGCTCCGGGGCCTCCGGCCCCGTCCGGGACGGCGAACCGGGGCCCGGGGACCGCACCGGCGCCTGAGCGCCGGCGCGCACCGCTCCCGCCCCGGCACGCGGTACCGGCGGGCCCCCGCCGTCCGCGCCCCCGTGCCGGGGACGGCACGCGCCCCCCCGCGTCCCCGGCAGGGCCTGTCCCGGTCGGGCCTCCTGCGCGCGGTCCCCGCCTCTCGAGGGGAGGGGGACCGCGTCGTCGGCTCCGGCGCCCTCCGGGCGGACCGGCCCCGGAGACGGCCTCCCGGAAAGCTCCCGGGAGTACGGGCCCCGGAAACGCCGAAGGCCAGAGCCGAAGCTCTGGCCTTGGGTGATGCCGGTGGGCGATACAGGACTCGAACCTGTGACCTCTACCGTGTCGAGGTAGTTCAACCGTCGCATCGACCTGCGCCAACAAGCATTCGCCCAGTTCAGAGGGTTCCGTTGAGGGATCTTCGCGGCGGTTGGGAGCCGTTGGGGGACGTTCGCGTCTCCCAAGAATCTCCCGTTCGTCCACCCCGTCCACCAGGACCACGGCCCGCCCCTCGGCCAGCAGACCGGTGACCCATCCCGGGGGGACCTGGTCGGCGAGGTGCCGTCC
>NZ_JBEXSY010000123.1:0-6188 GCF_040613895.1 Nocardiopsis sp. NPDC006198 | reverse complement strand
GGTACTGCCCTGTGGTGGGGTGGGAGAGTAGGTCGCTGCCACGGTTTTTTGTGAGGGAGGGGGTTGCCTTGTGGGCGGCCCCCTCCTTTTTTGTGCCTGTGCTTGTGCGTTTGTGAAAAGAGTGCTTCTAGAACTCAGTGTTTCTGGAGCCCGGTGTTTCTAGAACCCGTAGTTGTACACCGAGCCGCCGGGGTAGACCGTGCCCACGCCGCTCCGGTAGACGTATCCGCCGTAGGCGGCGCCCTCGTAGAAGGTCCAGCCGCCCAGGGTCCTGCCGTGGAGGGGGACGTACCAGCCCGCCGCGTTGGGGTCGGTGTAGCCCCTCAGCGCGAAGTGGATGTGGGCGCCGGTCGTCGAGCCGCCGGCGCAGAGGCTGTTGCCCTGCCTTCCGAGGTAGTGGCCGACGCCGACGTTGTTACCTGGCAGCCACTGGTAGTCCTCCAGGTGGTAGTAGTCCGTGGAGTAGCCGTTGTCGTGGATCACCCGGGTCCAGCCGGTGCAGAGGCTGTAGGCGTAGCCGCCCCGGGCCGCACGGGCCTGGCCGTTGCCGCCGGCGAAGTCCACCGAGCTGTACGGGTGGCCGGAGCTGAAGCCGTGCGGTCCGCCGGTCATGACCATCGAGGAGCCGATGGAGAACGGCAGCCCCACCCCGATGTAGGTGGAGGCGGAGACCTCGTCCGGGTTCGTGGACGCGGCGACGGCCTCCCGCTCCTCCTCGGCCAGCAGGGTCGACGCAGAGAGGATCTCCGAGAACTCCTCCGTGCCCTCCAGTCCGACGGTCCACTCCGAGCCCTCGTGGTCGGCGGCGAACAGCCAGGCGTAGGGGCTCTCCTCCGAGCCCATGGGCGCGGTCACGATGGCGACACCGAAGGCGGAGCCGTCCGAGGCCTCCCGGATGTCGATCCGGACGTCGCGGTCCCGGGCGTCGAGGGCGGAGAGCCCGGTGCCCCGGGCCTCCAGGACGTCGGCGACGACCGCGTCGGCGAGCACGTCCTCGGCCGCCGTTCCGGGTGCTGCGCCGGGCAGGGACTCGGCGGCGCCGTCCGCGGTGACCTCCACGTTGGGAGCGGTCGCGAGAGCGGTGTCCACGGGCGCCGGCTGGGCCTGGGCCGCACCGGCGGAGACGACCAGGGCGGCCGCGGCGGTCAGGGAGAGGGTGGCCGCGCCCAGGAACCGGGTCCGGGAAAGGCGCACGCGAAAGGCGGGGGAGGTGGGGGGTGTCAACGCTTCTCCTTGGGGTGAGCGGACGGGGGGTCGACACGGTGCTCTGCGGTCACGGGGTCTCGACCACATTGCTACCGCAGGGTAACCACACGAATACCCGCCTGCAAGGGGTGGAAGGGGAAGGGACGCCGTCCCGGAAGCCCGCCGGGAGGCCGGCGGTGGGCGCACACTGCGGGGGGAGGGGCGCGGAACGGAACGGGGGCAGGGCGAAGCGTCCTGCCCCGGGGACCCCCCCGATTTCCAGTCAACCCTGTTCCGGAGGGCGGGGCCAGACCGGTCTCCCCCCTGTGGAAAACGCGGAACGGCCCCGTTCCCGGGGCCGTTCCGCGTGGGGGCGGGGAGGGCCGCTAGGCGGCGCGCCCCGCCTCCAGTCCGAGCAGGAACTCCTTGCGCTCCAGACCGCCCGCGTACCCGGTGAGGGTCCCGTCGGCCCCGATGACCCGGTGGCAGGGGACGATGATGCTGATCGGGTTGCGACCGTTGGCCATGCCCACGGCGCGGGAGGCGGTCGGCCGCCCCAGTTCCTCGGCGAGTTGGCCGTAACTCGCGGTCTCCCCGTACGGGATGGTCGTCAGCCCGGCCCACACCTTGCGCTGCCACTCGGTCCCGGAGGGGGCCAGCGGCAGGTCGAACTCCCGGAGCTCCCCCGCGAAGTACGCGTCCAGCTGCCGGACCGCCTCGGCGAACGGCGCCGGGTCGGCGATCCACTCCGCCGGGACGCTCGGGGAGCTGCCGTCCTTCGCGAGCGTGAACAGCGCGCCCAGCGCCTCACCGTCGCCGACGAGGGTCAGCAGCCCCACCGGCGAGTCCATCGTGGTGTACCGGGTCGGCCCGTCCAGCGGGGTCCGGAACTCCACGGTCGGCGCCCGCAGGGGGGCGACCGGTTCGACATCCGCGAAGAGTGACTCCTGTCCGGGTGCCACGGCACCCGGTGCCCGTGTGATGCTCATACCGTTCCCTCTCGTCCTCACGTCCGTCTTCCCTTGCCGACGGCCACCGGACCCCGAGGGCCCCGTGGTTCCAACAACCGGGCGGCGGCCACCGCTTCCCCGCCGGTCCGGGCCCGAACCCCGGCCGCACGGCCGGGCCCGCCCGCGGTCGTCCCGCACCGCTTCCGGCTCACGCCGCGGAACCGGTGCGGCCCGCGACCCCGCCGACCGCCCCGGACGGGCCGTCCGCAGACGCGCCGTCCGGAACCGCTCCCGCCTCCCGCGCCCGGGCGGCGTCGCCCAGCGACGCCCACAGCAGGTGGGTGGCGTACGAGCGCCACGGGCTCCACCCCCGTGCGTTCCGGGCGGCCGCTGCCGGGGAGGTCCACGCCCTTCCGGCCTCCAGCGCCGACCGGACGCCCAGGTCGCCGTGCAGGAACACGTCGGGGTCGCCCAGGCCGCGCATCCGCACGTAGCCCGCCGTCCACGGACCGATGCCGCGCAGCTCGACCAGGCGCCGCTCGGCCTCCTCCCGGTCGCAGCCCGGCCCCAGATCGACACGGCCCGAGGCGACGGCCCCGCTCAGTCCCACCAGGGCGGTTCCGCGCGCCACGGGGATGGAGAAACCCGCCGGGTCGGCCCCGGCCAGCACGTCCGGGGACGGGAACAGGTGCGTCAGGCCGCCGCCCGGGACCTCCAGCCCCTCCGCCAGGGGCTTTCCGAACCTCTGCACCAGCCGGCCCGCCAGCGTGCGCGCGGCCCGTACCGATACCTGCTGGCCGAGCACCGCACGGACGGCCAGCTCCGCCGGGTCCACGTGCCCGGGCGACCGCATGCCCGGACGGGCCGACACGATCGGTCCGAGCAGGGGGTCCCCGCCCAGGGCCTCGGCGACCGCACGCGGGTCGGCGTCCAGGTCCAGCAGTCTGCGGCACCGGCGCACCGCGCTGGCCAGGTCGCGGGTCTCGGTCAGCCGCAGCCGGCACAGCACGTGTCCCGGCCCGGAACCCGCCGAGAGCTCCACGACACCGGTTCCGTGCGGGAGCGGGAGCGTCCGCCTGTACACGCCCTCCCGGTACTCCTCGATCCCGGGGACGGCCCTGTCGCCGAGGAACCCCAGCATCGAGGCCAGGTCGATCGGCTCCCGGTAGGGCAGCCGCAGCGTGATCGTCCCCGGTGCGGAGGAGCCGGGGGCCCGGGAGCGTCCGACCGAGCGCATCTCGGTGGGGGAGCGGTCGAACACCGCCTGCATCGTCTCGTTGAACTGGCGCACGCTCGCGAACCCGGCCGCGAACGCGACGTCCGCCATCGGCATGTCCGTGGTCTCCACCAGGACCCGGGCGGTCTGGGCGCGCTCGGTGCGGGCCAGGGCCAGCGGCCCCGCGCCCACCTCGGCGGACAGCAGCCGGTTGAGCTGGCGTTCGCTGTACCCCACGGCGGAGGCCAGCGCGCCCACGCCGCCCCGGTCCACGGCGCCGTCCTGGATGAGCCGCATCGCGCGGCCGACCACGTCGGCCCGCAGGTTCCACTCCGGTGAGCCCGGCGTCAGGTCGGGGCGGCACCGCTTGCAGGCGCGGAACCCGGATTCCTGGGCCGCCGCCGCGGTGGGGAAGAACCTGGTGTTGACCCGCTTCGGGGTGACGGCGGGGCAGCTCGGACGGCAGTAGATCCCGGTGGTGCGCACGGCCGTGTAGAAGACCCCGTCGAAGCGGGAGTCCCTGCTGTGTACTGCGCGGTAGCGCTGGTCGTCGTCCATCACACTGTCCATGGTCACCCATGGGCCGGGGCGGGTGCTGGCGGTTTTCGGACATGCACCCCGAGGGGTCAGGAAGGCCTGTCGCCGTCGGCCCCGTCGGGCCGGGCCCCTTCCGGAGCGGCGTCCCCGGGGGCCGCGGGGGCTCCGCCCGGTCCGGTGTCCCCCGTTCCGGGGTCCGCGTCGCCCGCCTCCTCCCCGTGGTCGAGGAGGTACTGGACGTAGACGGGGCGCAGGGCCTCCTGGACCCCGGGGTCCGTCTCGGCGGAGAGGGCCTCGTGCACGAAGCCGGAGAGCTGAGCGACACTCGCCTCGCTGGCCCGGTCGTTCCCGGCCGCGGCCTCCGCCGCCGGGACGAGGCCGAGCAGCCGCCAGAAGAAGCGCAGGTCCCACCTCTGACGTGCCAGCTCGACGGCGCGGTCCCGCAGGTCCTCTGTGCTGGTTCGGTCGAATTCGGTGGCATCGTCTCCCATGCTCGGAAGATACCCGTCCCCGTGCCCGCCACCCGCGAGTGACCTGCGTTACGCTTCACACGAGTTCATCGTCTCCACCCCGCCCCGGTGGGACTCCCACAAGGAGTGGCCGGGCCGCGGGGAACACGTCGTGAGGGGTAAGCCATGGCCGAGGGTGCGGCAAGGATCGTCGTCGCCAAGCCGGGACTGGACGGGCACGACCGGGGGGTCAAGATCGTCGCCCGCGTCCTGCGCGACGCCGGGGTCGAGGTCATCTACACCGGTCTGCGCCAGACGCCGGAGATGATCGTCGCGGCGGCGCTCCAGGAGGACGCCGACGCCATCGGGCTGTCCGTGCTCTCGGGGGCCCACATGACCATGTTCACCCGGGTGATGGAGCTGCTGAGGGAGAACGACGCCGAGGACATCCGTGTGTTCGGCGGCGGGATCATCCCCGACGCGGACATCGCGGAGCTCGAACGCCTGGGGGTCGCCAAGATCTTCACCCCGGGGGCGCCCACCTCGGAGATCGCCGACTGGGTCCGGGAGAACGTCCGCCCGGCGCACGCGGCCTGATCCTCCGGCGGCGCCGGCGGGGAGCGCAGGGACGGTGGGCGTCGTCCGCGCCCGGTCCCGTGCGGCGGTCCGCGGCGTGATGTTGGTCGCAGGGACGAAGCGGCCATGCTGCGGCCGATGCACCCATGTCGTGTTATTCGCGGTGTCGCTGGTCACACAATTTCCCACGCGGACGCTTCCGCAGTGCGGCATGGACGGCTTTTGGGCCGGGACCGACGCGGTGAAGCAGCCCCCGGTGTCCGGCGGCCGGATTTCAGGCGACTAAGCTTTGCGCATGTCGCGGGTGGCGACTCCGCGGCGATCTCGATCTCTGTGAACGGCGGGGCCCCTCGGGGTCCTGCTGCGTGTGACGTGTACCAGTAGGTCACAGCCGATCCGGACGAGGCCACCCCGGTAGACATCCTGAGCCAGCGAGTTACAAGGACGGACCCTCGTGGACCTGTTCGAATACCAGGCGAAGCAACTCTTCGCAGAGTACGGGGTTCCCGTACCCCAGGGGAAGGTGGCGAGCACGGCCGCTGAGGCACGTGCCATCGCTGACGAGTTCGCCGCTGCCGGCAAACCCCGCGTCGTTGTCAAGGCGCAGGTCAAGACCGGTGGTCGCGGCAAGGCCGGCGGCGTGAAGGTCGCCGAGGGCCCCGAGGACGCCCAGGCCAAGGCCGAGCAGATCCTCGGCATGGACATCAAGGGCCACACGGTCCACCGTGTCCTGGTCGAGGAGGCCTCCGACATCGCGGAGGAGTACTACTTCTCCTTCCTGCTGGACCGCGCGAACCGCAACTTCCTGTCGATCTGCTCCAAAGAGGGCGGCATGGAGATCGAGGAGGTCGCCGTCACCAACCCCGACGCGGTCGCCAAGATCTCCATCGACCCCCTGACCGGCGCCCCCGCGAACGTCGCGGCCGAGATCGTGAAGGCGGGCAACCTGCCCGAGGCCGCCGCCCAGGGCGCGGCCGAGATCATCACCAAGCTGTGGGACGCGTTCGTGGGCAAGGACGCCACGCTCGTCGAGGTGAACCCCCTCATCCTCACCAAGGACGGTCGCGTCGTCGCCCTCGACGGCAAGGTCACCCTGGACGAGAACGCCGAGTTCCGCCAGGACCTGGAGAGCCTCACGTTCGCCGAGGAGGGCGACCCCCTCGAGGTCGCCGCCAAGGCCAAGGGCCTGAACTACGTCAAGCTCGACGGCGAGGTCGGGATCATCGGCAACGGCGCGGGCCTGGTCATGTCCACGCTGGACGTGGTCGCCTACGC
>NZ_JBEXSY010000122.1:0-6279 GCF_040613895.1 Nocardiopsis sp. NPDC006198 | reverse complement strand
TGGAGACGGCGGTGGACGTGTTCGAGGAACCCGGCGAGGGCGCCCCCTCCGACGACGCCGGCGGCGGTCGCGGTGAGGGCCGCCGTCCCCCCGGCGGCCGCCTCCGGCGGGGGGGTGGTGCCGCTGGCGGCCCGGGGGCGCCCGGTCGGCGCCGCGGGGGCGGCGCCGCCCGGGCGACGGTCAGGCGAGCGGAACCGTGACCCGTGTGGGGGCGTCCTCGGGGGAGGTCACGTCCACCCGGTCCCCGAGGGCGCTCTCGCTCGTGTAGCGGGCGTCCCGGCTGTCGACCACGACCGCCAGCCGGTGCCCGGCCGGGACGTCCCAGACGACCGGTTCCAGCTCGGCGGTGACCGTCACCGGCTCGCCCGGGACGGCGCCGCGCAGGGTGTGGGGGGTGTGGGAGATCAGCGAACCGGCCCCGTTGCCGTCGACGGCGTAGAGGTGGAGGAAGACCGACTGGTCCTCCGCGGTCGGGGTGAACGTGAACGTCGCCTCGGGGGTGCCCGCCACGCGCACCCCGTCCGGGTAGGCGGGGCTGGTCCACACGGCCGCGCGGTAGCGGTCCACCGTCGGCAGCAGGACCCCGGTCGGGATGTCGAAGAACTGCTGGAGCGCGCCGGAGAGCAGGACGGTGCCGCTCTCCGCCGGTGTGCCGATCCCGGTCCGGAAGCGGTAGTCCCACCCCGTGGCCGGCTCGGTCCCCATGGCGCCGCTGCTCTGCCAGCGGAACCAGTCGCCGCTCGGCTCGGCCAGGTAGTACTCGTCGGAGCCGCCGGTCACCGAGGGCCAGTCGGGGTGGGAGGTCCACCCGCCGCTCCCGTTGTTGGGCCTGACGTGCACGGGGCCCTCGGCGTCCACCTCGTTCTCCTGTCCCCGGAGGTGGTGGTCGAACCAGTCGCCGAGGGACTCCCACACCTCGTCGGGCAGGCCGAGCGCCCCGAACGCCTCCTGCGTGGCGTGGTCGCCGGGGGCGAGCATCAGGCGCTTGGGGCCCTCCAGCTCCTCGTAGAAGTCGGTGACGTGGCCGACGGGGAAGATGCCGTCGTTCCAGGCGTGCGCCATCATCACGGCCGTGCCGTTGGCGTTGAGCGCGTCGACCTTGGTGGCGGCGGAGCGGTCCGGGGCCAGGTCGAGGGCGGGTCGGATGTTGCCGCGCCTGTACTCCTCCTCCATCTCCGACAGGTCCTCGCCGGGGCGGCCCGTGAGGTTGCCCGCCAGCAGGAGCAGCTCGGCCGCCTGCCTGTTGACGGTCTCGTCGGGGTACAGGGAGGCGGCCAGGTCGGCCCATCCGCTCAGGGACGCCACGGCCCTGACCCGGTCGTCCTCGGCGGCGGTCAGCAGGCTGATGCCGCCTCCGTAGGAGATCCCGGCCATGCCGATGCGGTCGGGGTCGGCCTCGGTGTTCTCCAGGGCCCAGTCGATGACGGCGCCGGCGTCGGCGCGGTCGTCGGGGCCGGCGACCTCGATCTCCCCTCCGGAGTCCAGGAAGCCGCGCGAGGTGTAGGCGACGACCTGGTAGCCGGACTCCATGGCGAGCCTGGCCGCCGCCCCGACGTAGATGATCTGGGGCGTCCCCCAGGCGGAGGGCATCACGAGGAGGGGGTGGGGGCCCTCGACGCCGGTCGGTGTGATGACCTTCGCGCTCAGCTCGGTGCCGTCGTGGCTGACGATCGTCTCGTAGGAGACGGAGGCGCCCACGGCGGCGGAGGCGGGCGCGGGGTGGAGGACGGCGGCGGCGAGGACCGCCGCGATCGCGCAGGACAGCAGGCGGGCGGGCCCTCGCGCGGCGGTCGGGGCCGGGGGGCCTCCGTCCTCCGGCGGTGCGGGACGGGGGGCGCTTCTCACAGGGCGCATGGGGAGACCTCGGGGGTGAGGGGGACGGGGGAGGGCCGATGGGTCCTCGCGCCGTGTCGCCATCGGGAGGCCGGTGTCCGCGGGCGCCGAGGGGGTGATCGGCGCCTCACGCAACCGTGAGGTAACTTACTCACGGGTTAAGTTAGGCCAACCCGCACGCGTTGTAAAGACCCGGTGACTCCGGGGTCCGCCGGGCGGCGCCCGCGCGGCCCGTCCGGGGTTGTCCACAGGCACCTCCGGTGGCCCGCCCGGTGCGGGACAATGGAGCCGTGCGAGAAGAACAGCAGCGAACAGTAGTGATCCTCGGCTCCACGGGCTCGATCGGGACCCAGGCCGTGGACATCGTCCAGCGCAACCCCGACCGCTTCCGCGTGGTGGGCCTGGCCGCGGGCGGCGGAAGGGCCGACCTGCTCGCCAAGCAGGCGGCCGAGCTCGACGTGCCGCTGGTCGCGGTCGCCGACCCCGAGCGGGCCGCCGACCTCTCGCGCTCCCTCGCCGAGCACGGCAGCCGGGCCGCCGTCCTGGTCGGCGCCGAGGGCGTGGCCGAGCTCGCCGGGAGCCCCTGCGACGTCGTGCTCAACGGCATCACGGGCGCCCTGGGCCTGGAGTCGACCCTGGCCGCGCTGCGCGCGGGCACCACCCTCGCCCTGGCCAACAAGGAGTCCCTCATCATCGGCGGGCCGCTGGTGCGCGACCTCGCCAGGCCCGGCCAGATCGTCCCGGTCGACTCCGAGCACTTCGCCATCGCCCAGTGCTTCCCGTACCTGCCCGAGGGGCAGCTCGCCAGTCCGGCGCAGGGCCACGTGCACGCCCGCCGCGACGAGGTCAGCCGCCTGGTCGTCACCGCGAGCGGGGGCCCGTTCCGGGGCCGTGACCGCGACGGGCTGGCCGGCGTCACACCGGCCGAGGCGCTCGACCACCCCACCTGGAGCATGGGGCCGGTCATCACCGTCAACTCCGCCACCCTGGTCAACAAGGGGCTGGAGGTCATCGAGGCCAGCCTGCTGTTCGACATGCCCTTCGACAGGATCGACGTCGTCGTCCACCCGCAGTCGATCGTCCACTCGATGGTCGAGTACGTCGACGGCTCCACCATCGCCAAGGCGAGCCCGCCCAGCATGATGATCCCCATCGCCTACGGGCTCGGCGCGCCCGACCGGGTCCCGGGCGCCGCCCCCGGCATGGACTGGACCCGGGCCCAGACCTGGACCTTCGAGCCGCTGGACCACGAGGCCTTCCCCGCCGTCAGGCTCGCCTGCGAGGTCGGCGCCGCGGGAGGCACCGCCCCCGCGGTGTACAACGCCGCCAACGAGGAGGCCGTCGACGCCTTCCTCCGCGGAAACCTCGCGTTCCCGTCCATCATGGACACCGTCTCCCGGGTAGTCTCGGAGCACCGGCGAACGGACCGCCCCGGGGGAGCGTCGCACCAGAGCGTGGGACTGAGCCTGGACGACGTGTACGCCGCCGACGCCTGGGCCCGCACACGTGCGCGCGAGCTCCTCGCGCGCCAGGCCTGACACCGCCTAGAGGAGAGTTGCATGGTCGCCCTGATGACCGTGGTCGGGATCGTCCTGTTCGTCTTCGGGCTGTTGTTCTCGATCGCCTGGCACGAGCTGGGCCACCTCTCCACCGCCAAGATGTTCGGGATCAAGTGCACCGAGTACATGGTGGGCTTCGGCAGGACCCTGTGGTCCTTCCGGCGGGGCGACACCGAGTACGGGGTCAAGGCGGTGCCGCTGGGCGGCTTCGTGCGCATGGTCGGCATGCTCCCGCCGTCGCGCCGGAGCGCGGACGGCGGCTCGCGCAAGCTGTCCCGCTGGCGCGCCATGGCCGAGGACGCCCGTGAGGCCTCCTACGTCGAACTCTCCCCGCAGGACCAGGACCGGCAGTTCTACCAGCGGGCGCCGTGGAAGCGGCTCATCGTGATGTTCGCCGGCCCCGGCATGAACGTGGTCCTCGCCGCGATCCTGCTCGCGGTCCTGTTCATGGGCATCGGCGTCCCGAGGAGCACCACCGAGATCGGGCTCGTCAACGAGTGCATGGTCCCGGTCGGCAGCTCCGTCACCGACTGCACCGACGTGCCGCCCACCCCGGCGGCCGAGGCCGGGATGCTGCCCGGCGACGTCATCGTCTCCGTCGGGGGCGAGTCCACCCCGGACTGGAACACCGCCAACCGGCAGATCCGCGAGTCCCTCGGCAGCACCGAGGTCGTGGTCGAGCGCGACGGCGAGCGCGTCCCGCTCGACGTCGACGTCGTCGAGAACGAGCTCCCGGCCCGCGACGCCGAGGGCGAGATCCTCTACGAGACCGACGCCGACGGCGAGCCCGTGTACGACGCGGACGGCTACCGGGTCTACCGGACCGAGACCGTGGGCTTCCTCGGCATCGTCTTCGCCCAGGAGCGCGCCCCGCTCACCGTCGGCGAGTCCGCCGCCGAGATGGGCACCATGATGGTCGGCGTGGGCGAGGCGCTCATCTCCCTGCCCAGCAAGGTCCCGGAGGTGTTCGCCGCCGCGTTCCTCGGGGAGGAGCGCAACCAGGACTCCCCGGTGGGCATCGTCGGCATCTCCCGCATCGGCGGCGAGATCATGGCCCAGGGCCTGCCCGTCGCGGACACCGCGGCGATCATGCTCCAGATCCTGGCCGGTGTGAACCTGTTCCTGTTCGCCTTCAACATGCTCCCGATCCTGCCGCTGGACGGCGGCCACATGGCCGGCGCCCTCTGGGAGTGGCTCAAGCGCGGCTGGGCCAAGCTGTTCCGACGACCCGAGCCCGCCCCGGTGGACGTGGCGATGCTGACACCGGTCGCCTACGTCGTGGTGGCGTGCTTCCTCGTGTTCAGCGTGGTCCTGCTCGTCGCCGACCTGTTCAACCCGGTCAGACTCTTCGGCTGACGCACACCTGCGCGACGGCGGGCGGACGGCCGGCCGACACCGGCCGTCCACCCCGGTCGCGGGGCGGTTCCGGCGTGACGCCGACCATCCCCGGAGGCCGGTAATCTTCAGCTGGCGCACCGGTTCCGCGCTTCGCGAGGGGCGCCCTTCCACGGGCGGGTAACCTGGAGATCGCGATCCGGGAACGACGGTGCAGCGGAGGCAGCCGCGCGAGGTGACCCCGGACGCGGCGCCGCGCGCTCGCCGGACGCCCTTTCCCGATAACCGACGAATCAAGTGCCGCCCCCCTCCGGCGGCAGACGAGGTGAATCAAGCGTGACCGTCGATCTCGGTATTCCCGCCACCCCGCCGCGCCCGCTGGCGACCCGGCGCAAGACGCGGCAGATCATGGTCGGAAACGTCCCTGTCGGCGGGGACGCCCCGGTGTCCGTCCAGTCGATGACGACCACCCGTACCTCCGACATCAACGCGACGCTCCAGCAGATCGCGGAGCTCACCGCCTCCGGCTGCCAGATCGTCCGCGTGGCCGTGCCCACCAACGACGACGCCGACGCGCTCCCGATCATCGCGAAGAAGTCGCAGATCCCGGTGATCGCCGACATCCACTTCCAGCCCAAGTACGTGTTCCAGGCGATCGACGCCGGCTGCGCCGCCGTGCGCGTGAACCCGGGCAACATCAAGAAGTTCGACGACAAGGTCGCCGAGATCGCGCGGGCCGCCAACGAGGCGGGCACCCCGATCCGCATCGGCGTCAACGCCGGTTCGCTGGACAAGCGCCTGCTCCAGAAGTACGGCAAGGCCACCCCGGAGGCCCTCGTCGAGTCGGCGCTGTGGGAGTGCTCCCTCTTCGAGGAGCACGGCTTCCGCGACATCAAGATCTCGGTCAAGCACAACGACCCCGTGGTCATGGTCAACGCCTACCGCCAGCTGGCCTCCGCCTGCGACTACCCGCTGCACCTGGGCGTCACCGAGGCCGGCCCCGCGTTCCAGGGCACCATCAAGTCCGCGGTCGCCTTCGGGGCGCTGCTGTCCGAGGGCATCGGCGACACCATCCGCGTGTCCCTCTCCGCGCCTCCCGCCGAGGAGGTCAAGGTCGGCGCCCAGATCCTGGAGTCGCTGGGGCTGCGCGAGCGCGGCCTGGAGATCGTCTCCTGCCCGAGCTGCGGCCGGGCCCAGGTGGACGTCTACACGCTCGCGGAGGAGGTCACCGCCGGCCTGGAGGGCATGGAGGTGCCGCTGCGCGTGGCCGTCATGGGCTGCGTCGTCAACGGGCCCGGCGAGGCCCGCGAGGCCGACCTGGGCGTGGCCTCCGGCAACGGCAAGGGCCAGATCTTCGTCAAGGGCGAGGTCATCAAGACCGTGCCCGAGTCCCAGATCGTGGAGACCCTCATCGAGGAGGCCATGCGCATCGCCGAGGAGATGGGCGAGGCCGGGGCCGAGTCCGGCCGGCCGACCGTCGCCGTGGCGGGCTGACCCGGATCTTCCGACGACGGCCGCGCCGCACCCCCCCGGGGGGCGCGCCGGCGCTCTC
>NZ_JBEXSY010000121.1:0-6959 GCF_040613895.1 Nocardiopsis sp. NPDC006198 | reverse complement strand
GGGGTGGCGGGGTCGCCGGACGCGGCGGGCCCCGCCCTGGTGAACTCGCGGGTGGCCTCGCCGTCCGCACCTCCGACGCCGTCCCCGGCCGCCTCCGCCGGAGGGGCGGGGACAGCGGTGAAGTCGTCACGGGAGAAGACCCTGGTCGACTCGTCGTCTGAGGAGGGGGCCGTGACCGGCTCCTCCCACGGCTCGTCGCCGCGGCCGTCGTTCGCCGTTCGCACCGGCTCACCTCCGCACAACTTCTCTGAACAGGGATCCTGCTACCCGCTGGGACGGCCCGTACCGGCCGGTGGTTCGCGGCGGCACGGGGTCGGGCGAGCGGGAGCGGGGGTGGTGTCGGCGCGTCCCGCCTCCGCATGTGGGGGGAGGCCGGGAGCGGCGGCCTTACCGGCGGCCAGAATACATCACGAAGAGGTCACAGCGGGCGTCTCGGGACCCCACCGCCGGCAGGGTCGAGTCTAGGGCGTTCTCTGTGGCCGGCGGCCCTCCGGGGAGGGTGGTCCCCGGTCGGTTCCCGAGTCGGCGCCGGACGGTCGTCCTGCCGACGCCGGGTCGTCGCCGGGGAACCCTTCCGGCCGGAGCGCGGCGCCGGCCGCTTCCCGGCCCCCGCGGGGGAGGGGGTGCCCTCCCCCCGCGGAACCGCGTCCGGCCCGGGGCCTCAGCCCGCGGTGCGCCCGGCCGCGCGGCCCGCCTCCAGGCGGGCGACGGGGACCCGGAACGGGGAGCAGGAGACGTAGTCCAGGCCCACACGGTGGAAGAAGTGCACCGAGGCGGGGTCCCCGCCGTGCTCGCCGCACACGCCGAGCTTGATGCCGGGCCGCGCCGCGCGGCCCTCCTCCACCGCGATGCGGATCAGGCGGCCGACGCCGTCCACGTCCAGGGACTCGAACGGCGAGACCCCGAACACGCCCTTCTCCAGGTAGGCGGAGAAGAACGAGGCCTCGACGTCGTCGCGGGAGAAGCCCCACACGGTCTGGGTGAGGTCGTTGGTCCCGAAGGAGAAGAACTCGGCGTTCTCCGCGATCTCACCGGCGGTCAGCGCCGCGCGCGGCAGCTCGATCATCGTGCCGACCGGGAAGTCGAGCTCGACCCCGTGCTCCCGCTCCACCTCCCGCAGCACCCTCAGCGCGTCCTCGCGGATGATCTCCAGCTCCTGCACGGTGCCGACCAGCGGGATCATGATCTCGGGCCGGGGGCGGCCCCCCGCGGCCATCCGGTCGACGGCGGCCTGGGCGATGGCACGCACCTGCATGGAGAACAGCCCGGGGACGACCAGGCCGAGGCGCACGCCGCGCAGGCCCAGCATCGGGTTCTGCTCGTGCAGCCTGTGCACCGCCTGGAGCACCCGCAGGTCGTTCTCGTGGCTCTCCCCGCGTGCCTCGGCGACGGCCACGCGCACCGACAGCTCGGTGATGTCCGGGAGGAACTCGTGCAGCGGCGGGTCCAGCAGGCGGACCGTCACGGGCAGCCCGTCCATGGCCTCCAGGATCCCGGCGAAGTCCTCGCGCTGGAGGGGCAGCAGCTCCGCGAGCGCGTCGCGCTGCTCGTCCTCGGTGTCGGCGAGGATGAGCCGCTCCACCAGCTGGCGGCGGTCGCCGAGGAACATGTGCTCGGTGCGGCACAGGCCGATGCCCTGGGCGCCCATGCGGCGCGCACGGGCGGCGTCCTCGGCGGTGTCGGCGTTGGCGCGCACCCGCATGCGGCGGGCCGCGTCGACGTAGTGCATGAGCCGGTCGACGGAGCGCACGAGGTCGTCGGCCTGGTCGGAGGCAGGGTCGATCTCGCCCTCGAAGTAGCGCACGACGGGCGAGTCCACGACGGGCACCTCGCCGAGGTACACCTCGCCGCTGGTGCCGTCGATGGAGATGACGTCGCCCTCCTCGACCACCTCGCCGCCGGGGGCGGTCAGCCGCCGGTTCTTGGTGTCCACGTCGATCTCCTCGGCGCCGCAGACACAGGTCTTGCCCATGCCCCGGGCGACGACGGCCGCGTGGGAGGTCTTGCCGCCGCGGCTGGTGAGGATGCCCTCGGCGGCGATCATGCCCTCCAGGTCGTCGGGGTTGGTCTCCCTGCGGCAGAGGATGACCTTCTCACCGCTGCGCGACCACTTGACGGCGGTGTAGGAGTCGAAGACCGCCTTGCCGACGGCGGCCCCGGGAGAGGCGTTCATGCCGTGGCCGATGCGGCGGACGCCGGCCCCGGCCACGGCCGCCTCGTCGAAGCGGGGGAACATCAGCTGGGCGAGCTGGTCGCCGGTGACGCGCTGGACGGCCTCGTCCAGGGTGATCATGCCCTGGTCGACGAGCTGGTCGGCGATGCGGAAGGCGGCCGCGGCGGTGCGCTTGCCCACCCGGGTCTGGAGCATCCAGAGCTTGCCGCGCTCGATCGTGAACTCGATGTCGCACAGGTCGCGGTAGTGGTTCTCCAGGGTGTCCATGATGCCCATCAGCTCCGCGTGGCTCCGGGCGTCGACCTTCTCCAGGTCGGCGAGGGGCACGGTGTTGCGGATGCCGGCCACCACGTCCTCCCCCTGGGCGTTCTGGAGGTAGTCGCCGTAGACGCCCGGCTGGCCGGAGGCGGGGTCGCGGGTGAACGCGACGCCGGTCCCCGAGTCCATGCCGAGGTTGCCGAAGACCATGGCGCAGACGTTGACGGCGGTGCCGAGGTCGGCGGGGATGCGCTCCTGCCGGCGGTAGAGGGCCGCCCGGGGGGCGTTCCAGGAGTCGAAGACCGCCTTGACGGCGAGGGCCATCTGCTCCCGGGGGTCGGAGGGGAACGGCCGCCCGGTCCGCTCCAGGACGATGTCCTTGAAGCGCCCGACGAGCTCGCGGAAGTCGGCGGCGTCGAGGTCCAGGTCGTCGGTGGTGCCCTTGGCGGCCTTGACCTCCTCGACGGCCTCCTCGAAGAGGTCGCCGTCGATGTCCTGGACGGTCCTGCCGAACATCTGGACGAGGCGGCGGTAGGAGTCCCACGCGAAGCGCTCGTCCCCGCTCCGGGCGGCGAGGCCGACGACGGACTCGTCGTTGAGGCCGATGTTGAGGACCGTCTCCATCATGCCGGGCATGGAGAACCTCGCGCCCGAGCGCACGCTCACCAGGAGCGGGTCGTCGGCCTGGCCGAGGCGGCGCCCCATCGTCCTCTCCAGCTCGGCGAGGTTGGCCTCGACCTCGGCGTCCAGGCCCTCGGGGACGCTGCCGCGCGAGAGGTAGTGGCGGCACGCCTCCGTGGTGATCGTGAACCCGGGGGGCACGGGGAGTCCGAGGTTGGTCATCTCGGCGAGGTTGGCCCCCTTGCCGCCGAGGAGATCCTTCAGGTCCTTGTTGCCCTCGGTGAACGTGTAGACGTACTTGGCCACGGGGGTCTCCCTCGATTCTCGACGGCTCCGCGGTGGATCGGCGCCTGTGCCCGGATGGGCGCGACTCTATCCACACTGCGCATCATCACCCCTTCATGAACCACCATTTGGCAGCATTTCAGCAGGTCAAGGACATTAGAGAGGTCTATACCAATGGTTCAGCCCAGGAATGCCGACCCCGACCCCCCGACCAGGGAACGCACACCCCGGCGGCCACGGATCCCCTGGTCACAGCCTCGCGCTCGCACGGCGAGGCGCCCCCCTCCCGCCCCTGCCGCCCCGGGGGCGCACCCGACCAATCCCGCGCCACACCCTCCAGCGGAGGCCGCTGTGCCGCGCGACACAGGTTTACCGGCAAGTAACCTACGCCTCCGTAAGTTAGGCTGGGCAAGAGGCCCGCAGCGGCGCGGACCGCGGGACGGAGGGGAACAACGTGTCGGAGGAACGGACGCGGAGCAACGGCAAGGGCGGCGCGGGGGCCGGGGACGACGGGCCCGGCGGACACGGCACCGGAGCCGCGAAGGGCGGCGGGGACCCCCAGGGCGACGCGTCCATGCCGGAGAGGGCCGTCAGCGCGGCCGGAGACTTCCTGGAGGCGGTCAAGCCCAGACTCCGGGGCTGGCTCCACCTGGGGACGGCGCCGCTCGCCCTCGCCGCGGGCATCGTCCTGGTCGCGCTCTCCCCCACCGTGCCGGCCCTGCTCGCCAGCGCCGTGTACGCGCTCAGCTCGGTGCTGCTGTTCAGCACCTCGGCCGTCTACCACGTGGGCCGGTGGTCGCCCCGCGCGCAGAAGGTGCTGCGGCGCCTGGACCACTCGAACATCTACCTGATCATCGCGGGCACGTACACGCCGTTCATCGTGCTCGTCCTCGACGGCACCCTGCGCACGGCGATGCTGGCGCTGGTCTGGGGCGGGGCCATCGCCGGGGTCGGCTTCAAACTCCTGTGGCTCAACGCCCCGCGCTGGCTGTCCACGGCCCTGTACCTGGCCATCGGCTGGGTGGCGGTGCTGTTCATCCCCGACCTGGTCCACGGGACCCATCCGGCGACGTGGATCCTCATCCTCGTCGGCGGGGTCCTGTACAGCGTCGGCGCGGTCGTCTACGGGCTCAAGCGGCCCAACCCGGCGCCGCGCTGGTTCGGCTTCCACGAGATCTTCCACTCGCTGACCATCGCGGCGTTCGTCTGCCACTACATCGCGGTGTCCTTCGTCGTCTACACGACCTGAGGCCCGGCCCCGGGGGCGACAGGGCCGCCGCAGCGGTCCGGACCGGTGGAGGGGGTTCCGGCCTCCTCGGCCCGTGGGAGCGTCGGTCGGACCATATCCACGTCACGATTCGCTCACGCGGTAGGACAAGCAGGATGAAATGCGCCTTTATCTCCGGCGGCCTGGCGCTACGTTGAGAACCGGTTCCCCCGGCCGTGTGCGGCCGGAGGAACCGACGAGACGGCCGGAGACCACATCCCCCCGGGTCCGGCCGTCTCACCGCACTCCCCCGCTCGTACGAGCACTGCGCCCGCTCCCCCCGTGGGGGGAGCGGGCGCAGTGCTCTCACGGGCTCGCGGGCCCGTCCCGGCGTCCGGGACGGGCGCGCGGCGGTCAGCAGCCGGGCAGGCGCTCGAACAGGTAGGTCTCCACCCTGTCGAGCGAGACCCGCTCCTGGGACATGGTGTCGCGCTCGCGCACGGTCACCGCGTCGTCCTCCAGGGTGTCGAAGTCCACCGTCACGCAGAACGGGGTGCCGATCTCGTCCTGGCGGCGGTAGCGGCGGCCGATCGCACCGGCGTCGTCGAACTCCACGTTCCAGCGCTTGCGCAGCGCGGCGGCCAGGTCGCGGGCCTTCGGCGACAGGTCGGCGTTGCGCGAGAGCGGCAGGACCGCGGCCTTCACCGGGGACAGGCGCGGGTCCAGGCGCATGACGGCGCGCTTCTCCAGCTTGCCCTTGGCGTTGGGCGCCTCGTCCACGTTGTACGCGTCCAGCATGAACGTGAGCACCGCCCGGTCGACACCGGCCGCGGGCTCGATGACGTAGGGGATGTAGCGCTCGTTGCTCTCCTGGTCGAAGTACGACAGGTCGACGCCGGACGACTCCGCGTGCGTCTTCAGGTCGAAGTCGGTCCGGTTGGCGATGCCCTCCAGCTCACCCCACTCGCTGCCCACGAAGTTGAAGCGGTACTCCACGTCCACGGTGCGCGTGGAGTAGTGGGACAGCTTCTCCGCGGGGTGCTCGAACAGGCGCAGGTTGTCCTTGGCGATGCCCAGGTCGACGTACCACTGGAAGCGGGTGTCGATCCAGTACTGGTGCCAGTCGGCGTCGGTGCCGGGCTTGACGAAGAACTCCATCTCCATCTGCTCGAACTCGCGGGTCCGGAAGATGAAGTTGCCGGGCGTGATCTCGTTGCGGAACGACTTGCCGATCTGGCCGATGCCGAAGGGCACCTTGCGGCGTGCGCTCTGCTCGACGTTCTTGTAGTTGATGAAGATGCCCTGCGCGGTCTCCGGGCGCAGGTACGCCAGGCCCTTCTCGTCCTGCACCGGGCCCAGGTAGGTGCGCAGGAGCCCGTTGAACATGCGCGGCTCGGTGAAGGAGGACTTGGCGCCGCAGTTGGGGCAGGCGATGGCGGCGAGGCCGTCGGCGGGCTCGTGGCCGTGCTTCTCCTCGTACGCCTCGACGAGGTGGTCCGCACGGAAGCGCTTGTGGCAGGACTGGCACTCGGTCAGCGGGTCGACGAACGTCGACACGTGGCCGGACGCCTCCCAGACCTCGCGGGCCAGGATGACGCTGGAGTCCAGGCCGACGATGTCCTCCCGCTCCTGCACCATCGAGCGCCACCACTGGCGCTTGACGTTGTTCTTCAGCTCGACGCCGAGGGGGCCGTAGTCCCAGGCCGCGCGCAGACCTCCGTAGATCTCACTGGAGGGGTAGACCAGGCCTCGGCGCTTGGCGAGGTTGACCAGTGCGTCCATTGCCTCTGACTTGGCGGCCATGGGTGACTCTCCATCCGGCTGGCAGTCGGTGGATCGCGGTTCGCGATACATCGTCGTGTGGGAAGCGGTACGCGCGCCGAAACCGGGGAGTGGCACCGTCGGACGCCCGCGTCCACCCAGGCTAGAGCACCCGGCAAGCCCTCGCACACCGTATGTGCACGGGCAGGGGCGCGCCTCTCAGGCGGGGGCGCCGCCTCCGGCGACGATCTCGTACGCGCTCGGCTCGTCGATGGCGCGGGAGAGCAGGGGGACCGCGTTGACCTTGACGTCGAAGTCGGACAGCGCCCGGCGGTAGAAGCCCGCGCCGTCCCACTCGGTGACCACCGTCCACAGGCCGGGGTCGTCGGCGGCGCGGCCGAGGCGGTGGCCCCGGAAACCGGGGCGGCGGGAGAGCGCCTCGACGGCGGCCGCGGCGTCGGCGCGGAAGGCGTCGAGGTCGGCCTCGGGAACGGAGTAGCGGGTGATGACGATCACGGCACCATTGTGTCCCACCCTGGGAGTGCCCGGGTTGCCGCCCTCCGCCCGCGGGCGGAGGGCGGCCCCGCCCCGGGTGCGGCCACGGGCGGGCCCGCGCGCGGGGGCGGCCCGGCGCGGCGGGGGGGGGCGGGCCCG
>NZ_JBEXSY010000120.1:0-7225 GCF_040613895.1 Nocardiopsis sp. NPDC006198 | reverse complement strand
CAACCGCGGCACCGACACCCCGCCACCCCCCGGGGGCGGTGGTCCCGACGGTCCCCCCGCCAGGCCCAAGCTCCCGGGTGCTGATGCCGCCCGCCCCCGGGCCCCTGCTCCGGCGGACGGACGCGGTCGCGCGCCGACCGCGCCGTCGCCGGCCGTCCGCTCAGGTCCCGGTCGCCGCCACGGCCACCTCGTAGGCGGAGCGGAACGCCCTGTACCTCGCCAGCTCGGCCTCCATCGGCTCCACGACCCGCAGCGCGGTGATCTCCCGGACCCGGCCCAGGGCCTTGCGCTCCACGTCCTCGCGGCGCTGGACCGCCGCCACCTCGACGAGGTTGCCGCAGCCCACCCCGGTCAGCCAGCCGACCAGCAGCGCCGCGACCACCAGCGCGCCCGAGTAGGCGGCGAAGACCGGGTCGTCGAACATCGCCAGGCCGGTGATGCCGCCGCCGAGCCGGCTGAGCACGGAGACGACCGTCCAGGCCAGACCGATGCCGACCGCCGTGAGCAGGGCGAACTGCGCGGTGCGGGCGAGCTTCCACCACCCGGGGCTCAGCTCCGGGTCGCCGACGGCCGCCGAGACGGCCTCCCCCAGCTCGGCCGGGAGCTCGGGCACCGCGCTGCGCGCGGCGGTGCGCATCCGGCGCCGCCAGGGCGCCGGCATGCCCTCGGAGACGGTGTCGGCCGCCTCCCCGAGGACGGTCTCCAACTCGGCCACGTGCGCGTCGACGGGGCCCCGGACGCCGTTCTCGCTGTCGCGGCGCAGGAAGTCGAGCTGCACGGCGGCCAGGGGGTCCTTGCGGAGCCTGGCCGCGCGGCGCGCCACGGGCCAACCGACCTTGCGCTTGCCGCGCCTGACGTCGTTGGTCTCGGTGACGTCGGCGACGGCGGTCACCCCCGCGGCGCCGGCCAGCCCCTCCTGGATCCGGGTCCGCACGTCGGCGGGGACCGTCTCGGGGACGTCCCCCTCGCCGTGGAAGTCGGCGAAGGGCTCGACGACCTGGTCGAGGTCGGCGACCAGGCGGTCCACCAGCGCGCGGCGCTCGCGCACCGTCTCCGCGAGGAACTCGCGCACGTCGCGGATGCCCTGGCCGGTGAGCGTGGACGTGGTGATGACGCGCGGGTGCACGCCGGACTCCGACTCCAGCAGGCGGCGCAGGTCGGTGAGCAGCTCCTCCAGCTCGTCGGGCTCCACCTTGTCCACCTGGTTGAGGACGGCGACGGTGACCGCCCCGTGGCCGGCCATCCTGGCCAGGTAGCGGTGGTGGACGGCGGCGTCGGCGTACTTCTGCGGGTCCAGGACCCACACCAGCAGGTCGACCGAGCCGATCAGCCGGTCGGCCTCGGCGGTGTGCATGCTGCGCACGGAGTCGTGGTCGGGCAGGTCGAGCAGGACCAGTCCGGTCAGCTCGGAGTTGCCGGCGTCCAGGACGCTGGAGCGCGAGTGCCGGTAGCGGTTGGGGACGCCCAGCCAGCTCAGGAGGGCGTCGGCCCCCTCGTGCCCCCACACGCAGGCGTGCGCCTTGGAGGTGGTGGGCCGGGTGACCCCGGTCTGCGAGAGTTCGAGTCCGCACAGGGCGTTGAACAGGGAGGACTTGCCGCTGCCGGTGCCGCCGGCGAGCGCGACGACGGTGTGCTCGGCGGACAGCCTCAGCCGGGCTCCGGCGTGGTCGAGCAGCTGGGCGGCCCGGGCGGTGATCTCCTGGGGCAGGTCGCCCTGGCCCAGCTCGGTCAGCGTGGACAGGGCGTCCAGGCGCTCGATGAGCTCGGCCCTGCTCGTCGACGGGGTGGTCTCCCACTCGTCGTGGGTGGTGGGGCGGTACTCCTCCTCGTCCTCCTCCCCGGCGCCGCCGTCCGCCGGCTCGGACGCGGTGTCGGGGCCGATCGCGCGGAAGGCGCCGGAGACCGCCGAGGGCCCGGGGACGCGGCGCGGCAGCGGTTCGGGCTCCTCCGGCTCCGGTGCGCCGGACACGTCCGCGGAGGGCGTGCCGCCGTCCGCCGCGGCGCCGTCCTCCCGGTCGGCGGGCGTCCCGGCGCCGGGGGGCTCCTGCGGCTCCGCGCCGCGGCGGGCGCGGGCGGGTTCGCCGGTCCCGCCTCCGGAGCCCGCGCGCTGTCCCACGATCGGGAAGGCGCCGGTGGTGCGCCCGGCGATACGGGTGTCGTCGGCGGCCTCGGCGAGGCTCCCCACCCACCCGGCGAGCCCGTCGGGGTCCTCCGGGGTGATGTCGTCCGGGTCGGCGGCGGGCACCTCCCCCGCCGGCCTGGCGCTCCTGCCGGACCGGGGGGGACCGTCCCCCCCGGGCGCGGCGGAGTGCCTGGCGTGCCGCCCCGAGCGCCGCGGAGGCGCCTCCTGGGGGCCGGGCCCGGCCTGGGCCCCGCCTCCCTCGTCCGGCGCGCTCCCGGCGCGCTCGGGGGCCTCCCTCGGCGCGGCGGCGCCGGACGGGTCCGGGTAGCCGGTGATGCCGTCGTAGGAGGGTTCCTCCGTGCCGTCCTCCGAGGGGTCGGCGTGCTCGGGGTGCTCGGGAACGGGCATGGTGTACCCGCGCCACGGCCCGCCTCCGGACCGCACCGGTTCGTCCTGCGGGGCGTGCCCGCGGGCGCCGGGGCCGGGGTGCCCGCTCTCGCGGTCCTCGGCCTCGGCGCGGCCGTCGGCCGCGCCGTAGTCCCCTTGCGCCTGCGCGGGGTTCCACTGAGTCGTCATCGTGCTATCTCAAGGTTGTACGTGGCCTGATAGAGCTGGACGGCGCTGTCCTCGGACGGGATCCCGGCCGACGCGAGCGCGCTGTCGAAGGGCACTCGCTCGCGATCGAGCAGCCCGAGGACGCGCCTGCGCAGGTTGTCCCGTGCGGTTTCGCCAATGCTTCGCAGTGACTGGGCGCCGAACAGCCCCTTGAGCAGGCGCTGCGGAGAGGGGCCGGAGGTGTCGGCCGCGTGTGCGCCGCCTCCGGATCGGGACCGCTCGTAGCCGAGCAGGTCGATGATCAGGACCAGGGCGACGATGTCGCGGTCGAAGGTGACGAACCGGGCCACGGAGCGCTTGGTGGCACCGCTGACCGTGGTCATCTCGGCCACGTCGTCCTGCCACTCGGCGATCTCCTGGCGGATCTGCTGTGACAGCAGGCCGGTGCCGGGCCGGTCCAGGGCCTTGCCCGCGAGGTCCCCGCCGCCGGGCACCTCGCGCCACTTCTGTTCGATCTCGTCGGAGGCGTGCTCACAGGCGGAGACCACCAGGGCCTCCAGCGCGTCGCGGAGCGCGCGCTCCAGGGCGCTCACCCGCTGGCCGCGCTCGGCCTGCTCGGCGCGGCCGCTCCGGCGGGTGCGCCTGCCGCGCATGCGCAGGCTCTTGGCCAGCTCGCCGCTCGCGGCGACCTCCTGCCAGCGGGCGAGCAGCGACCCGCGCAGGAGGGACCCGTCGACCAGGCTCGTGTCCACACGGCGGTGGGCGCCCGCGTAGGCGTCGTCCACCACCGTGGAGAGCGTGCGCCCGGTCTCGATCTGGGCCTCCACCTGGCGCGCGAGTTCGGGCACGCGCGTGCGGAAGCTGTCGATGACGCCGATGAACGTGCGCCGGGAGACCCGGTCCCGCTGCTCGGCCTCCCCCGCCACCTCCGCGAGGTAGTCGCGGATGTGGTCGGCGACGTTGGCGGTGAAGCGCTCCCCCTTGACCTGGTCGGTCTCGGGGATCGCGAACCTGGCGGCGTTGCCCAGCCCGTTGGCCTCCAGCATCGCCCCGAAGTGGTCGAGGAGCCGGCGGCGGCCGCGGCGCGGCACCCGGGAGAGCACGACGGCCAGCGAGGTGTCGCGGTCGCGCGCCACCTGGAGGAACTCCCACACACGGGCGTCCGCGTAGCGGGTGCTCGTGGTGACGAACACCCACAGGTCCGCGGCGTCCAGGAACTTGGCGGCGAACTCGTGGTGGGCGGCGACGGCGGAGTCGACGTCGGGGGTGTCCAGCAGGGCCACGCCCGGGGGCATGGCCTCGGTGGCGGCGAGCACCAGCATGCCGTCCTTGCCCGGCATCGCCAGGCCCTGCTGGCGCACACGCGGCAGGGACGGGATGAACGAGGCCTCGCTGAACCAGTCGACGTCGGCGGGGTTGCAGGCCAGGACCGGGCTGTTGGTGGTCGGACGGCGCACGCCGGTGGTGGTGACCTGTTCGCCGACGAGGCTGTTGACCAGGGTCGACTTGCCCGCACCGGTGGATCCCGCGACCGCGATCAGCAGGGGGATGTCGGGGCGGCGGACCCGGGGCAGGACGTAGTCGGACAGCTGGGCGAGGACGTCGGCCTGGAGGGTGCGGCCCTCCTCGGCGTTGGGCAGCCCCTCGGCGAACTCCAGGTCGCGGATCTGCTTGCGCAGCTCTTCCAGGACCTGGTCGAAACGGTTGTCGTCGGGTGCGGGGGCCCGGTGCTTGGCCGGGCCCGCGGCAACGGGGACCGTGGGGCCTCTGCGTGCCTCGGCGATGCCCTGGGGGTCCGCCCCGGGCACGGCCGCGGAACCCTCGGCGGTCTGGTCTGAGGTGGCGGCCGGTCCGGTTCCGAACCGGTCCGAGGCACCGTCACCCGTGGTGTCCGGTGCGGCCGACGGCCGGGTCATGATCGGTATGCCCTCCTCATCGGTAGTGGCGGTCCCCCACCGGGCGGGCGACGAACGCCGTCGGCGAGGGCCTCACTGGGGATCGCGCCCGGTCGCCAGCCGATGGGACTCGAGCTGGGTTCCCGTGTGCAGTATGTCAAGATCCCGCGCTGTTTTGACCACTTCTCCGATGATCACCACCGCGGGCGGCCGCACTTCGGCCGAACGGGCCGCGGCGGCGATGGTGGCCAGCGTACCCGTCACCGTTCGCTGCCCCGGCAGCGTGGCCTCCTGTACGACGGCGACGGGCGTGTCGGCGGGGCGGCCGTGGGCGACGAGGGCCTCGGCGATCGCCCGGATGCGCTCGACCCCCATGAGGACGATGACGGTGCCGCCCGCAGCGGCCAGGCCCTTCCAGTCGACCGTCGACCGGCTGTCGCCCGGGGCGACGTGCGCGGAGACGATGTGCACGTCCTGTGCGACACCGCGGTGGGTGGCGGGGATCCCGGCGCTCGCGGGGGCGGCCAGGGCGCTGGTGACCCCGGGGACGGCGATGACGGGGATCCCGGCCGCCGCGCAGGCGGCGGCCTCCTCGCCTCCCCGTCCGAACAGGAAGGAGTCGCCGCCCTTGAGCCGGACCACGAACTTCCCCTGCGCGGCACGGGTGACCAGGACCTCGTTGATCTCCTCCTGGGTCATGGACCGGCCGTAGGGGATCTTGGCGGCGTCGACGATCTCCACGTCGGCCGGCAGCCGGTCCAGGAGGGAGGTCGGGGCGAGCCGGTCGACGACCACGACGTCGGCCTGGGAGAGCAGCTGCCGGCCCCGGACCGTGATCAGGCCGGGGTCGCCGGGCCCCCCTCCGACCAGCGCGACGCCGCGCAGGGGCTCGCGTCCGCGCCGGGCGTCGAGGGTGCCGTCGGCGAGGCCCTCCGTGATCGCGTCGCGCAGCCCTGCCGACCTGCGGGGGTCCCCCGAGGCGACGACGCCGACGGTGATGCCGTTCACGGTGCCGCTGGCGGGGGTCCAGGCCGAGGACTCGTGGCGGTCGTCGGCGCGCACGCACCACACCCGGGCGTCCTCCGCCTCCTCCGCGACGGCGGCGTTGACCGCCGGGTCGTCCGTGGCGGCGTGGACGAGCCAGTACGCGGGCGCGTCCGGGCCGGCGACGTCGCCCGGGGCGTAGGCCCTGCGGAGCCAGGTGAGGCGCCCGGCGGCGGCCAGGTCCTCCAGCGCCGCGGACACCTCGGGCGCCACCATGGTCACCCGGGCGCCCGCCTCGATCAGCACGGGGATCCGGCGCTGGGCGACTCTGCCGCCGCCGACGACGAGCACGTCACGGCCTCGTATGCGCAAACCAAGGAGATAGGTCACGGATCGCGCCCCTTCGGTCGTCCGTACCGGCCCCCGGCGACGACGGCGGGGTGCTGGCGGGAAGCTGCGCCAGCCGCCGGCGATGTGCGGCGATTGCTCCGGCTCACCTTGTCAAAGCGGTATTACGCATTGGTAAACCCTCGCGCTCCGGGGGTGTGAGCCGCCACGCACCGCGCGGTGCGCCCCGCGCCGTCCGGTGCTCAGGCGAGGGGCGCGCCCATGGCGTGGTAGCCGCCGTCGACGTGCATGACCGTCCCCGTGATGGCCCGCGCGGCCGGGGACATGAGGAACAGGGCGGGACCGGCGACCACGGAGGCGTCCTTGGTGTCCCAGCCCAGCGGGGCGTTGTCGCCCCAGGAGTCGGCGATCTGGGAGAACCCGGGGATGGAGCCCCCGGCCAGGGACTTGATCGGACCCGCAGAGATGGCGTTGACCCGGATGCCGTCGCCGCCGAGGTCGCGGGCCAGGTACTTCGTGCTGTTCTCCAGGACGGCCTTGGCGGAGCCCATCCAGTCGTAGACGGGCCAGGCGACGCTCGCGTCGAAGGTCAGGGAGACCACCCCGGAGCCGTCGGGGGCGGCCGCCATCAGCTCGCGGAACCCGACGGCGAGGGCCTTGAGCGAGAACCCGGAGACGTGGACCGCGGTGGCGACGTCCTCCCAGGCGGTGTTGAGGAAGTTGCCGCCCAGCGCGGACTCGGGGGCGTAGGCGATGGCGTGCAGGACGCCGTCCACGTGGTCCCAGTGCTCGGCCACGGCCTTCGCGGTGGCGCTGATCTGCTCGGGGTCGGTGACGTCCATGGGAAGGATGTCGACGGGCTCGGCGGGCAGCCGCTTGGCGACCCGTTCCAGGATCGACAGGGGCCGCCCCGGCGGGTTGGTGAGGATCACCGAGTGCCCCTGGCGCATGGCCTCCTCCGTGATCGCGTACGCGATGGAGGACTGGGTGGTGATTCCGGTGATGAGCAAGTTCACGACGTCTCCCTGGCTGGATGTACTCGCTGCCAGTGGAAACGTATCGGCGACGGGGCCCCGCGTCGCCTGTGGACCGGCACAAGAAATCCGCGGAGACTTTGAAGCCGTGCGCCGCCTCGGCCTCCTCCGGTCGTCCCCGGGAGTCACCGCCGGGCGTCGCGGAGCCACGGCGCGCGCTCCGGGGACGCCCGCGCGGGCGTCCCCGGAGCAGCGGCCGGTCCGCCGCGGGGGCGGCCCCCGCGGGGGCCGGCCCCGCCGCGCCCGAGGGGGGGGGGGTGGTGTCGCCCCCGTGGTGGGAGGTTGGG
>NZ_JBEXSY010000119.1:0-7574 GCF_040613895.1 Nocardiopsis sp. NPDC006198 | reverse complement strand
GATCTGCTCGTCGGTGAGCACCTCCCTGGCGTCCCGGTACTGGATGTGTCCCTCGCCCGTCGCGGAGCGCCGGCCCCGGCGGCGGCCTCGGAGGACGTCCGGGCACGCCGCCACGCGGGCTACGTCCCCCAGCCCCTCGACCGCCCCGGGGCGCCCGACACGCGGCGTGCGCGGGGGAAACGCCGGGGGTTCGCGGGCCGGGCCCTCCCCCTCCGGTTCCGTCGCGACACGGCAGGGGGACCCGGGCGGGACCTCCGGGCGGCCGGAGGGGATCACCCCCGGGTGCGCGCACCCGGCGCCACCGCGACCGCGGCGGCCGAGAAGACCGCGCTCACCGCGAACACGGCGGGCAGCCCCGCGGTGGTGATCACCGCGGCCATGAGGACCGGCGTGAGCGTGGTGCTGACGGCCTGGAGCCAGTTCTGCACGGCCAGAGCCCGTCCGGCCCACGCGGTCCCGGCGATCTCGGCGACGGCGGTGAAGGTCAGGCCGTTGTGCCACATCGTCAGCACGAGGCAGGCCAGCAGCAGGGGCACGGCCGTCCGGTCCCAGACCCCGGGCAGGAGGGCGAGGAGGACCAGGCAGACCCCGGAGACCGCCGCCAGCCACCGCACCGGCCGCATCCGGTCGCCGGTCCGGTCCGACCGGATCCCGAGCAGCAGGCGTCCCGCGGCGCCCGGCACCTGGGCCGCCGCGACCACCGCGCCCGCGGCGGGCGCACCCCACCCCTGTTCCTGCACGAGGTAGACCACCGCGTACGTCATCAGCGCGACCTGGGGGACGCCGAGGAGCATGCTCACGCCGTGCACCCGCCAGATCGGGCGGCGCCGGTACGGCGACCCGGCGGCGGGAGGCGCCGCCTCCCCGCCTCGGGGCGCGTGTCCGCGCGCGGGCCGGTGCGGGGGCGGGCCCGGCGCCACGGCCAGCAGGAGCGGCACCGCCAGGAGCGCGAGCGCGGCCGGGAGCGTCATCGCCGCGACGAACCCCCACGCGTCGGCGGCGCCGGGCAGCACCAGGGCGGAGAGCCCCACGCCCAGCGGGAGCGCCGACTGGCGGACCCCCATGGCCAGGCCCCGCTCCCCCGCGTCGAACCGGGACAGGACCAGTCGGCCGCTGGCCGCGTTGACCGGACCGCCGACCGCGCCCACGAGCGCCAGGACCACCGCCGCGCCCCACACGTCCGTGACGAGCCGGAGCGCGCCGAGCGCAGCCGCCGTGAGGACCAGGCTCAGCGCCATCGTCGACCGCTCCCCGACCCGGTCGATCACCACGCCCCACAACAGGAGGGTGAGGAGCAGTCCCAGGGAAGGGAGCCCCGCCAGCATCCCCGCCTGCGCGGTCGTGACCCCGAAGGCGTCCCTCAGCTGCGGGAGCACGAGGGGGACGCCGAACATGGCGGACACACTGGCCACCTGCGCCACCATGCTGACGGAGAGGACGGTCCAACGGTTCCGTACGCGCACCCCGACAGCCTAGGCGCGGGACGCCCGGGGCCGGGGTGTCCGGCGCCCCTTCACCGGCCGCCGGGACCGGCGGGGGCGCGCGGGCGTAGCCTGCCATCCTGGAGCACACCCTTTCCCACGGACCGAGTACGGGGAGATGCAGATGGCGGACGGGAAGAACCTGCCGGAGCGCAGTCGACAGGTGGCCGAGGCGCTCGCCCGGTTCGGGGCGCGGGACCGGGTGCGGGAACTGCCCGCGTCGACCCGCACCGCGGCGGAGGCGGCCGAGGCGCTGGGCTGCGAGGTCGGGGCGATCGCCAACAGCCTGGTGTTCATGGCCGACGGGAGCCCGCTGCTGGTGATGACGAGCGGTCGGCACCGGGTGGACGTGGCCCTGCTGGCCGGGCGCCTGGGCAGGCAGGCCATCAGGCGGGCCGAGCCCGGGGAGGTGCGCGCCGCCACCGGCCAGGTGATCGGCGGGGTGGCCCCCGTGGGCCACCCGGCGCCCGTCGAGACGGTCGTGGACACCGCGCTGGAGGAGTACCCGCGGCTGTGGGCGGCCGGCGGCACCCCCAACACCATTTTCCCCACCGACTACGCGGAGCTGCTGAAGATGACGGACGGGACCCCGGTCGCCGTCAACTGACCGGGCGCGGAGCCGGGGCCGGTCCGGCAGCCGCCCGGCGACCCGGCCGACGCGGCTCGGGCGGGCCCGCCTCAGCAGCGTTCGCGCAGGACCGCGACGCCCTCGCCCTCCAGGTCGTCGCAGTACGCCGCGCGGCCGGTCATCGCCATGACGAGCGCCAGGGTCGGCCCGGAGACCGGGAGACCGGAGCCGGTGGCGAAGGGGCCGTCCGTGGCGGCCAGGCGCAGCCCGCCGATCCTCCCCTTGGCCACGACCACGAGATCGGTGCCGCTGTAGTACTCGGCCAGGCGCGTGAGCGTGTCGACGGGGTAGGCCCGGCCGATCCCCAGGGGGCGGCGGATGTCCTCCCCGTGGACGACGGTCTCGCCCAGGCACGCCACGACCGGGCCGACGGGGGTGGTCGTGTTGGCCGCGACGCGGCGGAAGTTCTCCAGGGTCTCGGCCGGACTCCCTCCGAGCTGTTCGGCCAGGCGCATCTCCACCTGCTTGTCGAAGTCGAACCGGCAGCGAATGACCCCCGCTATCCACCGGGCCCAGCTCAGCCCGGCGGCCGACGCCAGGTGGGCGAGGACCTCGCGGACGCTCAGCCCGGTGCACAGGGACTCCGCGGCCCACTGCCGGTCGGTGAGGTCCGCGAGGTCGGCGGCGAGTGCGGCCCGTTCGGTGTGCACGGTCGGCCAGAGTGCGTTCATGCGGGGAGCCTAGGACCCGGCACCGACATCCGGGCCGAGGCGCGTCCCCGCGCAGCGGTCCCTGGGGCGGGCCGCCCGAAGACCGGGTCCCGGTGCGAGCGGCTCGGCCCCGTCGGCACCGGCCCCGCGCCCGCCGGAGTCGGCGACGCCCCGGTTCCCGGGTGCGGGTGGCTCCGTCCGGGTGTCCGCTCGGCCGTCCGGACACCCGGGGGCGGGGCCGGGCGCGGTCCTCAGCCGCCGACCGCCCGGGCGACGGTGACGATGTCGGTGCTCCCGGCCGTGAACGGGCCCCGCCACCAGTCGCCGTGGCGCTCCTCGACCTCCAGTCCGGCACCGCGCAGGAAGGCGTCGACGCCCTCCGGGCCGAGGAACCGCAGGCGCCCCCTGTCGGCCCGGAGCGTTTCGCCCTCCCTGGTCGCGATGGTCTCGGAGAACGTGACCACGTCGCCCTCCACGGACCCGACCCGGTGCGACACGCGCAGCGCGCGGCCCCGGTGGTCGACCACGTCGGCGGCGTTGTCCGGGGTCCAGCGCTCCCAGGCGCGGGCGAAGGGGTTGCGGGTGCCGAACACGAACCTCCCGCCGGGGACCAGCGCCCTCCGGATCGCGGCGAGCGAGGAGCGGAGTTCGCTGTCGGACACGAGGGCCTGGAAGGCGTTGCCGGCCATGACCGCGAGCTCGAACTCGCGGTCCCACGTCATCTCCTCGGCGCGGCCCCCGACCCAGGCGACGTCGTCGCGCACGCGTGCCCGGGCGAGCGCGCCGGGATCGGGGTCCAGCCCGCAGAGCCGGCCGCCGTGCCCGTTCTCGCGGGCGCGGTGCAGCAGCGTTCCGGTGCCGCAGCCCACGTCCAGGACGGACGCGGAGGCCATGACGTGGGAGAGGTAGAAGTCGTCGCTCGGGTCCCAGGGGTTGAGGACGTCGTAGAGGGCGGCCGTGTCGGCGTCGGAGTACATCGCCGCAGTGTGCTGTCGGACGAGCCCGTTCCGCCAGGGGTTTTCGACCGGACCGGTCGCCGGAGCGGGAACGTCCCCGCGTGCGCGGGGTACGTGGCAGGCCCGGGCCGGCTCCGGTGGTGCGCGCCCCGCCCGCGCGGGGAACACGGCGTCAGGGCCGACGGGGCCGCGGTGGTCCGGGGTGTGCCCCGCGGCGGTCCGCCGCGGGGCACACCCGTCGCACTCGGGCCCTAGGGCTGGTCACCGGTGTAGCGGTAGATGGCGCCGTCGGCGTTGACGCCCCACACCGTGCCGTCCTCGGCCGCGCTGATCTCCGTCAGGCCGCCGGGGATGTTGACCCACGGACTGGCGTCGTCATTCGTGAAACGATAGATGCCGCCGTTGGCGTTGACCCCCCACACATTGCTCCGGGAACCGACGGAGATCCTCGTCAGACCGCCAGGAATGTTCTTCCAGTGGGACGAATCCTGATCACCCGTGTAACGGTAGATCTGACTGTTCGCATTGACACCCCACACCGTGCCGTCCGCAGCAGCACTGATGTCCGTCAGCCCCCCGGGGACCTTGACCCAGGGGTTGGCGTCGTCATTCGTGAAACGATAGATCGCGCCGGCGGAGTTGACCCCCCACACATTGCTCCGGGAACCCGCCGAGATTCCCGTCAGACCGCCGGAGATGTTCTTCCAGTGGGACGAACCCTGATCACCCGTGTAACGGTAGATCTGACTGTTCGCATTGACACCCCACACCGTGCCGTCCGCAGCAGCACTGATGTCCGTCAGCCCCCCGGGGACCTTGACCCAGGGGTTGGCGTCGTCATTCGTGAAACGATAGATCGCGCCGGCGGAGTTGACCCCCCACACATTGCTCCGGGAACCCGCCGAGATCTTCGTGAGTTTACCGGGAATGTTCTTCCAGTGAGCCATGACACCCGTCTCTGTTCGCTTGGAATGCTGCACTGAACCATTCGAGGAACTACGCGGTGCGACATCTGGTCCGAAGCAGCAGAACCAGTGGAACGGGGAGTGGGGAAACCGCCGGTTCACCCGCCGCCAACGGGAAAGGATAGCGGGAATCCTTTTCCTCCGACCCCGGGACCGTCGCTCCAGGGAGATGCCCGCACCCGGAGACCGGCAATCCCCCAGGGCCCGTTCCGGCCAGTATCCCGAAAGGCGTTCCCAGGCAAAAACATCCGTGATAGTGAGCCGACAAAAACTCCAAAAGCCACTAAAGCAAAGAAGTCGAAAATACAGATTTATGTCACGATACATACAGCGCGCGGAGCGGCAGCCCTCCCGGCCGCGGCGGCACCTTGCGCGGGGTCGCCCCCGGCGTGCGCGGAGGGCCGCACCGCCCCTGACCGGCCGGGCCGCTCCCCCGGCGTCACGGTGCCACGGGACGCGATGCCACAATGCGAAGTGTGAGACACCAGAACTCCGTACAGCACGATCCCGCCCAGGACTCCCCCACGGTGGGCCCGCCCAAGACCAGCGCGGCGGGCATGCCCGCCGTGCTCAACAGCGTCCGCCACGTCGGTGAACAGGCCGGGGTCCGGCGCGGGCTGCCGGCCATGCTCGCGATCAACCAGAAGCGCGGCTTCGACTGCCCCGGCTGCGCCTGGCCCGAGGGCGACAAGCGGCACACGGCGGAGTTCTGCGAGAACGGCGCCAAGGCGGTCGCCGAGGAGGCCACCTCCCGGGCCCTGACGCCCGAGTTCTTCGCCGAGCACCCGGTCGCCGAACTGGCCGAGCGCTCCGGCTACTGGCTGGGGCAGCAGGGCCGCCTCGCCCAGCCCATGTACCTGGCCGAGGGCGCCTCCCACTACGAGCCGGTGAGCTGGGACCGCGCCCTGGACCTGGTCGCCGAGGACCTGCGGGGGCTGTCCTCCCCCGACGAGGCCGTGTTCTACACCTCGGGCCGCACCAGCAACGAGGCCGCCTTCCTCTACCAGCTGTTCGCCCGGCAGCTCGGCACGAACAACATGCCGGACTGCTCCAACATGTGCCACGAGTCGTCGGGCTCCGCCCTCACCGAGACGCTGGGCGTGGGCAAGGGCAGTGTCTCCCTGGAGGACCTGCGCAAGGCCGACCTGATCATCGTCGCCGGGCAGAACCCCGGCACCAACCACCCCCGGATGCTCTCCGCCCTGGAGAAGGCCAAGCGCTCCGGGACCCGGATCATCACCGTCAACCCCCTGCCCGAGGCGGGCATGCGCGAGTTCCGCAACCCGCAGAAGGCGGGCGGCCTGCTCGGGCGCGGCACGGAGCTCACCGACCTGTTCGCACAGATCCGTCTGGGCGGCGACCTCACCCTGTTCTCGGCGGTCAACCGGCTGCTGCTGCAGGCGCAGGAGCGCGGGGAGGAGGTCCTGGACCGCGACTTCATCGCCACCCACACGCACGGGTTCGAGGAGTTCTCCAAGGACCTGCTGGCCGAGCCGGACGAGGAGTTCTGGCCCCGGGTCGAGAGGGCCACCGGCCTGGAGCGGGAGCTCGTCGAGCGGATCGCGGAGATGGTCACCGGGTCGGAGCGGATCATCGTGTGCTGGGCGATGGGCCTGACCCAGCACAAGCACTCGGTGCCGACCATCCGCGAGGTCGTCAACTTCCTGCTGCTGCGCGGCAACGTGGGGCGCCCGGGCGCGGGCGTGTGCCCGGTGCGCGGCCACTCCAACGTGCAGGGCGACCGGACGATGGGGATCTTCGAGCGCCCCGCGGAGGCGTTCCTGGACGCCCTGGGCGCGGAGTTCGGGTTCGAGCCCCCGCGCGAGCACGGCCACGACACCGTCAACGCCATCCGCGCGATGGCCGACGGCGACGTGCGGGTGTTCTTCGCGATGGGCGGCAACTTCGTGGCGGCCACGCCCGACACCCTGGTCACCGAGGAAGCGATGCGCCGGGTGGGGTTGACGGTGCACGTGTCCACCAAGCTGAACCGCTCGCACGTGGTGACGGGGACGCGGGCGCTGATCCTGCCCGCGCTCGCGCGCACCGACCGCGACCTGCGCGACGGCGAGCCCCGGTGGGTGACCGTGGAGGACTCGATGGGCAAGGTGCACGCCTCCCACGGGGTGCTCCCGCCCCTGTCGGAGGGCATGCGCTCGGAGGTCGACATCATCTCCGACCTGGCCCGGCGGGTGCTGGGCGAGGAGCCCGTGGCGTGGTCGGAGCTGTTCGACTACGACCGGGTCCGCGACCACGTGGCGGCGGTCGTGCCGGGGTTCGAGGACTTCAACGCCCGTGCGCGCAAGCCCGCGGGGTTCACCCTGCCGCACGCGCCGCGCGACGACCGGCGCTTCCCCACCGAGACGGGCCTGGCGAACTTCACGGTCAACGGCACGTACGCGCCGGAGGTGCCGCAGGGGCGGCTGCTGCTGCAGACGCTGCGCTCGCACGACCAGTACAACACCACCGTGTACGGCCTCGACGACCGGTACCGGGGCATCAAGGACGGCCGCCGGGTCGTGCTGGTCAACCCGGAGGACGCACGCGAGCTGGGGCTGGAGGACGGCTCCTACACCGACCTGGTGGGCGAGTGGCGGGACGGTCGGGAGCGGCGCGCGGCGCACTTCCGGGTGGTGCACTACCCGACGGCGCGCGGGTGCGCGGCCTCCTACTTCCCGGAGACCAACGTGCTGGTCCCGCTGGACTCCACGGCGGAGGTGAGCAACACCCCGACGTCGAAGTCGGTGGTGGTGCGCTTCGAGCCGGACTCCGGCGCCGCCTGAGGCGGAAAGGCTCCGGCACGGCTCGGGGGTGCGGCCCACGGGCCGCACCCCGCCCCCGGCGGGGGGCCGCCGGGGGGGCGGGCGCGCCCCCGCCCCACCCCGCGCCCACCC
>NZ_JBEXSY010000118.1:0-8080 GCF_040613895.1 Nocardiopsis sp. NPDC006198 | reverse complement strand
CCGCCCCGCCCCGGGGGGGCGCCGGGCCCGCCGGGGGCCGCCCCGCCCCCGCCGTCCGCGCGGGCCCTACGGAGCCTTGGGTTTCTTGTCCGAGGTGAGGGCGTCCTTGGCCTTCTCACCGGCCTGCTTGAGCTTGGACGTGGTCTTCTCGGTCTTGCCCTCGGCCTGCCACTGCTCGTTGCCGGTGGCCTTGCCGAGGGACTCCTTGGCCTTGCCCTTGTACTCGTCGGCCTTGTTGCCGGCGCGGTTCTGCTCGGACATGTCAACCTCCTGCTGGGCATTCGGTCCTGGTCCCTGCCCTCACCGCTGTGGCGGCTCCCAATCATGATCCGCAGAAAAAATCTTCCCAAAGGGGACGAATTCTCCTGAAATCCTGGGTCGGGAGGCCGTGCGCGTCAGCCGCGCGGGGCGATCGGCACCACCGAGGCGAACGGGGCGTGCGTGGTCAGCCGCCTCTCGATCCCCTCGCGGACCATCGCCTTCGCGGTCGCGACGGCGGCGCCCACCTCGGCGCCCTTGGCCAGTTCGGCGGTGATCGCGGCGGCGAAGGTGCACCCGGCGCCGCTCACGCGCTCCTCGCCGATCTTCGGGGCGCTGAGGACCGTCACCTCCTCGCCGTCGAAGTACACGTCCACCGCGTCCGGGCCGGGGAGTTCCGTGCCGCCCTTGACGACCACGTGCTCCGGGCCGAGTTCGCGGATGCGGCGGGCGGCCTCGACCAGGTCGTCCACGGAGTCGATGCGCTCCATGCCCGCGAGGGTGCGCGCCTCGAAGTGGTTGGGGGTGATCACCGTGGCCAGCGGGAGGATCTGGGCGGTGAGCGCCTTGTCGGTGTCCAGGGCCGCGCCCGCCTCCTGGCCCTTGCAGATCAGGACCGGGTCCAGGACCACGTGCCGCCACGGCTGCCGCCGGAGGGCCTCGGCGACCACGTCGATGGTGTCGGGGGTGCCGAGCATGCCGATCTTCACCACGTCCAGGTCGTGGCAGGCGGTCGCCGCCTCGATCTGGTCGGCGATGACGTTCGGGGCGACGGGGACGAACCGGTGGCCCCAGCCGTTGCCGGGGTCGAAGGAGACGATGCAGGTGATCGTCCCCATCCCGTAGACGCCGAGCTCCTGGAAGGCCTTGAGGTCGGCCTGGATGCCGGCGCCGCCGGTGGCCTCCGATCCTGCGATCACGTACGCGCGGTCGGTCATGGGGGACCAACCTCCCTCTGTCGATGTGCTGTTGCCGGTCTCGGGATCCCTCGCGGGTTCACGAACCCGTTGTTATTGCATCACAAGCGCAGGTCCCGGGCGTTCGCGGAGTCCGTGGCGGGCGTCACGGGCGCCGCGACGCGGTCGCCCGGCGCCGGTGGCCGCGCGGTCCCGGGGGCGGCGCGGCCGGTCCCGGCCACGGGACCTGTCGCCATATTAAAAATAGTGTCGTATTATTTTTTCATGGCGAGAACGGCGGACCACGACGAGCGGCGACGACAGGTCGCCCGGGCACTCCTGCGCTCGGTGGGGAGGCGGGGACTGGCGAGGACCACCCTCGCCGACGTCGCCGACGAGGCCGGGGTGTCGGTCGGGCTGGTGCAGAGCTACTTCCGCACCAAGTCCCAGCTGCTCCGGTTCGGGGTGGAGTACATGTACAAGCAGGGCGAGGCCCGCCTCGTGGCACTCGCCGCGGGCGAGGGGCCCGCCACCGTCCGGGAGTGGGTCCTCCGCGCGGCGGAGACCCTCCTCCCCCTCGACGACGAGCGGCGCCTGGAACTCACCGTCTGGCTGGAGTTCCTGCCGGCCACCATGGCCGACGCGGAGATGTCCCGGCTGCACAGGGCCACGACGCGGCAGCTCGTCGACGCGTTCGAGCAGGCGTTCGGCGAGGGCCTGCGGGCGGGCGAGCTGCCGTCCGGCACGGACGCCCGCGCGGAGGCCGCCGCCCTCGTCGCCTTCGTGGACGGCCTGACCGTGCACCACCTCGTCACCGGCGGGGACTTCGCCGAGGCCCCGGTCCTCGCCTCCCTCACCACCTACGTCGACCGGCTCTTCACGGACCCCGAGAGCCCGTGACCCACGTCCGACCGAGAGCTGGGATGTCCGCATGACCACCACCGATCCGCAGACCGGGACCCCCGCCCGGGCGGGGGCGCGCCTCCCCCTGCTCGACGTCCTCCGGGGCGTCGCCATCATGGGCACCCTCGCCACCAACGTGTGGCTGTTCACCGCCCCCGGCTCCGAGGCGAGCTTCCTGTTCGGGGCGGAAGCCCTCGTCACCCTCGCCGACTTCCGGGAGTCGCCGTCCGCGGCCTCCCTGGGGGAGGGGCTGTTCCTCTTCCTCGCCAACGGCAAGTTCCTCGCCCTGCTCACCCTGCTGTTCGGCGTGGGCCTGGCGATCCAGTTCCGCTCGGCGGCCCGGCGGGGGGAGCGCTGGCCCGGCCCCTACAAGTGGCGGGCGCTGTTCCTGTTCACCGAGGGCCTCGTGCACTTCACCCTGGTCTTCGCCGCCGACGTCCTCATGGGCTACGCGGTCACGTCCCTGGTGGTCGCCTGGCTGCTGACCCGCTCCCGGAGGGCGCGGGACGCCGTGATGTGGACGGCGGCGGCCCTGCACGCGGCCCTCATCGGGCTCCTCACCGCGGTGATGGTCCTCGACCCGGCCACGGCGGGAGGGGAGCCCCCGCCCGAGGTCGTGGACCTCTACGCCCACGGGAGCTACCTGGACCAGGTCGCCTTCCGGCTCGACCACGTGCTCCTCTTCCGGGCCGAGCCGATCCTCACCTTCGCCCTGATGGTGTTCATGTTCCTGCTGGGCGTGCGGCTGTTCCGCGCCGGGGCGTTCGGGGACGACGCCGCCGGCCGCCGCATCCGGGGCCGCCTGCTCGTGTGGGGCCTGGGCGTCGGGGTGCCGCTCAACCTGGCCACGAACCTGGCCGGGCCCGGGCTGGCCCTCCTGGACCGCTACGTCGCCGCCCCGGTGGTGGCGCTCGGCGTGATCGGCGCGGTCGGCTGGGTGCTGGACCGGGCGAACCCCGGGGGCCGCGCGGTCACGGCGGTGTCGTCCCTCGGCAGGACGGCCATGAGCGGCTACGTGGCGCAGAACCTCGTCTGCGTGCTGGTCCTCCACGGCTTCGGCCTGGGCCTGGCCACCCGCCTCGCCGACTCGGGCCCCTGGTGGGTGATGGGCCTGTGGGCGGCGCTGTGCGCGCTGCTCCTCACCGCCTCCACGCTGTGGCTGCGCCGGTTCCGCGCCGGTCCCCTGGAGGCCCTCCAGAAGGCGGTGCTGGCGCGGGCCCCCGGACACCGCCGCTGACCCGGCCCGTCCCGCCGGGCCGTCCTGCGGCCCGGCGGACGCGGGGGCCTCCGGGCGCCGGCGCGACCGCCGGGGCCGCGCCGTTCCGAAGGCCCCCGGGCCCGGACCCGGTCAGGCGACGGGGTTCTCCGCCATCGCCATCGCCCTCGCCTCGACCCTCTTCTTGATCAGCCCCATCTCGACCGGGGCCTCCCGGTTGATGTTGGCCGTGATCTGCTCGTCGCTGTAGGGCGAGTCGGGCTTCATGGTGAACTCGTTGCGCCAGGTCATGAGGACCCCGCCCGAGACCTCCTCATAGGTCCAGTGCAGGTTGATGAACTCGAACGCCCCGGTCTCCACGCGCCGGGCGCGCACCTCGCCCGCGGCGCGGTCCATGACGCGCTCGGACACCCAGCTCCACACGCGGCCCTGGTCGTCCGGGAACTTGGTGATCCGGAACCGGACGGTGTCCCCCTCCCTCTCCAGGACCTCCACCTCGGCGTACTTGGGGAAGAAACCGGTCCACTCGCCCAGGTCGTTGGTCATCTCCCAGACCAGGTCGAGGGGGGCGTCGATGACGATGCTGTTCTCGGTACGCGAGGGCACGGCCGTCACGCTCCTTCCATGTGGGCGGGGACGTCCCCGTTGACCAGGGCCACGAGTGCGGCGGGGGAGGGCGCCTGCTCCGCGTCGGCGCCCAGCTTGAGGCCGGTGCGGCGCTCGATCTCGGCCACGATGCCGAGGACGCCGAGGGAGTCGACCCCCAGCTCGTCGAAGGTCTGCGAGGACGCCGTCTCGACGTCGGTCCTGATCCCGGCGCAGGCGGAGATCAGCTCCACCTGTTCCTCGATCGTGATGCGGCTCTCGGCCATGGGTCTCCTTGTTGTCGTGTGTCAGACGTGGTCGGGATGCTGGAGGACGAGCGCGGAGTTCCCGCCGCCCACGCCCCGGGACAGCACCAGCGCGGAGCGCAGGCGTGCGGGGCGGGCGACCCTGGTGACCAGGTCCAGGCCCAGGGGCGCGTCCGGTACGTGGGGGGTGGGGGGAACGACCTGGTGTTCCAGGCTCAGCACCGCGGCGGCCACGTCCAGGGCGCCGGCCCCGGCGTAGGCCCGGCCGAAGCCCGCCTTCGGCGCGGTGACGGCCACGCCGTCGGGGAAGAGCCGCCGCAGCGCCGCGACCTCGTCGGCGTCGGCCTTGGGGAGGCCGACGGCGTCCGCGAAGACGACGTCCACCCCCTCCGGGCCCACCCCGGCGCGGCGCATCGCCTCCTCGGCCGCGCGCAGGAGGCCCTCACCGCCGGGGTCGAACGCGCCGACGCCGCCGAACGTGCTCGCGTGGCCCGCGACGACGGCCCGCACCCTGGCCCGGCGCGCCCGCGCGGTGGCCGCGTCCTCCACCAGCGCGACGGCCGCGCCCTCCGCCGGGACGAAGCCGCACGCCCCCTCCGTGAAGGGCGCGTACGCCGTGCCGGGGTCGCCGCCCTCGCTCAGGACCCCGCTGCCCAGCTGGGTGGCCAGGGCGAACGGCGAGCCCAGCGCCGCGTCGCTGCCGCCGACCAGCATCGCCGGGGTTCCGCGCCGGAGCGCCTGCCGGCTCTGCCCCAGGGCGTCGAGCATGCCCGGCTCGTCGGTGGTCAGCACACCGCACATGCCCTTGAGGCCGTTGCTGATCGACACCTGGCCCGTGCTGGCCGCGTAGAACCAGGCGATGGACTGGTAGGGGCCGACGAACTCCGGCCCCCGCCCCCACAGGGCGGCCAGTTCGCGCTGGCCGAACTCGTTGCCGCCGCTGCCGCTGCAGATGAGCACCCCCGTGGCGTAGGGGTCTGCGGCGACGTCGACCCCCGAGTCACGCAGGGCCTCGTCGGAGGCCACCATCGCGAACCAGCTGAACGCGTCGGTCCGGACGACGTAGCGGCCCTCGATGTGCTCGTACGGGTCGAACCCGGGGACCCTGCCGCCGAGGCGGACCGGGTAGCCCCGGGCGCCGACGTCGGGGATCGGCGTCAGGAGCGTCCGCCCCTCCACCAGCGCGGCCCAGTAGGCGTCGGTGCCCGTTCCCGCCGGGGACACCGTGCCCAGGCCCGTGATCACCATGGTCATGGCCGCTCCTCACTCTCCCCGGTCCAGGACGACCGCCGACTGGAACCCTCCGAAACCGCTGCCCACGGACAGCACCACGTCGGTCCTGTGCTCGCGCGCGGTCACCGGGACGTAGTCGAGGTCGCACTCGGGGTCGGGTGTGGCCAGGTTGGCCGTGGGCGGGACCACGCCGGTGTCCATGGCCAGGACGCAGGCCACGAGCTCGATCGAGCCGATCGCGCCGAGCGAGTGCCCCACCATCGACTTGATCGAGGTCATGGGGACCCGGCGGGCGTGCTCGCCGAGCGCGCGCTTGACGGCGTCGGTCTCGTGCCTGTCGTTCTGCACGGTCCCCGACCCGTGCGCGTTGACGTAGTCCACGTCGGTGGCGGAGCGCCGGGCGTGGTCCAGCGCGGTGGTGACGGCGCGCGCCATCTCCGTCCCCTCGCGCCGCAGGCCGGTCATGTGGAAGGCGTTGCCGTGGTTGGCGAAGCCCGCCACCCGGCAGCGGACGCGGGCGCCGCGCCGCCGCGCGGCCGACGCCTCCTCCAGGACGAGGACGGCCGCGCCCTCGCCCATGACGAAGCCGTTCCTGTGGCGGTCGAAGGGCCGGGAGGCGCGCCCCGGGTCGTCGTTGCTGTCCGACGTCGCCTTGATGGCGTCGAAGCAGGCCATGGCGATGGGCGAGATCGGCGACTCGGCCGCCCCGGCGACGACCACGTCCGCGAGGCCGTCCTCGACGGCCTGGGCGGCGTAGCCCACCGCGTCCAGCCCGGACGTGCACCCGGTGGAGACCGTGCGCACCGGGCCGCGGGCGCCGACCAGCTCCGCGATCTCCCCGGAGAGCGTGCTCGGCATCAGCGCGAGGTGCGAGTGGGGCGCGGTGGCGGTGTGGTCGACCACCCAGTCCGCGCCGCCGCGGCTCGTCACCGCGTACTCCCGGTCCAGGCGGGTGGTGCCGCCGACCGCCGTGCCCATGCTCACCCCGACGCGCCAGGGCGGGACGCCGGCCAGTGGGGCGCCGCTGTCGGCCAGGGCCTCGGCGGCTGCGACGGCGGCGAACTGGACGTACCGGTCCATGCGCGCGGTCAGCTGTTCGTCCAGGCCGTGCGCGGCGGGGTCGAAGTCGACCTCGGCGGCGATCCGGGAGCGGTAGCCCGCCGGGTCGAACAGGGTGATGCCCCGGGTGGCGGTGCGACCCGCGGTGAGCATGTCCCAGAACGCGGTGGCGCCGATGCCCCCGGGGGCGACCACGCCCACGCCGGTGACGACGGCCTCACGCTTCACGGCGCGCCCCCTCGCGGCGGGTGCGGCGTGGCGGACGCGTGCGGGTCTCGGAGGAGGCGCCGCGGTGCCGCCGCGGCGCCCGGTGGGAAGTGCCGGACGGAGGTGTGACGCGCCCCGGTGACACCGGGGGACGGCAGATCTGGGTCAAGGGTGTCTTCTCCACGAGTTCAGGGATATCGACCGGGGCCGGTCGCGGGGCGTGATGCCGAACGGTCCGCGGGTGCTGTGCCGCGCCTCGGGCGGGTCGGGCGACGGACAGCGGGCGAGAGCGGCCGCGGAGTGACGGGTCGGAGGCGGTGCGGCCGGTCACGGGAGACCGCAAACGGCCGACATCGCTACTTTCTGTGTTTGTGATATCACGATGTGGAGTCGATCTGGCGTTGGCCATGCCCCTGACGACGACCTGGTCGGCCAGGTTCCCCGTTTTCCCTGCGGCCCCCGAGCGGCTTGTCCGGCTGTTCGGTATTTGTTCGCCCTCCGGAGCGGCGCACCCGCCCGGCGAACGGGAAACCCCGGGTCCACGACCCGGGGGCGGCCGGGATCCGGTGTGCGGACCGGCGCGCTCCGCCTCCCCCACCCTGCCCGGCTCCCGCCGCCCGGGGCCGCGGACACGGTCCGGTCCCGGGCGGGCGCCCGACGGCGGCCGTGCCCGCCGGAACCGCGGGCGTGTCCGTCCGGGCCGCTACAGCCAGTCGTGCTCGCGCGCGTACCTGGCCGCCTCGTGCCTGGTGCGCGTCTGGGTCTTCTGCATGGCGTTCGAGAGGTAGTTGCGCACCGTGCCCTCCGCCAGGTGCAGCCGGGCGGCGATGTCGGCGGCCGAGTACCCCTCGCCGGTCGCCCGCAGGACGTCCACCTCCCGGTCGGTGAGCGGGCAGTCGTCGATGACGGCGAGCGCGGACACGTCCGGGTCGATCCACCGCTTGCCCCCGTGCAGGGTCGCGACGACCGAGGCGATGTGCGCCGGCTCCGCCGACTTGCTGACGAAGCCCTGGACCCCCAGCCGCAGGGCCTTGCGCAGAACCCCGGGCCTGGCGTGCCGGGTCAGCATGAGGATCACCTGGTCCGGGAGTTCCCGGCGGATCGCCGCGACGGCCCCGAGCCCGTCCGTCCCGGGCATCTCCAGGTCGACGACGAGCACGTCGGGCCGGTGGCGGAGCGTGGCCTCCACGGCCTCCTCCCCGTCCTCCGCCTCGGCGAGCACGGTGATCTCCCCCTCCATGGGGAGCAGCGCGGCCAGCGCCTTGCGGAGCAGGGCCTCGTCGTCGGCGAGCACCACGGTGGTCATCGGTCGTCCTTCCGTGTCGGTGCGGGGCGGTGCGGCAGGGGGGAGGCGCCGTCGGCCGTGCGCGGGAAGCTCGCGGCGGTCAGGAACCGTCCGTCCTTGCGCTCCACCGTGAGCTCGCCGCCCTCGCCGGCCACGCGCTCGCGCAGGGTCG
>NZ_JBEXSY010000117.1:0-8395 GCF_040613895.1 Nocardiopsis sp. NPDC006198 | reverse complement strand
CCGCGCCCACCGGGGGCGACCGGCGGCGGCGCGGCGCCCCCGGGGGCGTGCGCCCCCCGCCCGGGCCCGCCGCCCCCCCCCGCCCGCACCGTCCGCCGCACCTCGGACGCCGGGGCGCGGTCGCGCCCGCCGGCCCTTGGAGGGGCCCGTCCCGGCGCCCGAGTCGGTGACCCCGCAGCAGCGGTTGACCAAGCGGGAGCTGGAGATCGCGCGGCTGGTGAGTTCGGGACGGAGCAACCCCGAGATCGCCCGGACGCTGTTCATCACCCCGTCGACGGCGGCCAGGCACGTCGCCAACATCAACCGCAAGATGGGCTTCCACTCACGCGCGCAGATCACGGCGTGGATGGAGCAGCACAGAGCAGCGGGCTGATCGCCCGGTCTGCCCGCTTACGCCCTCTCTCGTGCGGGCGCTCTCTCCCCTGCGGCCAGAATCTACATATGCATCTGCATAGCAATATGCATGTGCATCTGACTGTGAACGCGCTAGGGTTCAAGCCATGGGACATCACGTTCGTGGCACTCTCGTGACACAATTCCGTGAGTCCCAGAAGCGGCCGTCGGAGCCCGGGCCGAACACCGGGATCCCGGCGGACCGTCAGCCCCGGGAAGGTTCCCGGGGCCGGTGGGGAACCGCGCCGGAGCGGGGTGCGTCCTGGGGAGGGACGTCGCACCGACCGCCCGGGGCCGCGCTTCCGGGCTCGCCACGTGGAGGGGGCGTGACGAGCCCGGAATGCGACACCACCGCAGGATGGGCCGACTGGGGGTACGTATGGGGGTAGGGCTGTCTTCAGGAACCGGGCGACCGGGACGCCATCTGCCGCGTAGGGACGACCCGATCGGATCCCTGACCGGCGGCCTGTGCGAGCGGCTGCGGCTGCGCTCGTCGCGGCCGGGGACGCTGCGGACCGCCGGACACCGGGTGGACGCGCTCACGTTCGCCGCCACCGTCGAGCAGGCCGCGGCCGGGCTGAGCCGCCGGGGCATGTGCTTCGGCGACGTGGTGGGGGTTCTCGCGCCGGTCTCACCCGACCGGTTCCTGGCCACCTACACGGTGATGGCCGTGGGCGGCCGGGCGCTGCCGCTGTCGACCGCGTCCGACCTGGACACCCAGTGCGCCGTCCTGACCGAGACCGACGCCCGGCTGCTGCTGGTCAGCCCCGAGCTGGCGCAGACGGCCCTCGAACTCGCCGAGCGCTCGCGGGTGCGGCAGATCATCTCCTTCGGCCCGTCCCTGGGGGCGACGCCCTTCGAGGACCTGTTGCAGCCCAGCCCCGACGGCAACGGGTACAGCCCTGCGCGCGGGCTGTTCGACAACGGCATCCTGGGCTACGAGCAGACCAGCGGCGGACTGCTGACCACCCTCTACCCGCACAACGACCTGATGGCCCGCTTCTCCGAGCTGCGGAACCTGCTGCACCTGACCGCCGACGACGTCGTGGCGGTGGACGAGCGGGGCGACGAGGCCACGCGGGTGGCGCTGGTGGCGCTGGCGCTGTGGACGGGGGCCTGCGTGGTGACCGGCGCGGACTGCCCCCCGCCCGAGGGGCGCCAGGTGACCGTGCTCTGCGCGCCCGAGCCGGCGCGGGTCGCCTTCCCGTACCCCGACAGCGCCGACTGAGGGTCTTGAAGGGGGCCGGGGCCGGGTTCCGGCCCCGGTGTGCGGCGTGCGCGCCGCCGGGGGCAGGGGGCCGCCCGGGGTCAGTCCCCGGACTCGGTGAGCTCCGCGACCGAGGACTCGCCGTCGAAGGCGGGGACGGGCACGTGGCCGTCCTCGATCTCGAACCAGGCCACGTGCGTGGCCTCGCTCCAGTACTCGCCGCTGCGGGTGGCGCAGCTGTCGACGATGAGCTTGCCCCGGCCGTAGTCGTCGCCGTCCTCCCGCGTGTGGACGCCCTCGCCGTCGCGCTCGCCCTGGTCGGCCACGGCGACGCGCAGGCGTCCGGCGTCGGAGCGGATGAACAGCGTCATGACGCCTCCGCTCTGCCCGGAGCGGGAGTGCAGCAGCGCGTTGGTCGCCAGCTCGCTGACCGACAGCTCGGCGTCGTCCAGCGCGCCCTCGGTGTGGCCCATGCGGGTGAGGAACTCGCGCACGCGCGCGCGGATCGACCGCACCGCGGTGAGGTTCCCGGCACAGCTCCACACCGTGTGGTCGGTGGACCCTCCCGTGAGGTCGCCCGTCTCGAACCCCGGTGTGGTCGGAACCGTGCTCCCCGGTACCTCCGCGGGCACGTATTCCCGGAGTTGCCTCGCCTCAGCCATCCGGTCACTCCAATCACCCGCGACGGGCGCGCGGGTTGCGCCGCCTGCACTCACCTTAGACAAGGGTGTGCTGGGTCCAGAACAGCACACCTGGGTTCACCCCGCCTGGTATTGGCCACAAAACCCCGTCACGTGTCATCCCCGATGAGGACAAAGGAAACAGTCCGGACCCCAGAGTCGGCCATGTGAGGTGTAACACGTTGGCAATGCGCTCGCGGGCGGCCCGTCCCCCCGACACGGACACGACCAGTAACGATATGCGCTCCCGCGCACCGGCCGGGACGCCGCCCGCCGCGGCGCCCGCAGCCGGAGGCGAGCTCGGGAGGCCCCTCCGCCCACGGGCTTCCCGCCGGCACGGGGCGGCCCTCCCCGCCGCGCCCGGACGGGGTGGGCCGGAGGCGGCTCCGGCCGCCCGGCCGGACCGGGACCCCGCCCCGGACCGACCGCCTTCCCCTGAACAGACATATGGCCACATAAGCCAACAAAACGGAAATTGCTCGCACTAAACACCACGGTTTCGCTTCCCCGCGACATCGATTGGAACACAACCCGGACGCCCCCCGGAGCGTCGTTCGCCGCGAACCGGCGGTGGGCGCCATGCGCACACCGCCGCTCGGAGCGCACACCGAACGGCGCAGAAACCCGCAGGCCAGAGCTGGTTCCGGCGGGACGCCCCCCTCTCTCCGCCGTTACGGCCCCGCAACACGGCGTTCACGGCCCGCACCGCCTCCGACCTCGTTTGACGCTCCGTGAAGGGCGAACAAGTATCGATCAGGTCCGATGCCGGGCCGCGCCCCTCCCCGGGCGCCGCCCCTCCCCGGCCTCGAACGCCCTGCGGTTCCCGTCCCCACACGAGGTGTCCCTTGTCGTCCCTGTCCGAAGGCCCCCGCCCCACCCTTCTCTCCGCCCCCAGCCGTCGCTCCCTCCTCAAGGCCTCCGCCGCCGGCGCCGTCGTCGCCCCGGTCCTGGCCGCCTGCGGAGGGGACTCCGGCTCCGGGGGTTCGGGCGGGGGTGAACCCCAGCGGGGCGGGCGCCTGCGCGTCGGCGTCGCAGGAGGCGGGGTCAACGACACACTGGACGCGCACGACCCCACCGACAACGTGGACATCGCCCGCAACTTCGCGCTCTACGCCGGGCTGCTGCGCTACGCCGCCGACGGCGCCATCGAGAACAACCTGGCCGAGTCCGTCGAGCCCAACGAGGACGCCACGGAGTGGACCGTCGTGCTCAAGGAGGGCCTGACCTTCCACGACGACTCCCCCGTCACCGCGGACTCCGTCGTCTTCTCCCTCCGGCGCATCCTGGACCCCGACAACCCGCTGCGCGGCGCCGGCGACATGGACGGCGTCGACGCCGACGGGCTGGAGGCCCTGGACGGGCGCACGGTGCTCATCCGCTGCACCGAGCCGACGGTCACCCTGCCCGAGGCCCTCGCCGAGTACTACAACTGCGTCGTCCCCGAGGGGTACGACCCCGCCGACCCGGTCGGTTGCGGCCCGTTCCGCAGCGTCGAGTTCGTGGCGGGCGAGTACAGCCTCTTCGAGCGGCACGAGGGCTACCACGAGGAGGGCCTGCCCTACGCGGACGAGCTGGAGATCGTCGACTTCCCCGAGGACGACGCACGCGTCAACGCCCTCAACAGCGGCAGCGTGGACCTCATCACCCAGGTCCCGCACGCGCAGGTGGCGGTGATCGAGGGCAACCCCGACCTCGCGATCATGGAGTCCGAGACCGGCATGTGGCTGCCGTTCACCATGCGGGTGGACCAGGCCCCCTTCGACGACGTCCGCGTCCGCCAGGCGTTCCGGCTCATCGTGGACCGCCAGGAGATGATCGACCAGGCCCTCGCCGGGTACGGCCAGGTCGGCAACGACATGTACGCGCGGATGGACCCGTCCTACCCGGACGACTTCGAGCAGCGGGAACAGGACATCGCGGAGGCCAGGCGGCTGCTGGCCGATGCCGGGCACGAGGACGGCCTGGAGGTCGAGCTGGTCACCTCCGACATCAGCGCGGGCGTGGTCGCCGCCGCGGAGGTCTTCCAGGAGCAGGCCCGCGAGGCCGGGGTCACCGTCGAGCTCCGCCGCGTCAACCCCAGTGACTACTGGAACGAGGAGGAGGGCTTCCCCTACGCCTTCGGCCAGGACTTCTGGAGCGCGCGCAACTACATCACCCAGGCCGCGCAGGGCTCGGTGGTGGGAGCCCCCTACAACGAGACCATGTGGGGCGAGAACGAGGAGTGGCTCGGCCACCTGGAGGAGGCCCGCCGCACCGCGGACCCCGACGAGCGCAACGAGCTGATCCGCCGGGCGCAGCGGGTCGAGTACGAGGAGGGCGGCTACATCGTGTGGGGCTTCGTGAACCTCCTCGACGGCCACAGCACCGCCGTGCACGGCCTGGAGCCCGCCGTCTCCGGCCACCCGCTGGGCTCGTACGCGTTCCACCGGGCCTGGCTGGAGCAGTAGCGGCTCCCCGGACCCGACCGACCGCTACCGAAAGCTCACCATGACCCGACTCATCGTCGTCCGCCTCCTCTTCGGCGCGCTGACGCTCTGGGCGGTGTCCCTCGTGGTCTTCGCGGCCACGCAGGCACTGCCCGGCGACGCCGCCCAGATGATCCTGGGCCGTGACGCCACGCCCGAGCGCGTGGAGGCCCTCCGCGACCAGCTCGACCTGCACGAGCCGGTGGCCGTGCAGTACCTCAACTGGCTCCAGGGGATCGTCCAGGGGGACCTGGGCACCTCCTACTCCAACCGGACCGAGGTCACCGAGGTCCTCTCCGGACCGGTCCTGAGCTCGCTGACCCTGATGGGGCTGGCGGCCCTCGCCGCCACCCCCGTCGCCCTCCTCGTGGGCGCGGTCAGCGCGCTGCGGCGGGACCGCGCCTTCGACCACGCCTCGTCCATGGGGACGCTGGTCGTGGCGTCCATCCCCGAGTTCGTGGTCGGCATCCTGCTGATCCTCCTGCTGGGGCCCGGCGGACTCGGCTGGTTCCCGTCCGTGTACTCCCGCGAGGGCGGCCCCGACCAGTGGGTGCTGCCGGTGCTGACACTCGCCTTCGCGGTGGCGCCGCCCATCGTCCGCATGATGCGGGCCACGATGATCGAGGTCCTGGAGAGCGAGTACGTCCAGCAGGCCCGGCTCAAGGGCGTGGACGAGCGCGCGGTCCTGTGGCGGCACGCCGCGCCCAACGCCATCGGGCCGGTGGCCCAGGTGGTCGCCCTCCAGCTCGCCTGGCTGGCGGGCGGCGTGGTGGCCGTCGAGTTCCTGTTCAACTTCCCCGGTGTCGGCAAGATCCTCATGGACGCGATCGAGAACCGCGACGTGCCCCTGGTCCAGGCCGTGGTCCTGCTCATCGCCGGCATCTACATCCTCGTCAACCTGATCGCGGACGTGATCGGGCTGGCGGCCAACCCGAAGGTGAGGGTGGCGAACCGATGAGCGCTCCCGTGAACGCGGGCGTGGAGCCCGTGACCGTGGTGCCGCGGGGACGCGGCGCCGGCCTGTTCCGGACGGCCTGGGGGTTCGGCCGGACGAAGGTCGGCGCCGCCCTGACCGGCCTGGTCGTCCTGATCGCGGTGGTGGGGCCCTTCGTGGCCCCGTACACACCCACCGAGTTCGTGGCCAGACCGTTCGAGACCGGGGTGGACGGCACGCTGTTCGGCGGTGACAACCGCGGCCGCGACGTGCTGACCCGCTTCCTGTGGGGCGGCTGGACGCTGCTGCTCCTCGCGGGCGCCTCCGCGGCGATCGGCGTGGCGGCGGGGACGGTCGTCGGCGTGGTCGCCGGGTACCGGCGCGGCTGGCTCGACGACGTCCTCATGCGCGTCGGCGACGTGCTGCTCGCCTTCCCCCAGCTGATCGCCGCGCTGCTGGTGATGTCGATCGTGGGCCCGAAGGTGTGGCTGATCGTGGCCGTCATCGCGGTGTCGCACATGCCCCGCGTGGCCCGGGTGATCCGCGAGGCGACGCGCAAGGTCGTCGAGCAGGACTACGTGAAGGCGGCCGAGGCCGTCGGCCTTCCGCGCTGGCGGATCATGGCGGTGGAGATCCTGCCGAACGTGACGAGCCCGCTGCTGGTCGAGCTCGGCCTGCGGCTGACCTACTCCATCGGGGTGGTCGCCGTGCTCGGCTTCCTCGGCATGGGGCTCCAGCCGCCGACGGCGGACTGGGGACTGATGATCAACGAGAACCGGCAGGGCATGGCCGTGCAGCCGTGGGCGGTGGCGCTGCCCGTGGCGGCGATCGCCGTCCTGACGATCGGCGCCAACCTGATCACCGACGGCCTGTCCCGTGCGGCGATCGGCATCGACCGAGGGGTGGAGAAGTGACGCGGGACGCCGGACGGGAAGCGGACTCCGGAGGCGGCCGGGACACCGGGGCCGCCGTGCTGTCGGTGGAGGGCCTGACCGTGATCGGCCGTCCCTCGGACGTGGAGATCATCAGCGGCGTCTCGATCACGGTGGCGCGGGGCACGATCCTCGGCCTGGTCGGCGAGTCCGGCTCCGGGAAGACCACCCTGGGCCTGTCGCTGCTGGCGCACTGCAAGCGCGCGACGGAGATCTCCGCGGGACGCGTGGAGGTGGCCGGGAAGGACCTGGCCTCGCTCTCCGAGCGGGGCGTGCGCGAACTGCGCGGACGGGCGGTGGCCTACATCCCCCAGTCGCCCGCCTCGGCGCTCAACCCGGCCCTGCGCCTGCGCACCCAGCTGCGCGAGGCCCTGCACGACGCCTCCCTGTCGGCGGCCGACGCCCAGGCCCGGGTGCGCGAGGTCCTGGGCGAGGTCGCGCTCCCCGACGACGACGGGTTCCTGGCCCGCTACCCCCACCAGCTGTCCGGCGGACAGCAGCAGAGGGTGGCGATCGCGATGGCGTTCGTCGGCCGCCCGGACGTGATCGTGCTGGACGAGCCGACCACCGGCCTGGACGTGACCACGCAGGCGCACGTCCTGGAGACCATCCGCCGGATGACCCGCGACTACGGCACGGCGGGGGTCTACATCAGCCACGACATGGCGGTGGTCGCCGACCTGGCCGACGAGATCGCGGTGATGTACCGGGGCGAGGTCGTCGAGCGGGGGCGCACGGACCGGGTGCTCGCGGACCCGCGCCACTCCTACACCAGGCGCCTGCTGACGGCCGTGCCGCTGCTGCGGACCACGGGCCACGAGGAGGGCGGCGAGCCGGAGGGCGAGCCGCTGCTGAGGGTCGCGGGGCTCGACGCGGGCTACGGGCGCGCGAGGGTCCTCGACGGGATCGACGTGTCGGTCCACCGGGGCGAGTGCGTGGCCCTGCTGGGCGAGTCGGGGTCGGGCAAGACGACCCTGTCCCGCTCGGTCGCGGGCCTGCACCGCCAGTACACCGGTGAGGTGGTGTTCGACGGGAGCCCGCTGGCCGCCGGGAGCTACCGGCGCACGGCCGAGCAGAGGCGCCGGGTGCAGTACGTGTTCCAGAACCCCTACGAGGCGCTGAACCCGCGCAGGCGGGTACGCGACCAGATCCTGGGCCCCTACCGCCACCTGGTGGGCAGGCCCCGGGACCCCGGGGCGGTGGTGGCCGAGGCCCTGGAGCGCGCCGCCCTGTCCGCCTCCTACGCCGACCGCTACCCGGAGCAGCTCAGCGGCGGCGAGCGGCAGCGGGTGTGCATCGCCCGCGCGGTGGCCACCCGCCCCGACCTGCTGATCTGCGACGAGATCACGTCGGCGCTCGACGTGTCGGTGCAGGCGGAGATCGTGAAACTGCTGCGCGGGCTCCAGGACGAGGGGATGGCACTGCTGTTCGTCACCCACAACATCGCCCTGGTGTCCAACATCGCGCAGAGGGTGGCCGTGCTCCACCGGGGCGTGATCGTGGAACAGGGACCGGTGGGCCGGGTGATGTCGGCCCCGGAGCACGAGTACACCCGGGCGCTGATCGCGGACACCCCGGACTTCGAGCTGTCCTTCGCGGGGACCCCCGAGCGGCTGGGCACGGCCGCGCAGGACCGGCCCGTCACCGGGGCGTAGCCGGCTGCGGCCGGCGTGCGGCCTCACCGTCTTTGGGGCGGCGTCGGCCCTGTCGGCCTACTCGCAGAGCCCCGAGCAGCTCATCCTCGCCCGTGCCGCGATGGGGCTCGGCGCGTCGATGGTGACGCC
>NZ_JBEXSY010000116.1:0-8597 GCF_040613895.1 Nocardiopsis sp. NPDC006198 | reverse complement strand
CGAGGTCCCCGTCGTGGCGCTCTCCCAGCTGAACCGTGGCCCCGAACAGCGCACCCGGTGCGCGGTGCGCACACGGCCGCCTGCGGGAGCGACCGGCCCGGCAACCCCCACGACGGAGCCGGGGCCGGCCTCCCGCGCCCTCCCTCGGGGAGGGGGTCTACCTGCCGACGTCGCGCCCGGCGGTGTGCCAGATGCACACCACGGACGGGCGCGGGAAGTCGCCGTCGGGCCACGTGCTGGTGGGCTCCGCCAGGGTGCCCCCGTCGCCGGGGTGCTGCGGGGCGAGGAACACCGTCTTGTTGTCCTTCGAGATGAGCGGGCCGCAGGCCTCCGCGCCGACCGGGACGGTGGCGAAGGTCCTCAGCTCACCCCGGAAGCGGCCCTCGACGGGGACCACGTGCAGGGCGTCGTTGATGCCCAGCGCGCCGGGCTGGCCGTCCGTGGAGATCCAGAGGTTGCCGTCCTTGTCGAAGGTCAGGTTGTCCGGCGCCGAGATCGGCATGACCTTGGACTTGTCGAAGCCCGCGTAGTAGGTGTCCTCGTCCTCGGGGTTGCCGCAGACGATGGGCACGTTCCAGGCGAACTCCGTGGCCCCGGCGTCCGAGCCCGCCTCCACGATCTCCAGGATGTGGCCGTGCTTGTTGGGGCCGCGCGGGTTGGGCTCGTCGGCCTGGCCGGGCTCTCGGGCGGAGTTGTTGGTCAGCGCGCAGTAGACCTTGCCGGTGACGGGGCTCGGCTCGAAGTCCTCGGGCCGGTCCATCTTGGTGGCGCCCACGGTGTCGGCGGCGAGCCGCGTGCGCACCAGGACCTCGGCGACGCTGAACCCGGGCACGAAGCTCTCGGTGTCGGTGCACAGGGCGATCCACTCGCCGCTGCCGTCGAACTCGCCGTCCTCGGGGAGCGCCCCGGAGCCGTCGAACTCCTCGGCCGGGCTGTTGCCGGTCAGGCGGGCCACGTAGAGGGTCCCGGTGTCCAGCAGGGTGAGGTTGTGGCGGCGCGAGCCCTCGACGTACTTCTTCGCGCTCACGAACTTGTACATGTAGTCGAAGCGCTCGTCGTCGCCCATGTACGCGGCCACGCGGCCGTCGTCGGTGATCCGGATCGTGGCGCCCTCGTGCTTGAAGCGGCCGAGCATGGTGCGCTTGAGCGGCTCCGACCCCGGGTCCAGCGGGTCGATCTCGACGATGTAGCCGAACCGGTTGGCCTCGTTGGGGTGCTTGGCCAGGTCGAAGCGCTCCTCGAACCGGTCCCAGCGGCGGCCGGCGAGGCCGGTCCCCATGCCGTACCGGGCGTTGGGGGCGTCGGCGGGGGCGTTGCTGAAGTACTGGTTGAAGTTCTCCTCCGCGCTGAGGAAGGTGCCCCAGGGGGTCATCCCGCCCGCGCAGTTGTTGAGCATGCCCTTGACCAGGGTGCCGTCCGGGTCGTCCTGGGTTCTGAGCAGCTCGTGCCCCGCGGCGGGGCCGGTCAGGCGCATCGGGGTGGAGGCGGTGAGCCGCCGGTTGAAGGCGCGCTCCCCGTCGGCCAGGCGCCACTCGCCGGTGCCGGCGTGGCGCTTCAGCTCCACGATGGACCCGCCGTGGGCGGCCATGGCGATCCTGACGTGCTCCTCGTCCGCGGTCGCGCCGTCCGTGTACCCGGGGAACATCAGTTCCTCGTTGGTGTACTCGTGGTTGACCCACAGCAGGCCGTTGTCGTCGTCGAGCTGGTGGAAGCCCACGTAGTCGCAGTTGTAGCCGAACTGCTGCTCCTGGGCCTCGGCCGTCTGGGCGTCGACGTCGAACTCGGGGGCCCCGGGCAGGACGGGGTCTCCCCAGCGGATGATGACGTGCTGGTCGTAGCCCCGGGGGATGGTGACCTTGTCGTCGGTGTTGGTCTGCACGCTCGTGAAGGTCGGCCGGGGCGCGGGGTGGGGGCGTCCGGGCCCGCGGTCGGCGGCCGCGGTGCCCAGGGCGGAGAGGCCGAGGGCGGAGACGCCCGCGCCGACCGCTCCGGCGCGCAGGGCGCTGCGGCGCGAGAGGGCCTTCTGGAAGATGTCGCCGAAGTAGGGGTTGGCGCTGGTGTTGGGGGCGGGGTGGAAGCAGGCGTCGCCACAGCGCAGGGCGCATGTCGCGCGGGAGCGACCGCCCCCTACCTGGCCGAGCAGCGGCAGCGGGCGGCGGGGCGCGGATTCGGGCACACCTTCTCCTTGGGGATCGTCTCTGCTCCCGTGCGCTCCGCCAACGTGCGGGGTCGGGTCGGAGCGCGCGGGTCGTTCTCGTCCGGCGGGCCTCCCGCCGGACGCTCTCGACCTTGGCCGAGGTTCCACTCGCACAGGTGAAACCGAGGTGAACGCCCCTACAACTCCACCGCATCCCTGGGTCGGTCACGCTCCACGGTCGTCAGGGCACCCACCGTCGACTTACGCCGCGATCCTCACACGTCGGACGCCCCGTGTCCTACGTGCCACGCCCGGTCACCTGTCCGTGTGGATCCCCGTCGGAACCGGTCCCGCTCCCGCCCGCACGTCCCGCGGTCGGGGTGTGCGCGCCTCCGCGTGGGCGCGCGCCGCGGCCGGCAGGGGCCGAAGACGCGTCCGCCCCCGCCGGGGGTCCCGGCGGGGGCGGACGCGACGCGGACCGGCGCGCCGCCGGCCGTGCGGGCCGGGGCGCGCCGAGGCGGGTCACAGCAGGAAGAGGGCCAGCACCTGGATCGCGGCGAAGGCGGCGACGCCCTCGACGGCGGTCGCCACCGTGAGGGTGCGGTAGGCCGTCGCCACCGGGATGCGGCTGAGCTGGGAGACCACCCAGAAGTAGGAGTCGTTGGCGTGCGAGACCACCATCGCGCCCGCGCCCACGGCGAGCACGGTCAGGACCATCCCCTCGGGGGAGGCGAGCCCGAGCGAGCCGAGCATCGGCGCGATCAGCGCGGAGGTGCTCACGATCGACACGGTGGACGAGCCCTGGGCGGTCTTGAGCGCCGCGGCGATCAGGAACGGCACGGCCAGGCCGATGCCGAGTCCGGCCAGGTTCTCGGACAGGAAGCCGGTCAGCGGGGAGGCCGCCAGCACGGCGCCGAAGGAGGCGCCCGCACCGGTGATGAGCAGGATCGGGGCGGCGACGCGGATCGACTCGTGCATCTGCTCGTTGAACCGGGTCAGCTTGCCCGAGCCGCGCAGGAGGGTCGTCGCGGCCAGGAGGCCGATGACGAGCGCGATGACCGGGGTGCCCAGGAACGTGACGATGTCGAAGGCGGTCCCCTCGCCGATCGGCCGGCCGGGGAGGTTGACCACCGAGGAGGCGCAGATGAGCACCAGCGGCAGCAGGATCGGCAGGAACGCGGCGAAGGCGTTGGGCAGGCGGCCGTAGCTCTCGCGCAGCTCCTCGTAGGTCTGCGTGGTGATGTCGTCGTCGCTCTCGGGGGGCAGCGGCGTGAAGTCGCGGCGGGAGAACACGGTCGCGTAGGCCAGCCCCGCGAGGGCGGCCACGGCGGCGACCGGGAGGCCCAGGGCGATGAGCATGCCCAGGTTGTCGGAGATGCCGATGTTCTCGGCGGCGGCGAGCGGGCCCGGGGTCGGCGGCACCAGCGTGTGCGTCGAGTACAGGCCGGTCATCAGCGCGATGGCCGTGGCGAGAGAGGACACGCCCGTGCGCAGGGTGACCGCCTTGCGCAGCGAGTTGAGGACCACGTACCCCGAGTCGCAGAACACGGGGATGGAGACGATGTAGCCGATCAGCGTCATCGTCAGGTTCGGGAACCGGGTGCCGATCAGCCGGATCAGCGCCTCGGCCATGGAGATGGCGGCGCCGGAGCGCTCCAGGATCACACCGATCATGGTGCCGAAGAGGATCACCAGGCCGATGTTGCCCATGGTGCTTCCGAAGGCCGTCGTCACGGTGGTGACGATCTCGCCGAGCGGAAGGCGGAAGGCGAAGGCGCCGAGGATGGCGGCGCCCATGAGCGCGAGGAAGGGGTTGACCTTCCAGCGCGCTGTGGCGAGCACGATGCCCGCCACGAGGACGATGAGGATCAGGAGCGCGGTCACGTGCGGTTTTCCTTAGGGATGTACGGGTCGGGTGAAGCTGTTCGCGAGGAGCCGGCAGCAGTTGTAGGCGGCCCAGGTGATGCCGGGGAGCGCCTCGTCCTGCATCTGTTCCAGGGAGCCCGGGCCCCGCGCGATGGAGAAGGCGGCGGTGATGCCCGAGCGGCGGAGCTCCTCGGCGGAGACCGCGACCCGGCCGGCGATCACCACGACGGGGCGGTCGGCGGGGGTGAGGCGGCGCACCGCGTCGACGACCTTCCCGGCCAGGGACTGGCCGTCGAAGGACCCCTCCCCGGTGAGGACGAGGTCGGCCCGGGAGAGGAGCTCCTCGGCGCCCAGGACGTCGGCGACCATGCGGGAGCCGGGGACGACCTCGGCGCCCAGGAGCGCGGTCAGCCCCGCGGGCAGGCCGCCGGCGGCCCCCATCCCGGGGAGGTCGCGGACGTCGGTCCCGGAGGCCTCGGCGAGCACGTCGGCCAGGCGGCGCAGTCCGGCGTCCAGGGTTCGCACGTCCTCGGGGGAGGCGCCCTTCTGCGGGCCGAAGACGGCGGCCGCGCCCTCGTCGCCGAGCAGGGGGTTGGTGACGTCGCAGGCGATGCGCCAGCGCACGCGGCGGGCGCGGGGGTCGAGCCCGTCGAGGTCGACGCGGTCGAGGCCGGTGAGGGCCCCGCCCCCGTCGGGGAGCTCGGAGCCGTCCGCGTCGAGGAAGCGCGCCCCCAGCGCGGCGAGGAGGCCGGTGCCCCCGTCGGTGGTGGCGGAGCCGCCGATGCACAGGAGGATCTCCTCCACACCCGCGTCCAGCAGCGACGACACCAGGGGACCGATGCCCCGTGTGGTCGCGGTCAGCGGCCGGAGGGGGACGTCGGAGACCGCGGGCAGCCCGTTGGCCTCGGCGGCCTCGATGACGCCCGTCAGGTGGTCGGGGGAGAGCCCGTACCTGGCCCGGACGGGCCTGCCGAGGGCGTCGGTGGTGTCCGCGGTCAGCGCGGTCGTGCCCCAGGCGCCGAGCAGGGCGTCGAGGGTGCCCTCGCCGCCGTCGGCGAAGGGCAGGGTCCGGACCGCCACCGGCGTGCCCTGCTCGTCGAAGGCGTCCTGGACGCCCCGGGCCATCGCCGCCGCCACGTCCACCGCCCCGGCACTCCCCTTGAAGGAGTCCGGGATGATGGCGACGCGGAGGGGGGATGCCTCGTCATGTGTGCGAAACGCTGTGGACATGCAGGAGAGCCTAAGCACATCACCGGTGCGTTTCGACGGTGATTCGCCCAGTCTTCCTGGGAGTTTATGTGAACCCTGTGTGCGTTTCGCCCAGGGCGTCACACGCGTACAGGGCCATCTGGAGCGTGGTCAGGTGGTCGGCCCGGCGGATGTCCAGACCCGTCACGGACCGGATCCGCTCCACCCGCTGGAGCAGGGTGTTGCGGTGGACGTACACCGAGTCCGCCGCGGCCTGCATCGAGGTCGTCGAGGCCACCGCCACGACCGTGCGGCGCAGCGCGCCGTTGAGCTCCGCGACCCTTCCCGCCAGGTTCTCCAGGGTGCGCGGGGGCAGGTGGGCGACGGCCACGGCGATCGTCCGCGACCACGGCACGCCGCTCGCCGCGGCGGGGATCAGCCCGGCGTAGCGGCACAGGGCGCGCGCCTCCTCCGCGTGGGCGAGCAGGACGCCGACGTCGTCGGTGGGCGCGGTGGCGGTGTGGCGGCTCTCCGGCGGCAGGCCCGGGGCGCGCGGCGCGGGGGCGGCACCGGAACCGACCAGCCAGAGGGCCCCGTGCAGGACGGCGGCCCGGTGCCCGGCGTCGGCGTTGATGCGGACCACGGCCGTCTCGGCCAGGCCGGGAGGGGCGGCGGAGCCGTCCGGGCGCGGGGCGGCGGCCGCCCACAGGGCCAGCGACCAGGGCGGGGCGAGCCCGGCGGCGGCCAGCCGGGCCCGGGCCGCCGCAGGGCGGGCGGTGCCCGAGCTGAGGGCGGCGATGAGGTCGCGGGCCTCGGTGTGGCGCCGGGTGACCGCGTCCTGCTCGTACTCCTGGGCGAGGAGGAGCTGGACGGTCAGCGCGACGACCCGGGCCAGCGGAGCGACCTCGTGCGGGTCCCCCGTCACCCCGACCACACCGCGCAGCTCACCGTCCACCACCAGGGGTTCGTTGGCCCCGGGCCGGTCGGAGGTGCCCGGTTCGGGGGATGTGACGAGCACCCCGCGCCCCTCGGCGATCACTCTCTGGGCGCCGCGGTGGAGGGTGCCGCGCCGGTCGGGGTCCAGGCAGGCGATGATGGTGCCGTGCTCGTCCATCACGTTGATGTTGTGGCTGATCGTCGGGGCGATCAGGTCGACCACGCGCTGGGCGAGGTCGCCGCTCAACGGTGGCCTCGCGTGTTCGGCCATGGCCCACAGGATAGGCGCAGGTGGGAGGGCGGCGGGCCGGGCGGGGGCGTCCCGGCTCCGCCGGTCGGCGCGGCCGGGGCGTGCCTCCGCGGATCCGGGCCCCGTGCGGGGGCCGACACCGCGGCGGGCCGTGGTCCGGACGGTGCCCGCGAGGGCTCCGTCAACACGCCCCTCCGCGACCGCACCGCGGCCGTCCCCGCCCCGGAGGGGCCGCGGGACGGGACCCGCGGCCCGTGTCACGGTCGCGCACGCGAGGCCGGCGCCGGTCGCGTGCGACGGCTCCGGCAGGTCCTCACAGGGCCGCTTCGACCGCCGCGTCCACCGCCGACTGCAGCCTGCGGCGCAGCGCGGCGCTGTCCGGTCTCTTCGTGCACACCTCGATGACCCGCAGGCCCTCCCCCAGGAGCGCCTTGGGCAGGTCGGTGGCCCACTCCAGCCGCGTGTAGGGCAGGTCGGCCACGGCCGCCACACGCTCCATCGACACCCCGTGCGGCGTGCCGAAGACCCGCTCGAAGTCGGGGTGCCCCGCCTGCTCCAGGCCGGAGAAGATCCCGCCCCCGTCGTTGTTGACCACCACGACGGCCAGGTCGGGCCGGGGCTCCCCCGGGCCGATGATCAGGCCGTTCTGGTCGTGCAACAGCGCCAGGTCGCCCAGCAGCGCGTAGGCCTGGCCGCCGTCCGCGCCCTGGTGGGCGAGCGCGGCGCCCACGGCGGTGGACACGGTGCCGTCGATCCCGCTCACGCCCCGGTTGCCGACCAGGCGCACGCCGCAGCGCGCCCGCATGGTGGCGTCCAGATCGCGGATGGGCATGCTCGACCCGGCGAACAGCAGCGAGCCCGCGGACAGGTGGGAGGCCAGGTCGCGGGCGAGCCTGGGCTCGCTCAGCACCTCGTCCCCGTCCAGGACCGCGTCCAGCGCGCCGCGCGCGGCGGCCTCGGCGAGCCGCCACCTCTCGGACCACGCCGTGCGCGGCGGGGAGGCCGGGTCCAGGCCCGCCGGCGGCGCGACCGCCGCGACCACGTCGGTGGCGGTGCGGGCCGGGTCGGAGAACGCGTTGGCCAGGCTGCCCGCGGGGTCTCCCACCGCTCCGGCGGTCACCGCGACGTGCCGCTCGGCCCTGCGCAGGAACGCCAGGATCTGGCGGGACAGGTTCGGGCGCCCCACGCTCACCACCAGTTCCGGGGCCTGCCCGGAGACGAAGCGGGGCGAGGCCAGGAGCTGGCGGTAGGTGGAGACGGCGTCCCCCCTGCGCGCGTTGGAGGTGGGCTCGGCCAGGAGCGGCCACCCGGTCAGCTCGGCCAGCGCCAGGAACGGCACCGGGTCGTAGTCGCCGTCGCCGCACACGATCACGCCGCGCTCCGCGGCGGGCAGGACGAAGGGTTCGGGAGGGGAGGGCGGTCCGGGGCGGTTGATCCACGGCCGGCGGTCCGGACGCCCCTCCAGGGGCTCGGGCCACGCGTCGGCGGAGTCGTCGGGGGTCAGGGGGTCGCGGAAGGCCACGTTGAGGTGGACCGGCCCGGGTCTGCCCCCCACCGCCGCGCCCCAGGCGCGGCAGGCCAGGGAGCGCCAGTAGGCGACCATCCCCGGCACCGGGTCGGGGGTGCCCACCTCGGCGAACATGCGCACGGCGCCGCCGTACAGGCCGATCTGGTCCACCGTCTGGTTGGCGCCGGTGCCCCGCAGCTCCGGAGGCCGGTCGGCGGTCAGCACCAGCAGGGGCACCGCGCTCTCGTCGGCCTCCATCACAGCCGGGTGGAGGTTGGCGGCCGCCGTACCGGAGGTGCACACCACCGCCACCGGGCGCCGGGCCGCACGGGCCAGGCCGAGTGCCAGGAACGAGGCGGAGCGCTCGTCGACGCGCACGTGGACGCGGATCTCGGGGTGGGCGACGAGGGCCAGGGCGAGCGGTGTCGAGCGCGACCCCGGCGCGACCACGGCCTCGACCAGGCCGCCTCGGGCCAGCTCGTCGACGAGGACCCGCGCCAGGGCGGTAGACGGATTCATCAACTCTCTCGATCGTCTCAAGGTGTACCAAGTATCGCCGCGTGGACTCGTCCCCTCCAGTCAACCCCCACCCAGGGCGGAGGTCGAACGAATCCCGCTGTTGTTCCCGGCACATCCGCGTCGGGCGCACCGTGGTCGGCATCATCGGCCTGATCTTCGCGCTCCAGGTCAACAGCAAGTGGGAGTCGGGTGAC
>NZ_JBEXSY010000115.1:0-8679 GCF_040613895.1 Nocardiopsis sp. NPDC006198 | reverse complement strand
GATCCCGGGGGGGGTCCCGGGCGGGTGCGGGCCTCCCGCCCCGGGGCGGCCCCGCGGGGGGCGGGCCGGGACCCGGCGGGCCCCCCCCCCGGGCGGGGGGGGGCGCCCGGGGAAGGAGACCGACTCTAGAGCACCTTGGACAGGAAGGCCCGGGTGCGCTCGTGCCTGGGGGAGGAGAGCACCTCGGAGGGCACCCCGGACTCCACCACGAGGCCGTCGTCCATGAACACCAGGGAGTCGCCGACCTCGCGGGCGAACCCCATCTCGTGGGTGACGACCACCATGGTCATGCCTCCCCGGGCCAGGTCGCGCATGACGTCCAGGACCTCGCCGACCAGCTCCGGGTCGAGCGCGCTGGTGGGCTCGTCGAACAGCATGAGGGCCGGTTCCATGGCCAGCGCGCGGGCGATCGCCACGCGCTGCTGCTGGCCGCCGGAGAGCTGGTCCGGGTAGGCGTCCGCCTTGTCCGGCAGGCCCACGCGCTCCAGGAGCTCCAGGGCCTTGGCGGTGGCCTCCGCGTGCGGGACCTTCTTGACCTGCACCGGGGCCTCGATGATGTTGCCGACGACGCTCAGGTGCGGGAACAGGTTGAACCGCTGGAAGACCATCCCGATGTCGCTGCGCTGGGCGGCGATCTCGTTGTCGCGGAGTTCGTACAGGCGGCCGCGCTTCTGCCGGTAGCCCATGAGCTCCCCGTTGACCCACAGCCGTCCGGCGGAGAGCTTCTCCAGGTGGTTGACGCACCGGAGGAACGTCGACTTCCCCGACCCCGAGGGGCCGATGATGCACATGACCTCACCGCGCCTGACCTGGAGGTCGATGCCCTTGAGGACCTCCAGCCGCCCGAAGCTCTTGTGCACGTTGTCGGCCACCACGAGGGCGTCGGCGGGCAGCTCGGCGCCCTCGGCCGTCTCGATGACCCGGTCGCTGCTCTGCTCGCCCATCAGTGAGCCCCTCCGACGATGCGGCCACGGATCCCGCCGTACTGGCCGGGGTTGAACCTGCGCTCGATGAAGTACTGGCCGACCATCAGCACGCTGGTGATGGTGAGGTACCACAGGCAGGCGGCGACCAGCATCGGGAAGATCTGGTAGGTCCGGGACCCGATGGCCTGGAGCTGGTAGAACAGCTCGATGGTGACCGGCACGTACGCCAGCAGCGCCGTGTCCTTGAGCATGGCGATGGTCTCGTTGCCCGTGGGCGGGATGACGACCCGCATGGCCTGCGGCAGGGTGATCCGCCGCATGATCCTGCCGCGGCCCATGCCGAGGGCCTGCGCGGCCTCGGTCTGCCCCTTGTCGACGGACTGGAGCCCGGCCCGGATGATCTCGGCCATGTAGGCGCCCTCGGAGAGCGACAGGGCGAGCAGGCCCGCCACGTAGCCGCTCAGGAGGGTGCGGGTGTCGATCTCGAAGAAGCGGGCGTCGCCCTCCAGCCCGAGCCAAGGCATCCAGTAGTTGTCGAACGGCAGGCCGATGGCGATCGTGGTGTACAGGATGGCGATGTTGCCGAAGAGCACCGCCAGCACCAGGCGGGGCACACCGCGGAAGAACCAGGTGTACAGCCACGAGACCGCCATCAGGACAGGGTTCCCGGAGAGCCGCATCACCGCGAGGACGATGCCCAGGACGATGCCGATGAGCATCGAGAGCACGGTGGCGCTGATGGTGACCCACACGCCGCGGACCACCGGGTCCGAGAACATGTGCTCCAGCATGAACGGCCAGTTGAACGCGTCGTTCGTGAACAGCATGTGCACGAACATGGCGGCGAGGACCAGGATCACCGCCGCGGCGACCCACCGCTCCGGGTAGCGGACGGGGACGGCGGTGACGGGTTCGGTGGAGCGGCCCGGGGTCGGATTCGGCGACCCCGGACCGCTCACCGGTTCGGTCGGTGAGGACACAGGTCAGTCTTTCGCTCGGTGGATGTCTGTGGGGGTTGTGCCCCTACAGCTCGGGGTTCACCTCGGCGGTCTCCAGGACACCGGCCTCGACGCCCCACTCGCCCAGGATCTCGGTGTAGGTGCCGTCCTCGATGATGGCGTTGAAGGCCGCGGCGACGGCCTCGGCGAGCTCCGTGTCCTCCTTGTGGGTGAGGACGCCGTACGGGGCGGCGTCGTACTGCTCCCCGATGAGCTCCAGGACGCCCTCGCCGGTCTGCTCCAGCGCGTAGACGGCGGTGGGCATGTCGGCCAGGGACGCGTCGTTGACCCCGGAGACGACGGTCTCGGTCGCGAGCGGCTGGTTCTCGAACTTCTGGATGGTGATGGCCTCTTCGCCGGCCTCGACGCAGGCCTCGCTGCGCGCCTCGATGTCGGCGTCGTGGGTGGTGTCGGACTGGACCGCGATGCGCATGCCGCAGGCGTTGTCGGGGTCGACGTCCTGCGGGTTGCCGGTCTGGGCGAACCACTGGGTGCCCGAGGAGAAGTAGCTGATCATGTTGACCTGCTCCATGCGCTCCTCGGTGACGGTGAACGAGGACGAGCCCAGGTCGTAGGTCCCGGTGTCGACGCCGATGACGATGGAGTCGAAGGCGGTCGGCACCCACTCGGCCTCCAGGCCGAGCTTGCCGAGGGCCGCGGTGACCAGGTCCACGTTGAAGCCGAGGGCCGTCTCGCCGTCCTCGTCCAGGTACTCCCCGGGCGGGTAGGAGGCCTCGACGCCGATCGTGACGGAACCGGCCTCGGCGACGTCCGCGGGCACCAGCGCGGCGAGCTCCTCGTCGACCTCGACGGCGGGGGCCTCGGGCGTCGCGGTCTCCTCCGAGGCGCCGCCGTCCCCGCCGCACGCGGTCAGGGCCAGGACGCCGGCGACGGACAGGGCGCCCAGGGTGAGAGGCGCGGAGTGGGGCTTGAGCAGAGCCATCGTGGGGTCTCCTTCAGAGCACGGAGTGCCTGGTCGGAGGCGGGTTCGTGGCCCCACCGCCCGAGCCAAAACGACTATTGAGATCATTGTGCGACAAAAGCTGATAAGTCGGTGCCGTCCTATCGTGCCGACCCGCGATTTTCCTGTGGTCACCGTTGTGAGAGGATTGCGTAACGGGTCATCCCCGTGAGAGGCGACCGCGCAGTACTCGCATAAGAGTCCGGCGAAGAACGACTCACCCCCGGCGACACCACCGGTCATGGCCGACCGGCACCGGAGGAGAGCTCCCCTGGCACCTTCACTTCTTCGCGCGCGGTTCGCACCACTGCCAAGGTCCGCCCCCGTCATGGCCGACGGCCGGGTGGACACGCATACCGAGGGGTTTGAGTAGTGACGACCGTTTCGCGTACCCAAGACCAGCATTCCCACCTCGACGAGGACCCGGCCTTCGCGCTGCACCGCGGTGGCAAGCTCCACATCTCCTCCTCCGTCGACGTCCACGACCACGAGGGGCTGTCCCTCGCCTACACCCCCGGCGTCGCCCGCGTCTGCGACGCCATCGCCGAGACCCCCGAGCTCGTCGAGACCTACACCTGGAAGAGCAACCTGGTCGCCGTCGTCACCGACGGCACCGCGGTGCTGGGCCTGGGCGACATCGGCCCCGAGGCCTCCCTGCCCGTCATGGAGGGCAAGTCGCTGCTGTTCAAGCAGTTCGGCGACGTCGACTCCGTGCCGATCGCCCTGGGCTGCACCGGCGTCGACGAGATCGTCGAGACCGTGGTCCGGATGGCCCCGTCCTTCGGCGGGATCAACCTGGAGGACATCGCGGCCCCCCGCTGCTTCGAGATCGAGCGCCGGCTCCGCGAGCGCCTCGACATCCCCGTCTTCCACGACGACCAGCACGGCACGGCGATCGTCACGGTCGCCGCGCTGCACAACGCCGCGCGCCTGACCGGCCGCACGCTCGCCGACCTGCGCGTCGTCGTCTCCGGGGCGGGCTCCGCCGGGGTCGCCGTCACCAAGATGCTCATCGACGGCGGGATCGGCGACATCGCCGTCGCGGACTCCAAGGGCATGATCCACGAGGGCCGGGAGGGCCTGAACCCGGTCAAGCAGGAGCTGGCCGGGATCAGCAACAGGGCCGGGCTGAGCGGCTCCATCGAGAGCGCGCTCGCCGGCGCCGACGTGTTCATCGGCCTGTCCTCCGGGGAGGTCCCGGAGTCGGTCGTGGCCACCATGGCCGACGACGCGATCATCTTCGCGATGGCCAACCCCAAGCCCGAGGTGCACCCCGACGTCGCCCGCAAGTACGCGAGCGTCGTCGCCACCGGGCGCAGCGACTTCCCGAACCAGATCAACAACGTGCTGGCCTTCCCCGGCGTGTTCCGGGGGGCGTTCGACGCCCGCGCCACGGACATCACCGAGAACATGAAGCTGGCCGCGGCCGAGGCGCTCGCCGGACTCGTCGGCGACGACCTGGCCGCCGACTACGTCATCCCCAGCCCCTTCGACCCGCGGGTGGTCCCGGCGGTCTCCGCCGCGGTCGCCGCCCAGGCCCGCGAGGACGGGGTCGTCCGGCAGTAGGACCGCGCGGACCGGTCCGCGGCCGCGGGGCGGCCGCACCGGTCGGACGCGGCCGCGGGACGCACCACGCGGGACCGCGGTGACACGACGGGGCCCCGGCGCGCACGCGCCGGGGCCCCGTTCCCGTGTGCGGGGGCCCGGGGCCCGTACACGGGAACGGGGCGGCCGGTGGCGTCGAGCCGCCTCGGAGGACCCTGCCCGGCCCCGAGGTCCCGGCGGGCGCAGCCCGTCCCTCCCCTGGGCGCGGACGGCCCCGGCGCCTCCGGGGTGGGGCCGGCCCCACCCCGGAACCGGGGGAGGGGCGTAGGGCGGAGCCGGGGGTCGCGGCCGTAGGTTCTTCCAGGTCACCCGCGCCACCGAGGGCGCGGGCCCGAGTGAGGAGCCCCGCCGCCGATGAACGACCCCGACCCCGCTCCCGACGGGCTCCGCCCCCGCGTGCGGTGGGCGGCGAAGTCGCTGCCCGCCGTTCTCGCCGTCCTCGCCGCGGTCTGCGCGGTGACGGCAGCACCGCGCCCCTACGAGCTCGGAGCGCGGTCCGGCGGGGACACGGAGCTGGCCGCACAGGTCCGGGACGGGATCACCGACCCCACCGGCTACCACGGGTTGGCGGTCGCCGTCGTCGAACCGGACGGGTACGGCGCCCTCCGCGTGCGCACGGCGGAGCTGGGCGGTGCCGGGACCGGCGGCGATCCGGTGGGCCGACGGACCTTGTTCGGATCCGCCTCGGTCGCCAAGGTCCTCCCCGGGATGCTGCTCGCCGACATGGTCGACCGCGGCGAACTCACCCCGGACACACGCGTCGGCGACCTCCTGGACGGCCTCGACTTCGCCGACCCGGCCCTGTCGGGGGTCACGGTGGAGGAGCTGGCGACGCACACGTCGGGGCTGGACAGGGAGGAGACCAGCCTGCCCCAGACCCTGTGGCAGTTCGCCGCCAAGCGCCACCCCGAGCCCCCCGGCTCCGTCGAGGAGTTCCTGGAGGACGTCTCCGGGCGGGCGAGGGTCGACCCGGGGCTCCGGGGGGCCAACCACTACTCCAACACCGGCGTCGACCTGCTGGGGCACGCCCTCGCGGCCCGCGCGGGGGCCGACTACGCGGACCTGGTCCGGGAGAGGATCCTGGAGCCCCTGGACATGGACGACAGCGCGGTCTGGACCGACGGGGCCGGGCCGGGGTTCGGTGTGCACGACGCCGACCGCGGGCGCCCCCTCGTCCCGGACCGCGCCGAGGCCAACAGCCCCTCCGGCGGGCTGGTCACGACCGCGTACGACCTCGGCCTGCTCCTGGCCGCGGTGATGGACGGCTCGGCCCCGGGCGCCGGGGCGGTGCTGCCCGTCGCCCCCGGCGACGTCGAACGGCGCGACCAGGGCCTCGGCTGGTACGTGGAGACGCTGGGGGGCGTGCCGATCACCGGCCACGGCGGCAACGCCACGACCAACGGCCACACGGCGTGGATCGGCTACGCCGGCGACCGGGGCGCCGTCGTCCTGTCCGACACGCACCGGTTCAGCGAGGACATCGGCCTCAGGTTGCTCGGAGTCGAGGAGTCCAGCCCGGACAACGCGGCGGGGGAGCGGCTCTACGGAGCGGCCACCGCCCTTCTCGCGCTCGTGCCGGGCCTCCTCGCCCTGGGGTTCGCCGCCCGGCGCCGACCGGGGGTCCTGTGGCGCCGCCCCACCGACCGGCTGGGCCTGGTCGCCCACGGGCTCGCCGGGGCGGCGCTGCTCGAGTACGCGCGCCTCGCCGGGTTCTGGCACCTGGTATCCCCGTGGGCATGGGTGGCGGGGGTGTTCCTCCTGGCCGCGTCCCTGGCGGTGGGCGCGTACCGGTGGCCGGAGCTCCCGACCGCGCGGGGGACCCGGCGGTGGGCGCGGTGGGTGCTGGTGCTCCCCGTCGCCGCGGCGGGCACGGCCCTTCTGGCGGCCCTGGCCTCCCTCTGACCCCGCAGGGGCGGGGGAGGGGACACGACAGGGCCCGGCAGGCGCGCCCCCGCGACGCCTGCCGGGCCCCGATCGTTCGACTACCGGTCCTTGCCACCGCTCCCGTCGGCGGAGCCGCTCCCGGGTTCCGGGGCGTCGCCGCCCTCCGCGGCGCCGTCCGCGTTCCCGTCACCGGGATCGCCGACGGCCTCGCTCCAGGGGTCCCCTCCCGGGGCGGAGGGCATCGGCCGGGCCTCCGGCCCGTCCTGGGCCCGCTCCCCGGGAGCCGCGTGCGTCCCGGCCGGTCCGCCGGGGTCGCCGGAGCCCTCGGGGCCGGGGGCGTCCCCTGCGTCCCGTGCCTCCTCGGCGGCGTCCCCGGGCGTCCCGGGTCCGGCGCCGCCGTCCCCGGTCGGGCCCCAGTTCCGCGCGTCCCTGCGGATCACCTCGACCGTGTCGTCCAGGATGCGCCGGAGGTCGTGCGCCGCCGCCTCGCCGACGTGGCCCGCCTCGCGGACGACGTCGCGCACCCTGTCGCCGAAGTCGCGCAGCGCCCGGTCGAACTCCGGCCCCTCGGACCGGCGGTCGGAGTCGCCGCGGCTCCAGACCGCGCCGAACGCGCCGAAGCCCTGGGCGAAGCGCTCCCACTCGCGGGCCCAGCGGGGGCCGTCCTCGCAGCCCTGGTTCCCGGGTTCCTCCCGGGGGTCCTCCTGTCGGCCGGAGGACCCCTCCGACGGCTTGTCGGCCTCCGGGGCGCGCCGTTCCGACGCGCCGGCCTCCTCCGCGGAGGGGGCGGGCCCCGTGGCGTCGTCGGGACCGCGGTCGCTCCGGCCGCCCCCGGCCGGGGGCTCGGGGCGGCGCGCGCCGCCCGCGGCGAACTTCAGCTCCTCGCGCAGCGAGCTGATGGTGGCGCGCACGTCCTGCTTGACCGCCCGCGCGACGTCCCGGACGGAGTCGGTGAGCTCCTTCTCCAGGTCGTCGAGGTCGCCGCTGCGGCCGCGCAGTTCGGCGCGGCCCTTGTCCGTGAGCCGGTAGACCTTGCGGCCGCCCTCCTCGGTGTGGGTGACCAGCCCCTCCTCCTCCAGCCGCGCGAGGCGCGGGTAGATGGTGCCGGGGGAGGGCGAGTACACCCCGAGGAAGCGGTCGCGGAGCAGGCTGATGATCTCGTAGCCGTGCCGCGGGCTCTCGTCCAGCAGTTTGAGCAGGTAGAGCCGCAGTCTGCCGTGGCCGAAGATGGTGCTCATTCAGGCCCCCTCGGGGATCGCGGCCGGGGCCTCGGGCGCGCGCCGCAGCAGCGCGGTCCGCCCCGACGCGGAGTTGACGGTGATGGAGGCGGGGTCGACACCGCTGCCGATCTTTCCGCTGAGGATCGTCCTGGCCGGGGCGCTGCGCCGGTCCAGGCCGAAGTCGGAGTTCACGGGCGAGGTCGAGGTGCGCAGCTCGACGGTCGCCGAGGTGTCGGCGGGGACCCGCAGGGCGATCTCCCCGGACACCGAGTTGAGCCGCACCCGGCCGGCGGGCGCGATGTCGGTGTCGGCGAGCAGCTGGCCCGACACGGTCTTGGCGCTCAGCGCGGAGAGGCGGCCGCCGGCCACCGCCAGCTGGCCGCTGACGCTGTTGAACTTGAGGTTGCCGCTGGCGCCCCGCACGGCGGTGTTGCCCGAGACGGTGGCGATCTCGGTCTCGCCCGAGGCCTCGTCGAGGGTGATCTCGCCGGAGGCGGTCCGCAGCTGGCTGCGCGCGCTGATCCCCGCCGCCACGATGGGCGCGGTGGCCGTGGTGACCTCCACCGGGCAGTCGTGGGGAAGGCGCAGGTTGACGGTCGCCCTGCGGTGCTGCACGCGCTTGTAGGCGGAGAGCTGCATCGGGCGGAGCCGGTCCAGGAAACCGGGCCCGGTGAGGTCCTCGTACTGGATGGTGAGGATGCCCGCCTCCTGGGTGACCAGGAGGGGGTCGCCCACGATGTCGGTGACTTCGAAGGTGGCCGGGTCGTCGGTGGGCAGGATGTTGACGTGACCGCCGATGATCCGGACCCGCAACGCGACGATGCCGTCCAGGGTCTGGGTCATCGGCCTGTCGATGGTCCAACGCGCCATCGTGTGATCCCTTCGCTTGCTCTGTGCCTTCACGATATGTCGCGAGTGGGGGGAACTCAAGATATGTCGCGTAGTTTCGGGGGCGGTTCAGGGGGGAGCAGGGGTTCTCCCCGAGGCCGGTCCGGGGCCCGGGCCCCCGGCCCGCCGCCGGGGGCGGGGCGCCCGGGGGGGGGCCGCGGGGCGGGGCGCCGCGGCGCGCCGCCCCGCCGCGCCCC
>NZ_JBEXSY010000114.1:0-9475 GCF_040613895.1 Nocardiopsis sp. NPDC006198 | reverse complement strand
GGGCGGGCCGCGCCCCGGGAGCCGCACCGCAGGTTCCCTGGCGGTGTGGGAGGCCGGGGCGCCGGCCCGCGGGGCCGTGTCCGACCGGGGTCTCAGGCGCGGGGGCGGTAGGCGTGCAGCCGCACCGAGGCGGTGACGGTGAACGGCTCGGGGAGCCCGGCGACGCGGGCGCGCAGTTCCCCGGCGCCGATGTGGCGGGCGCTGGGGCCCATGCCCACGACGGTCGCCACGTCCTCGTGGGAGAGCGCCATGGCCAGGCCCAGGTCCTGTGCGCCGACCGGTGCGAAGTGTCCGTGCAGGGACTCCGCCAGGCGCTCGTCCTTGCGCGGGTCCACCTCCAGCAGCCCCAGCGGGGTGCGCAGTTCGGCCAGGTGGTCGGCGGCGGGGACGACGACGAGCAGGACGCCGTCGGGGCGCAGCACCCGGTGGAACTCCGCCGCGTTGCGCGGCGCGAACACGTTGAGCACGGCGTGCGCGGAGTCCCCGCGCAGGGGCAGGCCGCGCCAGGCGTCGGCGGTGACGGCGCCGCCGCGCCCGTGTGCGCGCGCGGCCCGGCGGGCGGCCCACTTGGACACGTCCGCGGTCAGCCCCACGGCGCCGGGCAGGGCGTCCAGGACCCGGGTCAGGTAGTGGCCGGTCCCGCCGCCGACGTCGACCACGACCGGGGCGTCGTCGCCGAGCTCGCGTCGCAGCGCGTCGGCGAGGGCGTCACCCACGAAGTCGTAGTGTCCGGCCTGCTGGAAGCGCAGGCGGTCGGCGACCATCTCCTTGCTGTCGCCGGTCCCGGGGGGCGTGGCCCCGGTGAGCAGGCTCGCGTAGCCCTCCCGGGCCACGTTGAAGCTGTGCCCCGCGGCGCAGGCCAGGCCGCGCTCGTCCGGGCGCAGGCCCTCGCCGCAGGCGGGGCAGGCCAGGAGGGCGGCGACGGTGCCGGGCATCCGCAGCCTGGGGCCGGTGTGGTGTGTGGTGTTCGCTTGCGCCATGATCGCCGCTCAGCCTATCCCCTCGCCCGGACCGGGGCGGGGCGGTGGACGGCCGGGGCGGTCCCGGACCCCGCGGCTCCGGCCGGGGTCGGCGGGCGGGTGGGCACGGCGAACCCCGCAGCGGTCCCCCGACACGGGGGCGGGATCCTCGGCTCCGGCCGGGGCGGGCCGCGCGATTCCGGCGCGGGGGGCGGAACCACTTCCCGCCGCCGGGTATCTGAGATCGTAGTCACCGTCGACCTCGCAGCCCCCACCCCCTTGAGGCGCCCTCGCCCTCCACCCGCAAGGAGCACGCGTGAAACCCCCTGTCGCGGACCGCTACCGACTCGACGAAGTGATCGCCGCGGGCGGCATGGGAACGGTCTGGCGGGGCCATGACCTGCGCCTGGACAGACCGGTCGCGGTCAAACTGCTGCGCGACACCGCCTTCCAGGACGCCGAGGGCGCCCGGAGGCGCTTCGAGCGCGAGGCCAGGGCCGCGGCCAGGCTCAGGGGGCCCGGCTTCGCGGAGGTCTACGACCACGGCGAGACGGTCCTGGACGGCGAGAAGCTCGCCTACCTGGTGATGGAGCTGGTCGAGGGGGAGTCCCTCACGGCGCTGCTCAGACGCGAGGGCCCGCTTGCGCCCGACCGGGCCATGGAGATCACCGCCGTGGTCGCCCAGACCCTGCAGACCGTGCACGACGAGGGCATCGTCCACCGCGACATCAAGCCCGGCAACATCCTCATCAACCTGGACGGGGAGGTCAAGCTCGTCGACTTCGGCATCGCCCGGATCAACGACGCCACCTCCCTGACCTCCACCGGCATCGCCCTGGGGACCCTCTCCCACGCCTCGCCCGAACAGCTCGACATGGGCGAGCTCACCTCCCGCACCGACATCTACTCGCTCGGCACGGTCGCCTACCAGTGCCTGGCCGGGAGGCCGCCCTTCGACTCCGCCGACCGCGCCGCCGTCATCGCGGCCCACCTGAACGCCGAGCCGCCCCCGCTGCCCGACCACGTCCCCGACCTGGTCGCGCACGTGGTGCTCGTCGCGCTGGAGAAGGACCCGCGCGACCGGTGGGGTTCGGCGCAGGAGTTCGCGGCGGCCTGCCGGGACGCCGCGTCCGGGGACCGGACCGTGCTGACCCGGCGCACGCGCAGCAGGAGGGCGGGCCCCCGGGGGATGTGGTCCTGGCGGGGCGGGTTCGTCGCGATGGCGGTGGCCGCCGCGCTGCTGCTGACCGCGACCCTGGTGTGGTCCCCGCCGACGGGGGCGGACGGCTCCCCCGCGACCGCGGACGGGGCCGCCGCCGAGGCCCCCGCGCCGACCGGCGGCAAGCCCTCCGGCGACGGCGGACCGTCCGCGCCCGAACGGGACCGGGGCCCCGGCGCGACGGCCCCCGCCTCGGACTCCGACGAGGCCCCGGGCGCCTCCGAGCGGGAGGAGGACGACGAGGAGGAGGACGGGGAGGACGGGGGCTCCCCGCGGGACGACGGCGCGCCCTCGGGCGGGAGCAGTTCGGGGGACGGGACCGGCGGCGGTGACGGCGGTGGGGCCGGGGGCGGTGGCGGCGGGGGCGGCGGGGGCGGGGGCGGCGGGGGCGGCGGCGGGTCGGCCCCCACCGGCGGCACCGTGCCCGACGTGGAGGGGATGACGACGCACAGTGCCAGGAGCGTCCTGCGCGAGCGGGGGTTCACCAACGTCCAGGGGCAGTGGCAGACCTGGGGCGAGGGGCAGAACTTCCTCCCCTCCGAATGCGAGGTGCTGTCCCAGACGCCGGCCTCCGGCACGGACCAGGACCTCGACGCACCGGTGCGCCTGACCTACTTCTACTCCCGCGGCCTCCCGGACTGCGGCTTCCCCGTCTTCGGCCGGTAGGCGCCCGCGCGACCGCCCTCGGTCCGGCTCCTCCCGGGGCGTCCCCCGGGGGGGGTGTCGTCGAGCGATGAGCGGCGTCCATGACGTCCGGACCCGAGTTGGGGCAGCCCGGTCGACCAAGGCAACATCTTTGTTCGTTGAGTCCGGTGTCGTGGATCCGAAGGGGTTGTGGCGGATGAGGGTTCTGTTCTTTCCCGATGGCAGCGGGGTGGACGTCTCGGGCGACGCGACGGAGCTCGTCCTCCTGGCCCTCGCCCTCGTCGGGGGAAGGGCCGCGTGGAGACCACCGCCTCGGCCGAGCCGAGCTTCGGCGGCACCGAACTGGCTTCGGTCGAGGTGGTGGGCGCCGGCGGCCCGGGGGTCGGTGTCAGGGTCGACGTGGAGCGCCGCGTCCTACTCATCGAGGGTGACCGACCCGGCTCGACCGCACTCGCCGACGACGTCCGGTCGATGGCGGGGATGGACGACGGCGGACACCAGCACATCGAGTACTTCCCAGGTCACCACTACCTTGCCGCCGGATCACTGGCCATGGTCGTGAACAGTCCGCACGGGGGCATGCCGGCCCGGTGAACGCCCGATGGCCGCGGTCGGCGGGGGTTCGTGGAAGGTGCCGTCGCGGAGCACGGCGAAGAGGACGGCGGCTCCTCCTCCAGCGGGACACAGCAGAGCGTGTCGTGGTGCCCGCCCCGGCCGTCCTCCTTGTCGTGGCAGGCCGGGGAAGCAGGGTCGGACAGAGCGGCACACGGAGAGGAGGAAGGCCCGTTCGAGCTGCTCGCCCCGAGGGGCTGTTCACCGCCGATCGAGGAGCCTGAGCTGCGCACGGCCCTCACCGGCGGACCAGCACGGCCACCGGGTAGCGCCCCAGCAGCTCCGCGAGCGGCGCGCACGTGTGCCCGTCGGTGCGCGCGGGCGCGAGGACGCGCCCGGTGAGCCGGTCGGTCCACTCCCCCGGGCCCGCGGGCAGTGCCAGGACGGTGTCCGCCCACCCCCCGCCCGCGGCCAGCCCCAGCGGCAGGCGGGTGGCGACCGCCACCACGTCGGGGTGGCGCGCCCCCCGCGAGGTCCGGGCGAAGGCCACGGCGTGGCCGGCGGCCCGCCCCGAGGCGGTGAGCGGCAGGTAGCCGGCGGGGCGCAGCTCCCGGCGCAGGCGCAGGCAGGTGCGGACCAGGTGGAGCTTGGCCGCGCCGGTCCCGTCCACGGGGGGAAGCCACCCCTCCTCCAGGCGGGCGAGCATGTCGGCGCGGGACCGGTGGTCCACGGGCCTGCGGTTGTCGGGGTCGACCAGGGACAGGTCCCACAGCTCGGTGCCCTGGTAGACGTCGGGGACCCCGGGGCCCAGCAGCTGCACGGCCTTCTGGCCCAGGGAGTTGCTCCACCCCGCGCCGCGCACCGACTCCACCGCCGAGGCGACCTCCTCCCTCAGGGCGGGGTCGCCCAGGACCCGGCCGGGCCAGGAGCGCACCCGCTCCTCGAAGTCGGCGTCGCGGTCGGTCCAGGAGGTGCCCAGGCGCGCCTCGCGGGCGGCCTTGAGCAGGTACGCGGCCAGGCGGTCCTCCCCGATGGGCCAGGCTCCGACCAGGGTCTGCCAGCCCAGCAGGTTGAGCGCGGGCTCGGGCAGGGCGCACCGCCCGGTCCAGCGGCGCACCGCGCCGGCGAAGGCCTCCGGCGTCTCGGACAGCGCGGCCAGGCGGGCGCGCACGTCCTCGGAGCGCTTGGTGTCGTGCGTGGACAGGGTCGTCATGGTGGCGGGGCGGGAGGCCTCCCGCCGGGCCGCCCCGTCGTGGAACTCGCCCGGGTCCACGGCGAAGCGCGAGGGGTCGCCGCCCACCTCGTTCAGGGCCGCGAACCTGGTCCCCCGGTAGAACGCGGTGTTCTCGGTCCCCATCGCCACGACCATGCCGCTGGTCTGCTGGATGCGGCGGGCCGGCTCACCGGAGGGGTCGCCGCGCACCAGCCGGTCGATGTCCTCCAGGTCCGGGGCCAGGTCGGGGCGCCGCCCGCGGGCCCGGTCCACCGCCGCGGCCCAGTCGGCCTCCCCCTCGGGGAGGTAGGAGCGGTACACCCCGAAGGCGCACAGGAGTTCGGCGACGGCCTCCTCGCGTCGGCGGTCCGCCCCCTCGGGGTCCGGATCCGCACGGTCCCCGGCCCGGGGCGGCAGCAGGGCGGCGATGCGCCGCACCTCCGCGCGCAGCAGCACGGTGGCCGCGTGGCGGCGCGCCCCCTCGTCGAGGGCCTGCGCGTCCACCTCCACGCCCTGCTCCCGGGCCAGGTCGGTGAAGGCCGCCTCGCCGGCCGGGTCGACGAACAGCCCGCACACCTCCCGCAGGGCGTCGTAGCCGGTGGTCCCGGCCACCGGCCAGGACTGGGGCAGGCTCTCGCCGGGGGCGAGGACCTTCTCCACCACCACCCACCCGCCGAAGCGCCCGGCGAGCCTGCGCAGGTACCCGCCGGGGTCGCTGAGCCCGTCGACGTGGTCCACCCGCAGCCCGTCGAGCTGGCCCAGCTCCGCCCACCGCAGGATCTCGGCGTGGGTGGCGTCGAACACGCCCGGCTCCTCGACGCGGACGGCGGCCAGCCCGTCCACGTCGAAGAACCTGCGGTAGGTGAGTTCGCAGTCGCCGCGGCGCCAGGACACCAGCCGGTAGTGCTGGCGACCGTGGACGTCGCCGACCCGGTCGCCGGGGGCGTACGTGCCCGGGGCCAGGGGGTAGCGCTTGTCGTGGTAGGCCAGGCACCCGTCGACCACGCGGAGGTCGTCCAGGGCCGAGGCCCCGCCGTCCCCGTCGTCGGCCAGCACCGGCACCAGGACGGGGCCGGCGTCGAAGTCGACGTCGAAGCAGCGCGCGTACACCGACGCCCGCCCGTGTCCGAGCACGTCCCACCACCAGGGGTTGGCGTCGGGCCGGGCGACGGACATGTGGTTGGGCACGATGTCCACGACCACGCCCAGGCCGCGCTCGCGGGCCTTGGCGGCCAGGGCGGCTCGGGCGGCGTCGCCGCCCAGCGCGGGCGAGACCGCGGTGGGGTCGACCACGTCGTAGCCGTGGCCGGACCCGGGCGCGGCGGTCAGGACCGGCGAGAGGTAGAGCGCGCCCACCCCGAGCCGGTCCAGGTGGTCCACCAGACCCGCGGCGTCCTCCAGGGTGAACCCGGGGCTCAGCTGCAGGCGGTAGGTTGACGTCGGAGCGGCGGCCGTGGGCGTGCTGTGCGTGCTCGTCACGCACGTACCCGTGCCCGCGCCGCCCGCGTGTCATGCACGCCCGTCACCGCAGGCGGTGAGCGCCATCCCACACGGGGGCGCTTTGGGGGTGTTGGTCCACCGGTGGTTAAATTCTTCGGCGGTGGACCATCACCAGCGACGACGTGCCGGGAACCGGCCGCGGCGGTGAGACCAGGACCACCGACACCGACGAAGGGGATAGAAGCAGTCGTGCTCCCGTCCAACAAGCACACCAAGACCGGCGCCCCGCGCCACCGCGGCGCCTACCGGGGGGCGGCCTCGGCCGCGCTCGCCGGTCTGCTGCTGGCGACCACCGCATGCGGAAGCGACGACGCGGTCCAGGGAACCGCCCCTCCCGCGGTCCCCGACGACCTGGAGTGCTTCTCCGGAAGCCTGTCGGGCGCCGGGTCCAGCGCCCAGGAGAACGCGATGACGACCTGGATCGCGGGCTACCAGTCGGCGTGCGAGGACGCCCGCGTGTACTACGACTCCATCGGGTCGGGCGGGGGGCGCAACCAGTTCATCGACGGGGCCGTGGCCTTCGCCGGGACCGACGCCGCGATGGACCCCGACGAGAACGGCGACGCCATGGAGCGCTGCGGCGGGACGAACACCATCAACCTGCCCGCGTACGTGGTGGCCATCGCCGTGGTGTTCAACCTCGAGGGCGTGGACTCCCTGAACCTGCGCCCGGACACGATCGCCAAGATCTTCAACCAGGACATCACCCGCTGGGACGACCCGGAGATCGCCGAGGACAACCCCGACGCCGACCTCCCCGACCTGGAGATCACCCAGGTCAACCGCGCCGACGACTCGGGCACCACCGAGAACTTCACCAACTACCTCAGCCAGGCGGCCCCCGACGCCTGGCCGCACGAGGCGGGCGGCCAGTGGCCGATCACCCCGCGCGAGTCGGCGCAGGGCAACAGCGGCATCGCCGACACGGTCCAGCGGGCCGAGGGCTCGATCGGGTACGTGGAGATGTCGCACGTGCACGGGATGTCCACGGCGAACATCGGGGTCGGCGGGGAATTCGTGGAGATCTCCCCCGAGGCCGCCGCCCAGGTGGTCGCCGACTCCCCCCGCCGCGAGGACAACGCCAGCGAGCACGACCTGGCCCTGGACCTGGAGTACGGCACGACCGAGGCGGGCAGCTACCCGCTGGTCCTGGTCAGCTACGAGACCGTGTGCGAGGAGTACCCGGACGCGACCGAGGCGGAGAACGTCAAGTCGTTCCTGCGGTACGTGGTGAGCCCCGAGGGCCAGGAGGCGGCCTCCGCCGAGACCGGCTCCACACCGGTCAACGACACCCTGCGCGAGCAGCTCCTGGCGTCGATCGACGCCGTGGGCGCGCGGGACTGACGCCTCCGCCCGGACGGGGCGGACCGAGCGGGCGCGCCGCCCCTGCGGCGCGCCCGCTTGACGTTCGGCGTCGGGTACCTTACGTACGGACCGCGTCGCGCTCGGTCACAGGGCCGGGCGCCGTGGTGGGCGTGCGGGGCCCGCTCGTCTCCGGGCCGGTGTCTTCCCCCATCTGCCCCGACACGGCCGGACCCCGCACGCCCTCCCCCGGGACCCCGCCTCAGCCCTCCTGGGCCGGGTCCCGGCCGGCGGCGGGGCCGTGCGCCCGCTCGCGCCGCAGGCGTCTCAGCGTGCCGCGCCAGGCGGACCTCACCAGGGCGCCCACCGGCCGCCGCGCGCCGGACGCCGGCGCCCCCTCCCGGGACCCCGCGTCCCCGTGGGGGCACGGGGCGGCGACCGTGTCGGGGGCGGTGCGCGGCTGCGGCGGCACCGAGCGGTACAGCGACAGGTCGGTGAGGGTCTCCTGGCCCGCGTGGATGCGGTAGCGGCCGTGCAGCTCGGCGACCACGTCCCCCAGGTCCTCCTCCTCGCCGCACACCCGCATGGCCCGGGCCAGGGCCCGCGTCCGCCACAGCCGCACACCGGCGTCGCGGGCGGGCGAGGTGGCGGAGAACAGCTCGGTGAGCCCGGCGCGGGCGCGTTCGGCGCTGGCGAGCAGCCGCGACAGGGCGACCTGCCCCAGCCCCCACGCCACCGGCACCTGGAGCAGGAAGGGCGAGGGGAAGCCGGTGCGGGGCGCGGCGGTGGCGAAGGAGATCCGGGGCTCGCGCAGGTAGTTGGCCTGGACCAGGCGCAGGTCCAGGTGGGGGCCGCCGGGGGCGCCGCCCCCCTCGCGCACGCCCTCCCAGTCGGCGACCAGGGTGATGGCCAGGTCGGTCTCGGCGCTGTCCAGGAGCCGGTCGACGCAACCGCGGACCAGGTCGTAGGGGGCGCCGGACACGTCGACGACGGCGTGCACCAGAGGGATGCGGCGCCGGTGGGCGGGGACCCGTTCGCGGTAGGCGTGGGGGTGGGGCATGAGTTCGGCGAGCACCTGGGTGCGGAAGCGCTCGGAGGGCAGCCGGGTGCGCGCGGTGCCCGCGCGGCCCACGTGCCAGGCGGTGGCGGCGTGCTCGGGCACCATGACCGCGCCCGCCTGCCAGAGGCGGTAGCCGAACTCGGTGTCCTGGCCCAGGTCGAGGTCGGGGTCCACCCCTCCGGCGGCCTCGTACAGGTTGCGCCGCACACCCGCCGCCGCGCCGACGTAGGCGTGGAAACCGAGGTGGTCGGCGTCGCGCAGGCGGTCGCTCTGGGTGAGCAGGCACTCGACCCACTCGTGGCGGCGGCCGGTGTCCAGGCTCCGGTGCAGGGTCCCGGCCCGGACTCGGGCCAGGAGCTCCTCCGGGGTCCGGGGGCCGGCGTCGGCGAAGCGGACGCGGCCCAGGGTGACGGCCTCGGCGTGCGTGTGGTGCCAGCGGGCCTGGGCCTCGACGAACTCGGGGCCGGCGACCATGTCGGCGTCCATCCACACGAGGATGTCGCCGGTGCTGGCGTGGGCGCCGTAGGCGCGGGCGTACCCCGCGCCCCATCCGCCCTCGGGGGCGTTCAGGACGCGGCACCGGGCGGGGCGCAGCGGGGGCAGGCGCAGGGCGGGCGAGGAGTGGTCGTCCACGACCACGACCTCCAGCAGGTCCTCGGGGTAGGTCTGGGCCGCGAGGGAGGCCAGGGCGAGGTCGAGCCGGCGCTGGCCGCCGCGGGCCGGCATGACGACGCTGACGCTCAGGTCGGGGGTCCAGCGGCCGATCTCGGGGGGTGTCAGCGCACTCCAGTCGTTGCGGAAGACGCGGGTGAGGACCCGTTCGACCCGCCCGCGGTGGGACACCCCGTCAACATGAGACCCTACGTGCTTATTCAGTGACACAGAGTCACTATAACCCTGTTTCCCCGAACCGCTGCGGCCTTCCCCGATGTGTCACCGGATCACCCGGAGAGCACCCCGGGCACACCGCGGGGCGCGCAGGGGTGGATCTGCTCGCAGGTGCAGCACAGGTCCATTGGAGACTC
>NZ_JBEXSY010000113.1:0-9799 GCF_040613895.1 Nocardiopsis sp. NPDC006198 | reverse complement strand
GGCGGAGGCGTCGAGGAGCGCGAAGTAGATCCTGTTGGTCACGTACTGCGGGAGCAGCGCGTCCAGCGCCTCCTCCGCGGACGGCGGGGAGCGCGAGGCTCAGACCCGCGGGGGCCGAGCCGCTCAGGCCCGCGGGGGCTCCGGCACCTCGACGCCGCCCATCCACCGCGCCAGTCCGTCCCGGTCCACCAGGACCATGTGCTCCGCGCCCTCGCGGGCCGCGGCCTCGGTGAACCCGTTGGAGGCCACGAAGATCCCCTGGTAGCCCTCGAAGCTGCTGTTCAGGATCCCGATGAAGGCGCGGACGTCGTTCGGGGGCACGGGGTGGCGCCACCGCTTGCACTGGACCACCACCTCGCTCCCGCCGGGGGAGCGCGCGGTGATGTCCGCCCCGCCGTCGTCGGCCCCGCCGACCACGATGACCGCCGTGTAGCCGTGCACCCGCATCAGGCCCGCGACGTACTCCTCGAACTCCGTGCCGGACATCAGGTCCAGCTCCGACAGGTCGGTTCGCGCGAGCGCCCGCCTCTCCCGGGTCCTGCGCACACGGCCCACGGCCCACCAGGACAGGGCGGCCACCGCCACCGCCGCCGCGACCCACAGCAGGGGCCTCGGGGCGCTCTGGGCCACCCACGCGCCGACCATGAGCGCCACCACCGCGGCGAGCACGGCGCCGTGCCGGTGTCTCCACACGAACCGTCGTTCCCTCGTTCCGACGTCCACGTTCCTCCCGGGGGCAGGGTCCTCTGCCGGACCCATTCCCCGGGAACGCCGTTCCTCACGGGGATCCGGCCCGCGGCCCTGTGGCGGTTCCCACGGAGCCGGGCGGTGTGCGGCGGGACGGTCCGGGGTTCCGCCCCTGGTCCGGGGGCACCCCGGACGAAACACAGGCGTAACCGGCGGACTACCATGGCCGCGCGGTGTCGACCGGCAACGGCGGCAACCGTCCGGGGACAGTACCCACCGCCCCCGGGGCACACAAGGAAGTAGTCCGATGACGGTCATCAAGAACATCGCCGACTTCGTCGGCCGGTGGTTCGCCCTGCTGGTCCTGGCCGGAGCGGCTGTGGGCCTCGCGGTCCCCGACCAGGCCGCGCTCGTCGCCCCGCACGTCTCCCTGCTTCTCGGCGTCATCATGTTCGGCATGGGCCTGACGATGCGCCCGGTCGACTTCGCGATCGTCGCCAGGCATCCCAAGGCCGTGGTCCTCGGCGTCCTCGCCCAGTACACGGTCATGCCGCTCCTGGGCTGGGGCATCGCCCACGCGCTCGGCCTGCCGCCCCTGTTGGTCGTCGGCATGGTCCTGGTGGGCTCCGCGCCCGGAGGCACCGCCTCCAACGTCATCGTCTACCTCGCCCGCGGCGACGTGGCCCTCTCGGTGGCGATGACCTCCATCTCCACCCTGCTCGCCCCGTTCGTGACCCCGCTCCTCGTGCTGGGCCTGGCGGGGTCGTCCCTGCCGGTCTCGGCCTCCGACCTCTTCCTGTCGATCCTCCAGGTGGTCCTCTTCCCGGTCGTCGCCGGTCTGCTGCTGCGCATGGCGGCGAAGCGGTTCGTGGAGAGGATCCTGCCGGTCCTGCCGCTGGTGTCGGTCGTGGGCATCGTCCTCGTCGTCGCCGCCGTGGTCGGCGCCAACGCCGACGCGGTGCTGTCCACCGGACTCCTCGTCGCCCTGGCCGTGGTGCTGCACAACTCCCTCGGCCTGGGTCTGGGATACCTGGTCGGCATGGTCGGCGGGATGCCCGAGAGCGCCCGGCGCGCGGTCAGCGTCGAGGTGGGCATGCAGAACTCCGGCCTCGCCGCCGCCCTCGCGACCGCGCACTTCGCCCCGCTCGCGGCGCTGCCCGCCGCGCTGTTCTCCGTGTGGCACAACCTGTCGGGCGCGCTCGTCGCGACCTACTGGGCCCGGCGCGCGCCCCGCGACGCGACCGGCACGGAGGAGGCCGCTTCCACGGAGGCGTCGCCCCGGGACTGACCCGCGGCGGCACGGAGGGACGGCCGATCCGGACGCCGTGCCTCGCAGGCCCTCGCCTGCGGGGCACGGCGATGTCACAGGGCGAAGCTCCCTCCGGGTACCGGCCGGGGCCTGCGCCCGGCAGCCCCGCTACGACGCGGCGGCGTGGGTGATGGCCTGGGCGCTGGTCCGCAGCATGTTCCGGCTGATCCACCTGAGCATGCGGTTGGCGATCCGGCCCCGCACGGCGTTGGGCCAGTCCATGAGCAGGTGCAGCCTGGCGTGGTCGCCGACCGGTTCGATGACGATCCGGACCCTGCGGGGGGTCTCGGAGTCCGGGTCCCGCGTCCAGATGACCTCGCGGCCGGGGACGCTGTGCGTGACGGACTCCCGGCTCGTTTCTCCGGACACGGCGGTCAGTTCCACGACACCGTCGCCGAGCTGCCGCGACGACACGGCGGACGGCTCCCACTCGCTCCGGCGCCCCGGGTCGCCGACCAGATCCCAGACCCGTTCCGCGGACACGGGCACCTCGAGGTCGTAGGTCGTGTACTCCCGCCCTTCGGGCGGCTGCCCGTCGAGGTCGGAGCTGTTCTCCGAGGACGACTCGGGGATCTCCAGGGCCTCCAGCGGCTCATCGAGGTCGCGCCGGAACTTGTCGGTGTCCACGTCCAGCTGGTCCAGCAGCCTGCGCACCCGGCCGCCCTCGTCGTCGATCAGCGCCGCGAGCAGGGCTGCGTCGCCCCCGCTCCACGGGCAGTCGATCTCGATCTCCTCCAGGCGGGGGTTGAGCGGGAGGAGCCCCGGCTGCCCACCGCCGGAGGGGGGCGGCACGGGCACGTCGATCCCGAGCAGGGCGAGGTCCTCGCGGAGGATCCCGTCGATCGCGGAGCGTCCCTCGGACAGATTCACCCCGGCGTTCATGAGCAGACGGGCGCCCGGGCCGCCGTTGACGAGTATCCCCAGGAGCAGGTGCTCGAAGTCCACCTCGTACCGGCCCGCGCGCGCCGCCTCACGGCTCGCGGCCTCCTGGATCGCGGCCCGGTCGTAACTCCGACTGAGCAGACCCTGCTTCGGCGACGGGTTCGTCATCCTTGTCCTCTTTCGGTCGCTTCGATATGACGCAGCCGTTTCCCGTACTTCTTGTGGACGGCCTGACGGGTCACCCCGAGTGCGGCGGCGATCGAGGACCACGACTCGCCCGATCGCAGGGCCTCCTCGACCTGCCGCAGTTCCAGGGAGTCGACCACCGCGCGCAACGAGGCGACGGCGCGCAGACCCTGTACGGGGGTCGACGTGTCCGATGCGACGGCTGCCAGTTCTACCGCGTCCATGCTGTCAACCTAGGTTGCGCGACCTTGACTGTCAACCTGGGTTGCGCGTGTGTGCAGGTGCGGGTCCGTGCAGCCGGGAAGGAAGGCGCTCCGGGCGCCATGGGGGTCGAAAACGCCCAGAGGGACCGTTCCGTCGCCTTCGGTGCCGAAGCGCTACCCGTGTCGGACGGGGTTCATGTGTCCTCCCCATGGCCTGAACCGGACACGGCTCTTCCTGTGATCGGCGCACGACCCAGCGTGATTGTTGTCAGGCTTGATGTATGCCTGAGCAACGACGTCCGCTCTTCATCCCCTGCTCCGGGTTCCTCGCGCTCGCCCTCACCGCAGCCCTGGGAAACCCGCACATGCTCCTCGCCCCCTGCGCGCCTCCCACGCAGACCGCCGCCCCGGCCCCCACCCCCGCCGACGAACGGGAGACGGCCGCCCGCCGCCGGGCCCGCGGCGGACACGACCGCGTCCGCGCGCTCACCCGCTGCCCCCGGCCCCCGAAACGCCCCCTGGGCCGGGTCCCGCACCCCCGCTGCCACTTCGACTGACCCCTCCCCACCCAGACGCCGGCGCCCGGGGCCGTGGCGGACCCGGGCGCCGGCCCCCGGGGGGGCACGGTGTGCCTACAAAGCGCCCTCAGGCGTCCGCCCCCGGGACTGCACAGGCGTCGGCGACGGCGGCGGTGTCCCAGTAGAAGGGGCGCACCTCCGTGATGAGCCCGCCCGCCACGACGACCGTCTGAAGGATCGGGAATTCGATCCGCCGCCCGGTCTGCCGCGCGCGTGCGCGGACGTGCGTCAGCACGACGAGCGGCTCCCCCGTGGAGAGGAACCGCTGCTCCACCATGTCGAAGGACTCCCAGGTCCGGCTCATCGCGGTGAAGAACCGCTCCATCCCCCCGTGCCCGCGCCAGGTGCCGCCGTACGGCAGTCCCTCGGCCTGGTGCAGTACCACGTCCTCGGCGAAGCAGGGCGCCAGCTCGGCGAAGTCGGCCCTGCCCGGGCCGCCCGCCGCCAGGTAGCGGGCCTCGGCCGCGTACATGTTCTCCAGCACTGCCACACCGTCTGTCTGTGTCGTCGTCATCCCACCACCCTGCCCGCAGGGGCCGCGCGTGCGCTGGCGGCAATCGGACACCGCGTTCGGCGGGAGGCCGGTTCCACCGCTCCGCCCGCCCCGAACCCCGGACGTCGGCCCTCCGGATCCGGCCCCAACCCCGGGCACCCGCCTCACGCCCCGGCCGTGAGAGGAGATGCGGGGGAACCGCATAGAAGTCGGGGTTCTGACACGAACACCCTTTTGGCCTCTGAACTGCACTGTCAGCGCCGTGAGCCCGTTCGGTCGTGGAACGAACACCCAACGGACAGACTAAGACCCGCTGACAGGGCGACTCTGTCAGCGGGCCGGCGACCGGGCAGGGGTGTGCGCGCGTCCTCGGAGCAGCCCCGGCCGGGATGCGCAGGCCAGGCCCCAGAGGTCGGGAACGCAGGGCCGCGGCTGTGACCGGCCGACCTTCACACGCTGCCATCGAAACACATGCAGCGGGCCTACACGGAGTCGGACACCGCGCCGTGCACTGCGGTCAGGTGAGCAGCACCGCCATCAGGACAAGGCCGACGAGCAGGCCCAGGAAAGCGGCTTGCCACGGGAGGACGCGCCAGCGCCCGACCGTTGCCGCGTGCGTCCCCCGTCCGCTTCCCTCTCTGAGCCGGGCGAGCTCCGACAGGGCTTCGGCGGCACGCTGCTCCCCGTCCTGCGCCCGCTCCCGGTGGAGGTCGCACTGGCCGGTCAGCTCGGCCACCGTCTGCTCGAGCTCCTGTTGGACCTGCAGGAGTTCGTTCTCCCGTACCTCTGCCTCCTGACGTGCACGGACGAGCTCGTCACGCGTTCCGGCGACGCGCCGCTCCTCCTCCTGCGCCCACTCGTAGTGGAGGTCGCGTTGCTGCGAGAGTTCCGCGATCTCCCTCCGAAGAACCTCGTTGCGCTGCAGTTCCGACTCCGCTCGCGCGAAGTGCAGCATGACCTGGTCCTCCTGGAGCTCGTCCCGCTCGGCCTCGACCCGCAGGCGCTGCTCACTCGACTCCCTGAGCTCGCTGTGCAGCTGTTCGATCCTGTGGAGAGCGTGCGTGCGCTCCTCTTCCAGGTGGGCGATGCGTCGGCGCAGGAGGCCGTGTTCGGCCGCCGAGTTCTTGCGGTGTTGCTCCAACTGACGCCGGAGGGAGGAGACCTCCCCCGCCAGCTGCCCCGCCCGGAGCGTCTCGGCTCCGAGGCTGGCGAGGAGTTCCCGTTCCTCGTCGTCCAGACCTTCCCGTTTCCGGGTCAGTACGGTGATCTGCTGGTAGTACACGCCACCGTCGATGTCACGCGCCATCACGGTCGGACTGTGGACGTCGCCGTGCAGCCGGTTCTCGCTGCCGGAAGGCTGCCCGGACCCCCGGGTGTTCCCTGGCTCGTCTGGTTCGGGCATCGCTTCCTCGTCGGACTGGGACCGGATCACGCGGTGGAAGCCGTCAGGCGTCGAGGAAGCGGTGCCCGAACTGCTCCAGCCTGGTCCGGGCTCGGTTCAGTTCCTCCTCGGTGAACAGCGGTGAGAACTCCGGCCGCAGGACCAGCGCCTCCACCGTCAGGTCCAGCCGTCCCCGCTCCCACAGGTTCGCGAACCCGTCCGAGACCGCAGGGGCGTGCAGCAGCTTGCGCGCCGTGCCCAGTGGTCCCAGTTCCGAGAGCATGCCCAGGAAGAACGAGGCGGTGTAGCCCGCTTCGGCCTTTCCGCGCTCGTAGACCGACAGCATCGCGCGGCCGAAGTCGGCAGTCACAGGGCTGTCCGCCGGAGCCTCCCCCTGCGTCCGTGCCTCCTCCGCCGACTCGCCCGCCGCGTCCTGGTCGCGTCGGTTCACGAACCCCAGCAGTGAGTCCACCGACGTGAACACCTCGTAACCCAGCTCCTGGAGCCTCGGCAGGTCCGCCTGGTCGGGGTCCAGCTCGAGTACCACCGGCTTGCCCCACCCGTGCTGGAGGCCGTCCGGCCAGAAGGCCTCGGCCACCGCGATCACCTGCCCCCGCTCGGGGTCGCTGATCGAGGCGTCCAGCTCGGGCTCGGCGTAGCCCAGACGCAGCAGTTCGTCCACCATCTCCCGAACCTGCATGGACCGGGCGTCGTCCGGTTCGCCGGCGACCACAACGACCGGCCTCAGCGGTTCCGCCGCTTCGGCGGTGGAGTCGGAGCCCGAGGCGAGCTCGGACAGGAACGAGTCGGCCGCTTCGGCCAGTAGTTCCCGGCGCGCTGCCAGGAAGTCCAGGTAGTTCTCGACCTTCCACAGGTCGGGGTCCATCGGGATCCACTGCGAGGCCAGCACGCCGGGGTGGCGCTCCTCCACCTCCGGGAAGTACTCCTCGGGGTGGCGGTCGGAGATCTCCAGGTTGGTCTGCTGGGTGAGGAAGCAGAAGTTGGCGAGGGCGTTGACGTGACCGCGCTCGTAGGAGTCACGCAGGGCCCGCTTGGGGAAGACGTGGTGGACCTGGAGCGAGGACAGCTTGCCCAGCAGTTCCGCCTTCAGCTCCAGGCCGCTGCCGAAATCGCGTGCCCCCTTGACCCGGGTGAGCATGTACAGCAGGGGGTAGAACCGCGACCCCTTCGTGGAACCCTCGAAGTCGTGGGAATGCACTTCGAGGCTTCCGCCCCGGGCCCGCTCCAGGTTGGCGATCAGGCCGTCCACCCCGGACTCGGCGACGGTGTCGTAGTCCTGCTGCCAGTAGGTTTCGGTCGATCCGGCGTAGCGCCCCCACAGGGCGCTGTGGACGTACCAGAACAGCACACGGTCCCGGTGGCCGGCGTCCGTGAAGCGCCCGCCGTTGAGCTCCAGCAGCCTGGAGGCGACCGGGATTGCCGCACGCCCCATCAGAACCCGGTCGTGGTCCAGTCCCAGGCGGCCCGACACCGCGTCCAGGAACGTGCCGACGTGGTCGACCGAACCCGAGAGGGCCTGCTGGAACTGCTCGGTGGACACCTTTTCCAGGGCGTCGAACAGGGCGCGTCCGGACGCCACCGCGTTCGCGTTGCGCAGCAGCCAGTCCAGGCTGAAGGAGAAGCCCGCCTCCTCCCAGCGCGCCAGGGCTCCGCGCATGGACGAGCGAGCCTCCGGCCACTGCGAGCACAGCTTGGCCAGCGCCAGGTCGCCCTTGGACAGCTTGGTCCCGCCGGAGTTCACCCGGTTGAAGATGTCCACGACCTCGTCGACGGTCCGCTCCGCGCCGGTAATCTTCTCCTGCGGGAAGTCCTTCTCGGTGATCTGGCTCAGCCGGTTGAGCCGCTCCAGGTACAGCCTTGCCTCGGCGGGGTTCTCGGAGAAGCGGGTCAGGAAGGACACCGGGCCGTTCTGGAAGAGCTCGGTGACCGCCACCCAGTGCGGGTCCCCGTTCATGAGGTTGGCCTGGTAGAAGCGGAACTTCTCCGTGTCCACGTTGAAGTACAGGCCGGTGAACGCCCTGGCGTTGCCCTCGAAGAACGCGGGCGCCCGCCCCCGGACCACCCCGTACAGCGAGGTGACCCGCTGTTGCCCGTCCAACAGCAGCAGGTGGGTGCCGCTTCCCACCAGGCCCCCGCGCACCGCCATGTCGTCGGCCGAGGTCTCCCACAACAACAGGCTGCCCACAGGGTGACCCCTGTACAGCGACAGCATGAGTCCTCGCACCTGGTCCTGGTTCCATACGTAGCCGCGCTGGAACTCGGGCAGCAGGACGGTTCCGGAGTCGATCTGGTCGAGGAGCGTGGACAGTTTCGCCATGGGGCTGTCTTTCGTTTCGGGGGAGGAGGGGCGTGGAGCGTCAGTCGGACAGGAGCGCGTCGATGAACGGGCTGGGGGAGTGGTGCCAGCTCACGGTCAGCTGTTCCCGGGCGCGGGTGCACGCGACGAACAGCAGGCTGCGTTCACGCAGCAGGTCCCGGGCGTGGGCTCCCGGATCCTCGTCCTCCGGGGTGACGCTCTTCGGAGCGGGCAGCTGGTCACCGCTTGTTCCGACCACGGCCAGGCACCGGAACTCCAGCCCCTTCATCCGGTGCATGGTGCTGACCGCCACCCCCTTGCCTTCGGGCGCGCCCTTCGCCAGGGCCCGCGCCGGCAGTCCGGCTGCCTCGAGAGCGGCGACCACCTGCTCCACTGTCCTGTTGGACCGTGCGGCCACGCCGATCTCCTCGGGCAGGACTTCGGAGTCGGTCCAGGATCGCACGGTCTCCGTCAGATGGCGCAGTTCCGTGTCCCAGCTGGTGAATCCCTTCAGGACCGGTTCCGCTCCGCGCATCTCGGAGCGGCAGCCCGCCACGGAGTCGAGTCCGCCGTCCATGTCGTCCACGGCCTGCCCGCGCATCAGTCCCAGGCTCCAGCGCAGGATCTGCGCGGTGGTCCTGTAGTTGATCCGCAGCTTCGACGAGCGGCCGCGGACGTTGACGCCGACCTCGGAGAAACTCACCTGGGGGCCGTAGATGCGCTGGTGGGTGTCGCCGGCGACGAACATGTCGTCGGGTCCCTCGGCGGCTGCCGCTCGCAGCAGACGCCACTGCCCCGGGTACAGGTCCTGGGCCTCGTCCACGACGACGTGGTCGAACGGCTTGTCGTCCCGTTCGGAGAGCAGTCGGGCCCCCTCCTCCACGACGGTCTCGTAGGTCCACAGGCCGCGCTCGGCCAGCAACTCCTGGAAGGCCGTCACTGCCTGCCAGACCTGTGCCTTGGCCGACGCACCGAGCCCCCGCCCCCGGCCGGTGCGTTTGGCACTGAGGTATTCGGCAGCCGTGCGCGCGCCCCGGGCCAGGACGACCTGGCGCCATTCCTCGGAGAGGAAGGTCGCGGACAGGTCCAGGCCGAGCTGGTCCGTCACCTCCTCCCAGAGGCGGCGTTCGCGCTGTGCGGTCACCAGTTCGGGCAGGCCGTGCGCCTCGCGGAACACCCTGTGGGCCAACCGGTCGACGTGTTCCACCCGGACCCTGGACAACACGTCGGGGGCCTCGCCTGCGCCGGTGGTCTCGGCGAGAAGCGTCAGACTCGCCTGCAGCGATTCGGCCAGAGTGGAGGTGAACGTGGTGAGCAGGACCCTGCCGCCGGCCCGGGCCAGACGGTGGGCGCGATGCAGGGCCACCACGGTCTTGCCGGTCCCCGGGCCGCCGCTGATCCTGGCGGATCCCTTGTAGGAGGCGTCGACTACGGCGCGCTGCACGGGGTGCAGGTAGATCCGCCACAGGTCGAACGGGTGCGCCAGCGCGGCCATCAGCTCGTCGGGGCCCTCGACCAGCAGCACTCGGTCCGAGCTGCGCCGGACTGCCGCGTCCAGGTCTTCGGGGTCGACGTCCCCGACGATCGACGCACCGAGTTCGCCCCACACCTCCTCGGGGCTCAGCCCGGCTGCGAGCCCGTACAGGACGTCCCACTGGACCGGGGGCAGCAGCCCGCGTGCGGCTTCGAGCTGGAAGGAGGCCGTGAGCACCCGGACCAGCGGCAGGGTGTGCTCGTCGATACCCAGCCGTCGCAGGTCCGCG
>NZ_JBEXSY010000112.1:0-10982 GCF_040613895.1 Nocardiopsis sp. NPDC006198 | reverse complement strand
TTCTGGACGGCGCTGAAGCCGCGGCCCCCGGAGTGGAAGTCGGTGGCGTTGTGGGTGCGGCGGCTGGCCCACACGGTGATGTAGAGCGTGGCCGCACGGCCGGGGCGGGGGCGGGCCCCGTCAGGCTCCGACCGCCGGTTGGCGCCTGCGCTCGGCGGTCGTGCCGACCAGGACGAGCAGGCCCAGGGACGCGGTCCCGAACAGGACCGCGCCCATCGGCACGGCGGTGCTCTCGTCCAGTCCGACGAGGGGCGCGGCTCCGGCGCCGATGAGCATCGGCAGCGCGCCGAGCAGCGCGCCCGCGCTTCCGGCCCTTCCCTCCTGCCCCTCCATCGCCAGGGCGAAGGAGCTGGTCAGGATCATGCCCATGCACGTCATGTAGACGAAGATCGGCACCACCAGCGCGGCCAGCGGGCCGCCGAGCAGTGTGGCGGCCAGCAGCACGCCGGTGGCCACGACCGCGGTGACCACGGCGAACCGCAGCAGTGCCGACTCGGTCACCCGTTCCCCGAGGCGCCCCACCACCGCGCTGCCCAGGATGATGGCGATCCCGTTGACGCCGAACAGGACGCCGAACACCTGCGGTGACACCCCGTGGAGGTCCTGGTAGACGAACGGCGTCCCGGCGACGTAGGCGAAGCTGCCGCCGTGGAGCAGGCCCACGATCAGCGCGTACCCCATGAAGGCGCGGTCCCGCAGGAGCGCGGCCATGGTGCGCAGGGAGCCGCCGGGCGAGCTGGGGACGCGGCGCTCCGGGGGCAGCGTCTCGGGGAGCCCGAGCATGACGACCAGGACGATCACGACGCCGAGCAGGGCGAGGAACAGGAAGACCGTCTCCCAGGTCGCGAAGGGCAGTGCGAGGACGGCTCCCCCGGCGACCGGCGCGACCATGGGGGCGACGGCGGTGACGGCCATCAGCAGCGCGAAGAACCTCGTCAGCGCGGGACCGTCGAACACGTCGCGCACGACGGCCCGGGAGAGGACGGTGCCGGCCGAGGCGGTGAACCCCTGGAGGAAGCGGCCCGCCACCAGTGTCGTGATGTCGGGCGCCGCGGCGCACAGCAGCGAGGCCAGGACGAAGAGCAGCAGCGACACGGCGAGGGGGCCGCGACGCCCCCGGGCGTCGCTGACCGGGCCGACGACCACCTGGCCGACCGCGAGCCCGATCAGGCAGCTGGTGAGGCTGAGCTGGACCTGGGAGGCCCCGGCGTCGAGGTCGGCGGCGATCTGCGGGAATCCCGGGAGGTACATGTCGATGTTGAGGGGACCGAGCACCGACAGGAGGCCGAGGAGGAGGGCCAGGCCCAGGCGTGCGCGTCCGGTCGGGTTGTGCCGCATCGTGGCTCTCTCGGGGTCGTGGCGGGGGCGCGCGGGACTTCCGGCGCCGACGCGCCGGAACGGGGCCGCGGGGGCGGGGTGCGGCGCGGAGTGCGTCGGGGCGGGCGGGGACGGTGCTTCCCGGGGCCCGGAGGGGCGCCGGCTAGAAGAGCACCGACATGACCTCTCCCACCTGGCGGAACCCGACCCGCTGGTAGGTGGCGCGTGCGGGGGCGTTGAAGTCGTTGACGTAGAGGGTCACACGGGGGGCGATCTCGGCGAGCGCGTGCTCGACCACCGCCGCCATCCCCGCCGAGGAGTGCCCCCGGCCCCGGAGCTCCGGGTGCACCCACACGCCCTGCACCTGGCAGGCGTGGCGGGTGACCGCGCCGATCTCCGCCTTGAACACGACCCGGCCGTCCTCGATCCTGGCGAACGCCCGGCCGGTGCGCACCAGCTCCTCCACCCGCGCCCGGTAGAGCGCGCCGCCGTCACCGGAGTCCGGCGGGACGCCGACCTCCTCGGTGAACATGGCCACGCAGGCGGGCACCAGGGTGTTGAGCTCGGAGAGGCGGACCCGGCGCACGAGCGGGTCGGCGGGCACGGCGGGGGGACCGTCGATCTCCAGGACGGGCTGGCTGGCGCGGATGGCCCGGGCGGGCCCCCACACGGGGGCGACCTGCTCCCAGAAGTCGCTGACCGCCGCGACGGGGCCGACGATGGACGAGCACCGGCGGCCCCGCCAGCGGGCGTGGTCGGCGAAGCTGCGGATCGCGGCCGGTCCGGCGTTGACCGGGACCAGGTTGGCCCCGGAGTAGCACATCGCGGTCAGGCGGCCCCGCTCGACGTGCCCCCACACCTCGGCGCCGTGGGCACTGGCGGCAAGACCGGTGGCCATCAGGCGCGAGGCGACGAAGACGTTGCCCACGGGGTCGGCGTCCAGGAGCGCGCGGACAGCCTCCCGGTCCCGTTCTCCGAGGATCCGTACCGGCGAGGTCCGCAGCATCGCATCTCCCCCCTCTGCCCGGGCCCTCCGGGCTCCGGGACGACTGGCCGAGCCTGTTCGCGCCGGTTCCAGCCTATTGGACCGGTTACTCGGATGACCCGGGCTTCCCGGGACTTTCCATGCCGACCGGGCCGAGGCGCTCCACCATCGTCTCAGGTGCGGCCCGGGAGGTGCGCGGCCGGGGCTCGGGACGCCCCTCGCAGACGACGTCGGCGCCCTCGCCCCCGTCCCTGACGGGGACCTCCCCGTCGCGCAGGTAGGCGGTGACGACCTCGTCCACGCACGTGTTCCCGGTGAGGGAGACACCGTGGGTCAGTCCTCCCTCCTCGATCACGAGGCTGGCCCCGGGGAGCCGGTTCCGCAGGGCGTAGGCACCCTCGACGGGGGTGGCCCCGTCCCGGGTGGCGTGCACGACGAGCGCGTCACCGTCGTAGGCGGGGTGCTCGCCGCGGCCGTCGCCCACCTGGAACCAGTCGTCGGAGTCGCCGTCCCAGGTGGCGCACGGAGCGTTGTACCACATGTTGTGCCAGCCCATGAAGGGCGCCTCCGCGTGGAGCCTCTCGGCGTCCGCGCGCCAGGTGGACCAGTCCTCGGGCCACCGGGCGTCCGTGCACTGGACCGCGAGGTAGCCGCCGTAGCCGCGGTCGGACCCGGCGTCGTCCCCGTAGTCCTCGTGCAGGGAGAGCAGCGGGGCGTCGTCCCCGTCGTTGATCCGGGCGGCGAGCGCCTCGGCGACCCGCGGCCAGGTGCCGCCGCTGTACGCGACGACGATGACGGCGCCCTCCAGCTCGGTGGGGCCCACGGTGCCGGCCGCCGGCGTCGCGGCCAGCTCCGCGCGCAGGGAGTAGTACGCCTCGGAGACCGTGTCGCCGTCGGCGCCGAGGCCGTAGGCGGCGTCGTTGCGGGCCACCCAGTCGAAGAAGCCGTCCGCCGACCTGTCCAGGGCCCGGCTCTGCTCGATGTTGCTCTCGTACCAGGGGTTGTCCGGGTTGACGACGCTGTCCAGGACCAGGGCGCGGACCCGGTCGGGGTAGAGCGAGGAGTAGACCGTGCCGAGGTAGCTGCCGTAGGAGTAGCCGAGGTAGTCGATGGTCTCCTCGCCGAGCGCGGCCCGGATGGCGTCCATGTCGTGCGCGGTGTCCTCGGTGCGGACGTGGTCGAGGAGGCGGCCGGTGTTGGCCCCGCACGCCTCGGCGTAGTCCTCGGCTCCGGCCCGCAGTGCGGCCTCGGCGTCCGCGTCCGACGGGACGGTGTCGCGGCGGACGGGCGCGAAGAAGGCGGGGTCGCAGGTGATGGAGGGGGTGGACGCCCCGACGCCGCGCGGGTCGAAGGAGACGACGTCGTAGGTCTCGCGCAGCTCCGCGGGCATGCGGCGGTGGGTGTGGGCGGCCCACATGCGCCCGGCGCTTCCGGGGCCGCCGGGGTTGACCAGCATCGTGCGCTCGGCCCGGCCGGTGGCGGGGACCCGGGACAGGGCGAGTTCCACGGTGTCCCCGAGGCCGTGGATCCGCGCGCCGCCGTCGGTGCGGGCCAGGGGAACGGTGAGGGTCGCGCACTCCAGGGTCTCTTCCCCGACGGGTGCGATGTCCTCACAGGGGGCCCACACCGGTCCCCCGGTGTCGGCGGGAGCGGCCCCGGCCGCCGTACCGGTCTGCTCCGCCTGCGCGGGGACCCCCGCGGCGAGGGAGGCCAGGAGCGCTCCGGCGGAGACCGCAGCCAGGGTTCGTGCTCGCACTCGTCCACTCCCTCACACCGTGTGTTCGACCTCATGCATTGTCACTGTTGCGCGACGTGACGAAGGGAAGCGACACGGACCCCAGGGAGGTATACCCCGGTAACATGTGCCCTGCCTGGATCAGACGTGGACAAAGGGGCACAATGCGGCTGGATCGTGTCGATGAGCGGATCATCGCGATTCTCGGCGCGGACGCGCGGATGAGCTTCGCCGAGATCGGCGGCCACGTCGGACTGAGCCCCTCGGCCGTCAAGCGGCGCGTGGACCGGCTGGTGGACTCCGGCGCCGTGCGAGGGTTCACCGTCGTCGTCGAGCCGCAGGCCGTCGGGTGGACCACCGAGGCGTTCATCGAGCTGTACTGCCGCGCCCGCACCTCTCCCGGCGAGATCCGCTCCGGGCTCGCGGGCTACGCCGAGATCACCTCGGCGTGCACGGTCACCGGCGAGGCCGACGCCATCGTGCAGGTGCGCGCACGCGACACGCACCACCTGGAGGAGGTCATCGAGCGCCTGGGCGCCGAACCCTTCGTGGTGCGGACCAAGAGCACACTGGTCCTGTCCCGGCTCGTGGACCAGCCGATCCTCGCCGGGACCGCCGACCTGCCCTGAGCTCCGGCCCGGCGCCCGGCGGGCCGGACGCCCCGGGGAGCCCGGAGCCGCGCCCCCGCGGGAGCGGGTCCCGGGCCCCGGCCGCGCACGCGGCCGGGGGCGCCCGCCCCGGAAAGCCGCGGCGTTCGCCCGCCGGCACGGAAACTCCCGGGTCCCTCCGTTCGTTGGAGGGAGTGGCGCCCCCTGATCCCGGGCGCCAGCGGGGCCGTCCGCCGCGAGGCGGGCGGCCCCTTCCCCGTCCGGCCCGGGCACGGGTTCCGGGCCCGGCCGGAACCGTTGCCGGTGTGCCGCCGGGGGCACCGGCCTGGACGGTCCCGTCCTTGTGGCCGATCCCGGCGCCCGGCCCCGCCACGGATACGAGATCACGGCGGAGGGGGAGGACAGCGACCCCCTCCGGTCACCGCGTCAGCCCAGGACCCCCGCGATCACCGTCGCGGTCTCGGCGATCAGCGCGTTGTCGAACTCGTCGTCCTCCTCGTACCGCATGGACATGATCGCGATGACCACGGGGTCGCCGCCCGGGGGACGGACGACGGCGATGTCGTTGCGCGTCCCGTAGCTCCCGCTGCCCGTCTTGTCACCGACCTCCCAGTCCCCGGGGAGGCCCGCGCGGATCACCTCGTCGCCGGTCGTGTTGTCGCGCAGCATGCCGTTGAGCACGGCGCGCCGGTCCTCGGGAAGGGCGTCGCCGAGCGTGAACTCCTCCAGGCTCGCGGCCATGGCGCGCGGCGTGCTCGTGTCCCGGGTGTCCCCGGGGGCCGTCCGGCTGAGGTCGGGCTCGATCCGGTCGGCCTCGATCACGTCGTCGCCGATCTCCTCCATGGCCTCCTCGAACCCGTCCGGGCCCCCCAGCTCCTCGAGGAGGAGGTTGGCCGCGGTGTTGTCGCTGTAGCGGACCGCGGCGTCGGCCACCTCCAGCAGGGTCATCCCGGTGTCCACGTGCGCCCCGGTGATCGGCGTGTGGCCGACCAGGTCGTCGGCGGTGTAGGAGACGACCTCCTCCATCTCCTCCAGCGTGTTCCGCCGCAGCACCGCGCCCGCGGAGAGGGCCTTGTGGGTGGAGCAGTAGGCGAAGCGCTCGTCCGCCCGGTGGGCGATCTCCTCGCCGGTGCCCGTGTCCACCGCGTAGACGCCGAGCCGCGCGTCGAACCGCTCCTCCAGCCGCTCGAACTCCCGGAACAGCTCCGGCGCCGCTTCCGGGGCGGCCGACTGCTCCCGGGCGGGCTCCTGCCGGGGTTCCGGCCCGGAGGCCGCGCAGGCGGTGACGGAGATGAGGGCCAGCGCGGCCAGGGCCGCGCCTCCGGCGCGCAGGGTCGGTGAGGGGGTCATGGTCGTGTTCAGCTCCTGTTCGGGGGGTGCGCGGCCCGGCTGCCCGGCCCGCGCGGGCCGCCCCGGCGGGCGGCCCCACGCCAGAAGTCTGGCCACCGATCCCGATGCCGTCCAAGACGGAAACCGCCGCTCCCATGCACGAACGGCATGATGCGTGCTCGGCCCCGCCCCTCGGGACCGGAGCGGTCGCGGGGGGCGGGGCACGGCCGGGCTCAGTCCTCCGGGAGCTCCACGGGGGCGAGTGCGTCGAACAGGTCGCCCGGCCCGGGGTTGGACGCGTCGGTGCCGCCGCCGAAGTGGTGCGCCACGCCCCACACCGCGTTGAGCGCGGTCTGCACCGCGCCCTCCGCCCAGCCCGCCGTCCAGGAGATGTCGTCCCCCGCCAGGAAGAGGCCCCGGTGGCGCTCCGCCAGGCCCTCCTGGTGGAAGTGCGTGAACAGGCGGCGCTGGTAGCGGTAGTGGCCCGGCAGGTTCGCCTTGAACGCGCCCATGAAGTAGGGCTCGTCCTCCCACGACACGGTGACCGGGTCACCGGTGATGTGCGAGCGCACGTCCACCCCGGGGTAGATCTTGGACAGCGAGGAGAGCATGACCTCCAGTCGCTCGCCGGCCGACAGCGGCAGCCACTTGAGCGAGTCGTCGCACCAGGTGTACGACAGGCAGATCGCCGCGGGGCCGTCCGGGTCGGAGCCCTCCAGGAGGTAGGTCCCCCGGGTCATGCGGTCGGTGAGCGTCATGCTCATGGCGTCGCGGCCCGTCTCGGGGTCCTTGTCGCGCCAGAAGGCCCGGTCCACGGGGACGAACAGCTTCGAGGACTCCATGTAGTGGGTGCGCTCGATCGCCGTCCAGTGGTCGATCGGCAGCAGGTCGTCGTCGCAGTCGATCTTGGACAGCAGCATCCAGCTCTGCGCGGTGAACACGGCCGCCGGGTAGGTGCGGACGGAACCCGACGCGTCGGTGACCGTGATGTTCCCCGACGGCGAGCCCTTCGCCGCGGTGCGGCGCAGGGCGGTGACGGCCGGGCGCGGACCACTCCCGTGCAGCGACTCCAGCGTGGTGCCCTGCGCCCAGTGGACGAGCTTGTCCGGGGCGTCCTCCCAGAGCCGCCGGGGAAGCTGCTGGACACCGCCGCGGATGCCCATGTGGTCGTCGTCCGCGCCCGTGTAGGTGACCCGGAGGATCTCCAGGATGGAATTGGGGAAGTCCGTGTCCCAGCCGCCCGTGCCGAACCCCACCTGCCCGAAGATCTCGCGGTGGCGGAAGGACGCGAACGCCGGTGACTCACAGAGGAAACCGTAGAAGGTCTGGTTGTCCAGCCCCCGGACGAGATCGTTCCAGATCTCCTTCTGGGTCGCGGTGTCGCGTTCGCGGATCGCGCGCTGCATGCGGCTGTGCTGTGCGCCCTCCTCCAGCGTCCGCTCCCAGGCGCGGGCCACCTCGCGGTAGACCTCGGGCAGGTCGGCGAGGGTCGTGGCGTAGTGGGACTCGCCCTTGAGGTCGACCACGGTGCTCGGGGTGGCCGGGGAGAGCGGGTTGGGGAAGGGGGTCGTCTCCAGGCCGACCCGGTCCACGTAGTGGAGGAAGGCGGTGGAGGAGGGCGGGAAGCGCATCGCGCCCATCTCGGCGACCACGTCGTCGGGGCAGCCGGGGAGCTTCTCGGTGCGCAGGCGTCCGCCGATCCGGTCCGCCTCGTACACGACCGGGCGCAGCCCCATCTTCATCAGCTCGTAGGCCGCCACGATCCCGGAGAGTCCGCCGCCGATGACGGCGACCTCGGTCCCGTGGTGCTGCGGGGGGACCTGCCCGAGCCCGGCCGGGTGCTCCAGGTAGGAGTCGTAGGCGAACGGGAAGTCCGGCCCGCACATGTTCAGCGGCGGCGTGCCGGGCGTGGACGGGGTGCCTGCGGCGGTGGGCACTGCGGACGTCATGGAGCCCCTCCTTCGGGTGGTCGGTGATCGGGCTGCGGGGGGGCGGGGCGGCGGTCCGGGCGGCCGGGCGCCCCGAACGGCGGCCCCTGCCGCGGTCGGCACGGCCGGCGCCGGGGACGCGTGCGCCCCGGGGAGCGGGTCAGGCGGTGAGCGCCCGGTAGAGGTCGGGCCGGCGGTCGTCCAGGTAGGAGTGCTCCCGGCGTGCGGCGGCGACGGCGTCCGGCGCGACGTCGCCGACCAGGAGCTCCTCGCCCGGGCCGGCGCGCAGCGTCTCGGTCCCGTCCGGCCCGATGAGCGCGCTCAGGCCCGCGTAGGACAGGTCGCCCTCGGTGTCGCAGCGGTTCACGTAGGCCACATGGAGCTGGTTCTCCAGGGCGCGCACGGGCACCACCCGGGTGGGGACCTCCGTGAAGGGGAGCATCAGTGCGGTCGGCACGACGAGGAGCTCGGTGCCCGCGAGGGAGTGCGCGCGCACGGCCTCGGGGAACTCCACGTCGTAGCAGATCAGGAGGCCGACGCGGAACCCGTCGAGGTCGGCCTGGACGACCGGGTCGGCCCCCGGGGAGAACGCGTCCCGGTCCAGGTCGCCGAACAGGTGGGCCTTGCGGTAGGCGGCCAGGCGCGCACCGGTGCCGTCCACGAGCTGGACGGTGTTGTACACGGCGCCGTCCGCGCGCTCGGGGAATCCGTAGACGAGGGCGACGCCGGTGTCGGCGGCGATCGCCGCGACGGCGTCCGCGAGGGGCCCGTCCGCGGGTTCGGCCATCCGGGCCACCGTCCCGGCTCCGAGGGCGTAGCCGGTGAGCGACATCTCCGGGCTGACGAGCAGGCGGGCCCCGGCCTCGGCCGCCTGTGCGGCGCGGCCTGCGAGCCGGCCGAGCGCGTCGGCGACGTCGCCGCTGCGACCGGCCCCCTGGTCCAGGGCCACACGCAGTGGTCCGCGCGTCATGGGCCGCCTCCCCCTCGGTCGTTCTCGGGCCGCGTCCACTCTAGGCGGGAGATCGTGTCGGAACGGTGCGCCGGAGCAGTGGAAACGTGCGTCTTTCCCCTGTGACGCCGCTCTTCCTTGCGCATTGGGGCGCGTTCGTGCGCGCATCGCCGCGTGGACCCGCCACGGCGCCGGACGCGTCCCGGCGGCCGGGCGCGGCGGCGGACACGGCGCCGGGGCCGGGGAGGGGTCCCCGGCCCCGGCGCGGGCGTGCGGTGCGGCCTTCCGGTCCGGTCTAGACCCCGGACGCGGGCACGCGCTCCAGTGCGGAGCGGCGCATGCCGTAGCCGAAGTAGACGGCCAGTCCGACGACGAGCCAGGCCCCGAAGGCCGCCCACACGCTCGGCGACATGCTGAACATGAGGTAGGCGCAGGCGAGCACCCCCAGGACCGGCGTGACGGGGGCGCCGGGCACGCGGAAGGCGCGCGGGAGGTCGGGGCGGGTGCGCCGGAGCACCAGCACGGCCACGTTGACCAGGGCGAACGCGAAGAGGGTGCCGATGGAGGTGGCGTCCGCGAGCGGCCCCAGGGGGACCAGCGCGGCGAGGAGCGCGATGAACACGGAGGTGATGACCGTGTTCGCGCGCGGGGTGCCCTTGGCGTCCACGGTGGAGAACGCCTTGGGGATGAGCCCGTCGCGGGACATCGCGTAGAGGATGCGGGTCTGGCTGTAGAGCACCACCAGCACCACGCTCGCCAGGGCGAGGACCGCTCCGGCCGCGAAGACGACCGCCCACACCGGGGTGCCCGTGACCAGGGTGAGGATCCCCGCGAGGGACGTCTCGCCGTCCACGAAGCCGGTCCAGTCGAGCGCGCCGACGGCGGCGAAGGCGACCAGGCAGTAGATGGCGGTCACCAGGATCATCGAGAACATGATCGCGCGGGGCAGGTCCCGCTGGGGGTTCTTCGCCTCCTCGCTCGCGGTGGAGACGGAGTCGAAGCCGATGTAGGAGAAGAACAGGGTGGCGCCCGCGGCGCTGACCCCGGCCATGCCCATCGGCATGAACGGGGCGAAGTTGCCGTCCTGGACGGCGGTGATCGCGATCGCGACGAACATGACCAGGATGGCGACCTTGACGGCGACCATGACCGCGTTGACCCGGCTGCTCTCGCGCACCCCCGCGAGCAGGGCGAACATGGACAACAGGACCACGATCGCGGCGGGCAGGTTGACCACGCCGCCCTCCAGCGGCCCGGCGAGCACCGCCCCCGGCAGGGACAGGCCGGTGGTGAGGTGGAGGAGCTCGTCGATGTACTGCCCCCAGCCGACGCCGACGGCGGCGACGGACACGCCGTAGGTGAGCATGAGGCACCAGCCGCACACCCACGCCATGAACTCGCCGATGGTGGCGTAGCTGTAGGAGTAGGCGGAGCCGGAGGCGGGGATCATCCCGGCCATCTCGGCGTAGGCGAGCGCGGAGAACAGCGCGGTGACGCCGGCGAGCACGAAGGCGAGGACGACGGCGGGACCGGCCACGGGGACGGCCTCGCCCAGCACGACGAAGATGCCCGTGCCGAGGGTGGCGCCGATGCCGATCATGGAGAGCTGCCAGAAGCCCATGTGCCGCTGGAGGCCGGTGCCGTCGCTGGTCTCGGCGACGAGCTTCTCGACCGGCTTGCGCCGGGTCAGCCGCTCCCTCAGTGCGGGCACGCCGACGGGCGCCGCCGCGTCCGCCGGGGTCTTCTGGTCGACCACGTGACTACTCCTCGTTGCTGTGGGCGGGCACACCTGTCCCCCGGGAAGGGATGTGGGAGGTGAAGGGGCGTTTCGTGCCGGAATCAGCCCGAAAACGCCCTCAGTAACCGTAGCTGCGTTACCCAGGTAACATGACCCACATTCGTTGCGTCTGTCCCCGGGAAGCGGCGCATCCTTGCGCTTCCGCGCAAGAAAACGCGGGCGGGTGTGAGCGATGGCACACGCGCGCACTCCGCGCGGCGGGGCGCGTCGGGGCTCCCGCCGTGTGCCGCCGCCCGGGTCCGGACACGCGAACGGCCGCGCCGCACCCCCTGGGGTGCGGCCAGGTAGCTGGCGACGGGGAAGGCGGCGCCCGCGAGCGCGACGATCCGCGTC
>NZ_JBEXSY010000111.1:0-11003 GCF_040613895.1 Nocardiopsis sp. NPDC006198 | reverse complement strand
CCGGGCCGGTCCGGGCGGGGGCGCGGGGGGGGGGGCCCCCCCCGCCGGGGGGGGGGGGGGGGGGGCGGGGGGGGGGGGGCCGCCCCCCCCCCCCCCCGGCCCGGACGGCGGTGAGGACACGGCCCGGCCGATCCCGGGGAGCCCGGCGACCAGGGACAGGTGGTCGGCGACGGCCAGTTCGGCCTTGTCCAGGTCGGTGCGCCGGCTGTCGCGGGCGCGCAGGAAGGGCAGCACCGACTCGGCGCGCTCGGCGGCGTCGAGCCGGGCGTCGAGCCCGGCCCGCCGGTCGGCGTGCCCGGCGAGCCGGGCAGCCCGGTCCCGGGCGGCGGCCAACCGCTCCTGGCGGGCGCGGAGCTCCCGCCCGTCGGCCAGGGCGCGCAGGGCGGCGTCGCGCGCGGCGGTGAACTCGGCGGCCACGGGGACGGCGTCCAGCGCGGTGGCTCCGGTGACGGCGGCCAGTTCGGCGGCCCACGCCGTCAGCTCCTCGGGCAGTTCGGGCGCGGTGGACCGGCCGACCTCGGCGATCCGCCCCGCGACCGAGCGCACCTCGTCGCCGGCGGACTCCACCTCGTGGCGCAGCTTGTTGGCGTGCCCCTTGAACCACTCCTCGACGTCGCGGAACACGCGGGTGTTGAAGATCCGCTCCAGGGAGTCGCGCCGCTCGTCCGACTTGGCGCGCAGGAACCGTGCGAAGTCGCCCTGGGGGAGCATGGCGACCTGGCAGAACTGGTCGAGGGTGAGCCCGACCAGGTCGCCGACGAACTGGCCCGCCTCGTCGGGACGGGTGGTGACGTCCGTCCAGCGGCCGCCGGAGTGCTCCAGGACCACGACCTTGGCGTTCTCGACCCTGGTGCCGGTGCCGCGCTTCTTGGGCCGTTCCCAGCGGGGGCTGCGCTCGATGCGGACGCGGCGCCCCCCGACGGTGAACTCCAGGGTGACCAGGGGGCGCCGGTCCGGCGGGGCGTGGTCGCTCCGGGGGGAGCGGTCCCTGCCCCGGGCGCCGGGGACGCTGCCGTACAGGGCGAAGCACACCGCGTCCAGCACGGAGGTCTTGCCCGCGCCGGTGGGGCCGTGGACGAGGAAGAGGCCGCCCGCGCCGAGCCGGTCGAAGTCCACCTCCTCGGTGCCCGCGAACGGGCCGAACGCCTGGAGGGTGAGGGTGTGCAGGCGCATCAGCGCATCCCCTCCTGGAGACGGACCTGCTCGACGGCGGTGTTCACGAGGGCCTGCTCCTCGGGGGTGGCGGGGGTGCCCCGGGCCCACTCCACGAAGTCGGCGACCACCTCGCGCTCACTGCGGTCGGCGACGGAGGCGGCGACCGGGCGCGTGTCGGGGGTGCCGCCCTCGGGGGCGAACTCCAGGACCAGGGTGTGGGGGAAGCGCTCGCGCAGCCGGTCCATCGGGTGGGCCGGGCGGCGCGGGTCGGTGAGGGTGACCTGGAGCCAGTGGCCGGTGTACCCCTCCCATTCGGGCCGGGTGAGCAGGTCCTCGATCCTGCCCCGGATCCGGGCCAGCGGCCGGGGGACGGGCGCCTCCGCGAACTCGGCGCCCGCCAGGCCGTCGGCGTCCAGGTCCACCACCCAGTAGCCCTTGACGTGGTGCTCCTCGGAGAAGGAGTAGGCGAGGGGGCTGCCCGGGTAGCGCACCGAGGGGGTGATGGTCTGCCTCCCGTGCAGGTGGCCGAGTGCGACGTAGTCCACCCCCGAGTAGACCGACGCCGGGACGTTGGAGGCGCCCCCGACGGAGATGTCGCGCTCGCTGTCGGAGGGCTCGCCGCCGGTGACGAAGGCGTGCGAGAGCACCACCGAGCGGGTCCCGGGGCGCTCCGCGAGGTCGGCCCGGACGAGGTCCATGGCGTGGCCCACGGCCGCCGCGTGCCCGCGCTCGGACAGGTCCCAGTGGTGGCGGGCGACCTCCGGCTCCAGGTAGGGGATGCCGTAGAAGGCGACGGGGCCGTGCCCGTCCTCGATCAGGACGGGGGTCCCCACGCCGTCCAGGGAACTGCGCAGGTGGACGCCGGAGGCGTCGATGAGACCGGTGGCGAACGACATCCGTGCGAGGGAGTCGTGGTTGCCGCTGATGAGGACGGCACGGGCGCCGGTGGCGCGGATGCGGCCGAGCGCCCGGTCGAAGAGGCGGACGGCGTCGACCGGCGGCAGCGCGCGGTCGTAGAGGTCGCCGGCCACGACCACCACGTCGATCCCGCGTTCGCGGATGGTGCCGACGAGGTGGTCGAGGAAGGCGGACTGGGCGTCGATGAGGTTCTCCCGGTGGAAGGAGCGGCCCAGGTGCCAGTCCGATGTGTGCAGCAGGCGCATGGGACTGGACATTACCGAAGGTGCGCGCGATCCGTCGGGGCCCTGCCGCCCGCAGGGGCGGCGGGGGTGTGTCAGTTCCTGCGCGCGAGCGTGAGCCCGTCCCCGACGGGCAGCAGCACCTGGGTGACGCGGTCGTCGGCGACCAGGCGGTCGTTGAAGTCGCGGATGCCCTGGACGTGGGCGGACGTGTTGTCGTGGTCCACGACGCGTCCGTGGGAGAGCGTGTTGTCGGCCAGGACCAGGCCGCCCGGACGCAGCCGGGGGACCAGCTCCTCCCAGTAGGCGACGTAGCCCTCCTTGTCGGCGTCCAGGAAGGCCAGGTCGAAGAGGGGCTCGTGGGGGAGGGCGCGCAGGGAGTCCAGCGCGGGTCCGAGCGTGAGCGTGATCCTGTCGGCGACCCCGGCGCGCTCCCAGTAGCGGCGGGCCACGGACGTCCACTCGTCGCTGATGTCGAGGGCCAGCAGGGTGCCGTCGTCGGGGAGGCCGCGGGCGAGGCAGATCGAGGAGTAGCCGGTGAAGGTGCCGACCTCCACGACGTCCCGCGCCCCGCAGATCCGGGTGAGGAGTGTGGTGAACGCCCCCTGCTCGGGGCCGATCTGCATGCCCTTGTGCGAGGGGAAGAGCTCCGCCGTCTCCTCGGCGAGGTCGGCGAGGACGTCGTCGACGGGCTCGCTGTGGGCGACGACGTAGGCGTGGAGTTCCGGGCCGAGACCCTCTGTGGTTCGTGTCACGGAGGCCAGCCTAGGCCAGGGGAGCCGCGCGGCCCAGTACCCGCCCGCGCCTGTGGACGCCGCCCCGCGTCCGGCGGGCGGGGCCGGGGGAGGGACGCGGCCGTCCGGCGCGCGGCCCCGGCGGGCGGGGCCGCGCGTACCGGCCCCGCCCGCCCGCGGAGGTCACCCCGGTCGGCGGACCTCACGGAGCTCGCCGGTCACGACGTCGTACACGAAGCCCCGCACCCGGTCGGTGCAGGGGATGAACGGATCGACCTCGATGCGCCGGATCGACTGGAGCACGTCGGTGTCCAGGTCGGTGAAGGCCTCGGCGGCCCAGTCCGGCCTGATGCCCACCTCGTCCTGGATCTGCTGCTTGAAGTCGTCGTCGGTGAAGCCCGCCATGCCGCAGTCGGTGTGGTGGACGAGCACGATCTCCCGCGTGCCGAGGAGCCGTTGGCTGATCGCCAGGCTCCGGCGCACGTCGGAGGTCACGGCCCCGCCCCCGTTGCGGATCACGTGGGCGTCCCCCTCGGACAGGCCGAGGACCCTGTAGACGTCGAGCCGGGCGTCCATGCAGGCGACGACGGCGAGGCCCAGCGCGGGGGGCGAGGCGTGGTCGCCCTGGGGGAGGCCCCGGGCGCGGGCGCGGGCGTTGGCGAGCAGCTGGTCGGTGGCGCTCATGGCAGACCTTCCGGGTCCGGGCACCGGCGCGGTGCCGAGGAGGACACGCAGCGTGTCGGCCAGGAGCATAATCCGTGAGCGGTCGCCGGGGCCGGGGAACGGGAAAACCCGTCCCGGGGGCGGTCGCCCCCGGGACGGGTCCGTGCCCGGGCGGCCGGGGCGGGCCCGGCGCCCTGTCTAGTACTCGGGGAGGATGGCGGGCCAGTCGAAGAGGTAGACCGAGCCCACGATGACGCCCACCGTCAGCAGCGGGGTCACCACCTTCTGCTCGACGGGGCCGTCGGTGACGAACCCCTTGCCCTGGCCGATGCGCTTCTTCCACAGGGGCCAGAAGATCGGCACGCCCATCTTGGTGACCATGTCGCCGAAGAAGTGCAGGGTCACGCCGAACGCCACGGCCAGGCCCAGCCAGGTGTAGTTGACGCCCGCGGTGAACAGGGCCAGGGTGATCCCCGCCGTCGCCAGGGCGTTGATGACCCCGGACGCGACCCGGTTCTTGTCCAGGCCGAAACCCAGTCCCTGGAGCGCGATGCCGATGAGCAGGAACACGAAGACCTGGACGGCCATCTCGGACCACAGCGCCAGCAGCTGGACGATCACGCCCATGAGGATCGCGAAGAAGAACGAGTGCGTCCCCATGCGGTGACCGCCGAAGAGGAACCCGAGCATGCCGCCCAGGACCTCGGTGACCTTGCCGTAGGTCTTGGTCACCGTGGCGCTCTTGTGGTCGAGGTCGGGCAGCAGGGCCGCCCCCGCGCACACGAGAGAACCGGCGATGATCTCTCCCGGGCCGAGTTCGAAACTGAGCCCGAGGAATTCTGCGCCTTGGACCAGCGGAACGACCGCCATCCAGCCGACCACGCCACTCAGTGCGTGCGAGTGCCCCATCATGGCGGGAACCGTAGCGGAGTATCACAAGCACCGCGAATCAGGAGTAATTGCGGTCCGGCCCATTCCTCACCCGGCGCACCTGAAACCCCGCTGCGCCGGAGTCCGGCCGCGAATGTATTTCGATGTCACGGCGCTCCTCGGAGGTCATTGACGTTAATCCACGTCCGTTGGTAGACAACCAACAACCCCCGGGTGGCGTGACACCGACCCGGCACCGTCGACCTCCCCGCGCCACCGACCCCACGAACCCGACAGGGGCAGACATGTACTCCCATCGCCCTCCCCCCACCCCCTCCCCGCGCCTCCCGTTGCGAGTGACGACCACGGGTGCGGCACTGCTCCTCGTCGGGGCCGCCGCGGTCGCCCCGGCCGCCGCGGAGCCGGCCGACGAGGCGAACACGCTCACCGTCGCCATCTCCCAGCAGGTCGACTCCTTCAACCCCTTCACCGCCCAGCTGGCCGTCACCACCAACATCCTCGACCACGTCTACGACTCCCTGGTCACGGTCGACGCCGTGACCAACGAGCCCGCGCCGGCCCTGGCCGAGGAGTGGGAGACCAGCGAGGACGGCCTCACCTGGACCTTCCACCTGCGCGACGGCGTCACCTTCAGCGACGGCGAACCCCTCACCGCCGACGACGTCGCGTGGACCTTCACCACCATCATGGAGAACGAGTCCGCGGCGATCGCCAACGGCAACTACGTGTCGGGCTTCGACACGGTCACGGCCGAGGACGACCACACGGTGGTGATCGAGCTGGAGGAGCCCCAGGCGACGATGACCTCCCTCAACGTGCCGATCGTGCCGCGCCACGTCTGGGAGCCCGTCCTGGAGGAGCAGGGCGACGACTTCGCCGACTACACCGGTGAGGACCTGCCCGCCGTCGGCAGCGGCCCCTTCGTCCTCACCGAGCACCACCGCGGCGAGCACATCGCCCTGGAGGCCAACCCCGACCACTGGCGCGGGGCCCCGGGCTTCTCCGACCTGGTCTTCCGGTACTACTCCGAGAAGGACGCCGCCGTCGAGGCCCTGCGCAGCGGCGAGGTCTCCCTTGTCTACGAGCTGACCGAGGCCCAGGCCAACGCCCTGGACGGCGCCGACGACATCGCCGTCAACTTCGCCGCCGGCAAGCGGTTCCAGGCCTTCACCGTCAACCCCGGCGCCCGCACCCAGGACGGGGAGGAGTTCGGCGACGGGCACCCCGCGCTGGCCGACGCCACCCTGCGCCGGGCCATCGTCAGAGCCATCGACAACGAGGAGATCGTCGAGAAGGCGCACGGCGGCCGCGCCACCGCCGCCGGGGGCTACATCCCGGCCCGCTACAGCGACTACCACTGGTCGCCCGAGGGCGACGAGGCCACGCTCTCCTTCGACCCGGAGGCCGCCAATGCGATGCTCGACGAGGCGGGCTACGAGAGGGGCGAGGACGGCGTGCGGGTCTCGCCCGACGGCGACCGCCTCGAACTGCGCATGCACGTCCACCAGGACCGGCCGGACAACGTCAACGCCGGACTGGTCATCGTCGAGCGCCTCGCCGACATCGGCATCGAGGTCGAGAACCTCACGGTCGACCCGGGCGTCCTCAGCGACGCCCTCTTCGCGGCCGAGTACGACCTCATCTTCACCGGGTGGACGGTCAACCCCGACCCCGACTACGTGTTCAGCATCCACACCTGCGACGCGCTCCCCGAGGAGCCGGGCAGCATGCAGGGCGACGCCTACTTCTGCGACGAGGAGTACGACGAGCTCTACCGGGCCCAGCTCGCCGAGTACGACCGCACCGCCCGCGCGGAGATCATCCACGACCTCCAGCGGGTGCTCTACGAGGAGGCCGTCGTGAACGTGCTGGCCTACCCGGACATCCGTGAGGCGTACCGCACCGACCAGATCACCGACATGCAGATCCAGCCGGACCCCGGGGGCAACATCTGGGGCCAGGACGGCTACTGGGCCTTCTGGTCCGCCCAGCCGGTCGCCTCGGACGAGGACGGCCCCTCCGGGCCCTCGACCGGGGTCTGGATCGGCATCGGGGCGGCCGTGCTGGTGCTCCTGGCCGCGGGCGGGTTCGTCCTGTTCCGCCGACGCGCCACCGTGGAGGACCGCGAGTGACCAGCGACCCCGTCACCCCGGGAGCCCCGGCCGGGGCGGAGGCGCCCGGCGCCCCCGCCCCGGCGGGCCCCGCCGGGCCAGGCCGCGCGGGCAGGATCGCGCGCTACGTCGCCGGACGCCTGGCGACCGCAGCGTTCTCGCTCCTGGCCGTGGTCGTGGCCGGGTTCTTCCTCTTCCGCATCCTGCCCGGCGACCCGGTCCGCGCCATGACCGAGGGCCGCGAGGTCACCGCGGAGCAGCGCGAGGAGCTCCGCCGCCAGTTCGGGCTCGACCAGCCCCTCTGGCAGCAGTTCCTCGACTACCTGACGGGCCTGCTCCGCCTCGACCTCGGCACGTCCTTCCAGTTCCGCGAGCCGGTCACCGAGCTCATCCTCGAACGCCTCGGGCCCACGGTCCTGCTCGCGGGGACCGGCACGGTCATCGCCGCGCTCCTCGGCCTCCTCCTCGGCGTCCGGGCCGGGTGGAGGCCCGGCGGCCGGTCCGACCGGGCCAACAGCGCCGTCGCCCTGTTCTTCTGGTCGGTGCCCACGTTCTGGCTCGGACTGCTGCTCATCGTGGCGCTCGCCTCGGGGCGCGGGTTCATGCCCGGCCTGTTCCCGACCGGCGGCATGGTGGACCCCGCGGCGACGGGCCCCGTGGAGACCGCTCTGAGCACGGCCTGGCACATGGTGCTGCCCATCACCACCATGGTCGCCGTGATCTACGCCCAGTACCTCATGATCATGCGCTCCTCCCTCATGGACGAGAGGGGCGCCGACTACCTCACCACGGCGCGGGCCAAGGGACTGCGGGACGCCCTCGTGCGCCGTAGGCACGCGGTCCCCAACGCCCTCCTGCCCACGGTGACCCTGATCTTCCTCAACCTCGGCCAGGTCGTGTCCGGAGTGATCCTCGTGGAGACGGTGTTCTCCTGGCCCGGACTCGGCCAGCTCTTCTACTCCGGCCTGCGCGTCCCCGACCTCGGCCTCGTCCAGGGCCTGTTCGTGGTCTTCGCGGCCTCGGTGATCCTCATGAACCTCCTCGCCGACCTGGTCTACCCGCTGCTCGACCCCAGGGTGCGCCCATGAGCGCGGACACCGAGGAACACGGCGCCGACGCACCGGGCGGAGACGCCGGCGGGGCGAACGGCGCGGGCGGCGCACCCGTGTCGCCCCGGGCCCTGGCACGCCGCCGCCGCGCGGAGGCCCTGCGCCGGTTCGCCCGCGAGTACACCCGCAACCGCGCCGGGCTGGTGGGCCTCCTCGCCCTCTCGGCCATCGTCCTCCTGGCGCTGTTCGCACCCCTGCTGGTGGACCAGGCCGAGCTGACGGTCACCGGCGCCCCCGGAGCCGCCTACGAACCTCCCAGCGCCGAGTTCCCCCTGGGCACCGACAACTTCGGCCGGTCCGTCCTCGACCTCATCATCTGGGGTTCCCGGGTCTCCCTCACGGTGGGCTTCCTGGCCACGGTCGTCTCCGTGGTCCTGGGCACGCTGGTCGGGGTGACCGCCGGGCACTTCGGCGCGTCCGGGGGCCCGGCCGGACGGGTCGTGTCGTCCGTGCTCATGCGGGTCACCGACTGGTTCCTGGTGCTGCCCACCCTGGTCCTGGCCGTGGCGCTGGCCGCGGTGCTGCCGCGCGGCACCGGCACCATCATCGTCGCCATCGGCCTCACCGTCTGGCCCGCGACGGCCCGCCTGGTGCGGGCGCAGACCCTGGCGGTGGAGGCGCGACCCTTCGTGGAGCGCGCCCGCGCCCTGGGCGGGGGGCACACCCACGTCATGGCCTGGCACGTGCTGCCCAACGTGATGCCGGTGGTGCTCGCCCAGACCACCCTCCTCGTGGCCACGTCGATCATCGCCGAGTCCACGCTGGCGTTCCTGGGGGTGGGGGACCCCACCACCATCTCCTGGGGCGGCATCCTGGAGGCCGCCCGCACCGCGGGGGCCATCAGTTCCGGGATCTGGTGGTACATGATCCCGCCGGGCCTGGCCATCGCGGCCGTCGCCCTCTCCTTCACCCTGTGCGGACGCGCTCTGGAGTCCGTCATCAACCCCCGACTCCGGGAGCAGCGTTGACCTCCCTCCTCGACGTCCGAGAACTGCACGTCACCTACCGAGCCGGGCACGGTGAGGTCCCGGCCGTCCGGGGCGTCGACCTGTCCCTCGACCCCGGGGGCACCCTGGGGCTGGCGGGGGAGTCGGGGAGCGGCAAGTCGACCGTCGCCCTGGCCCTGCTGCGCCTGCTGCCCGAGAGCGCCCGCATCGGGGGGCAGGTCCTGCTGGAGGGGGAGAACGTCCTCGACATGCGGTGGGGCCGGCTGCGCGCGGTCCGCTGGGTGGGCGCGGCGATCGTCTTCCAGGGCGCCATGCACTCCCTCAACCCGGTCAAGCGGATCGGTGACCAGATCGCGGAGCCCATGGCGATCCACGGCACCGTGCCGGCGAACCGGATCCCCGGGCGCGTGGCCGAGCTCCTGGGACAGGTGGGCCTCCCGGCCTCCCGCACCCGCGACTACCCCCACCAGCTGTCCGGCGGACAGCGCCAGCGGGTCATGATCGCGATGGCCCTGGCCTGCGAGCCACGCCTGGTCATCGCGGACGAGGCCACCACCGCCCTGGACGTGATGATCCAGGCGCAGATCCTCGCCCTGCTCAAGCGCCTGGTCGCCGAACAGGGCATCGGCATGCTGATGATCAGCCACGACCTGTCCGTCCTGGCGGCCACCTGCGACCGGGTCGCGGTGATGTACGCGGGCCGCGTCGTGGAGCAGGGCCCCGCCCGCGAGGTCGTGCACGAACCCGCCCACCCCTACGCGAGCGCCCTCAGCGCGGCCTTCCCCCGCATCGGCGACCCGGCCTCGCGCCTGGCGCCCCGGGGCCTGCCGGGGGACCCGCCGGATCCGGCCGACCCCCCTCCGGGCTGCGTCTTCCGACCCCGCTGCGCGGTGGCCGAGACGGTCTGCGCCACGGTCGACCCGCCCCTGTGGCCGGTGGACCCCGACCCCGCTGGGAACTCCGCGCGTCATGCGGCGTGCGTGCACGTGGGCCCCGCGAGACCCCTGACGACCGCCCGGGACGGGGGCACCCCGTGATCCCGACCGCCGCCCCCACCGAGGAGACGCGCCCTTGAGCACCACCGAGACCGACCCCCGCGACGCCCCCCGAGCCTCCGGGGGCGGGGAGGCGCCCGAGCCGATCCTGAGCGCCAGGGGAGTGGAGGTCGCCTTCGCCGCCGGGTTCGCCCCCGGAGGGGGCAAGGGCACGGCGCGCGCCGTCGACGGCGTCAACCTCGACGTGTCGGCGGGCGAGATCGTGGCGCTGGTGGGGGAGTCGGGCTGCGGCAAGACCACCCTGGCCCGGGTGCTGCTGGGCCTGGAGCGGCCCACGGGGGGCGTCGTGGTGTTCGAGGGCAGGCCGATGCGGTACGGCTCCCGGGACCTGCGCGCCTACCGGCGCCGGGTCCAGCTCGTGCAGCAGGACCCCACCGGTTCGCTCAACCCGCGCCGCACCGTCTACGAGTCCGTGGCCGAGGGGCTGCGCATCCACGAGGGCACCACGGCGGACGAGGCCGAACGGGTCGCCGGAGCGCTCTCCGGGGCCGGCCTGCGCCCGCCGGAGCGCTTCCTCGCCCGCTATCCGCACGAGCTGTCCGGCGGGCAGCGCCAGCGCGTGGTGATCGCCGGGGCCCTGGTCCTGGACCCCGAGGTGCTGGTGGCCGACGAGCCGGTCGCGTCCCTGGACGCGTCGGTGCGCGGCGAGATCCTCCGCCTGCTCCTGGACCTGCGGGACGAACTGGGGCTGTCCGCCCTGGTGGCCACGCACGACCTGGGACTGGCGTGGAACATCGCGGACCGCGTCGCCGTGATGTACCTCGGGCGCGTGGTGGAGCTGGGCACCGTGGAGGAGGTCCTGGCCGCACCCGCCCACCCGTACACACGCGCGCTGCTGTCGGTGCTGCCCGACGCGGGCGAGGGCGAGCCGGTGGTCCTGGCGGGCGAGCCGCCGGACCCCAAGCAGGTGCCGCCGGGGTGCCGGTTCCACCCGCGCTGCCCGGTGCTCGCCTCGGGAGAGGCCGAACGGGCGGGCGTCGCCGACCTGTGCCGCACCGTGGACCCCGCGGTCCTGGGGGGCGGGGCCGAACGCCGGGTGGCCTGCCACTGGGCGGCCGCCGACGGGACCGGCCGGGTCCGCGCGGAGGCGGGAGGCGCGGGCTGAGGGCGCCGATGAGGAAGGTGGCCAGGCCCATCATGACGAGGGTGGCGACGAGCACCTGCTTGCGGCCGAACTTGTCGCCGAGGGCGCCGGCGAC
>NZ_JBEXSY010000110.1:0-11724 GCF_040613895.1 Nocardiopsis sp. NPDC006198 | reverse complement strand
ACCGTCCCCCCGGTCGCCTCGCCACCGGTCGTGGTCGCGCGGGGCCTCACCAAGACCTACGACACCGGCGACAGCAAGGTCCACACCCTGGCCGGGGTCGACGTGGAGTTCCACCGGGGCGCGTTCACCGCAATCATGGGTGCCCGCGCACGGGGAGGCGGGCCGGGCGCACCGGCCCCGCCACGCGATCGCGGGGCCGGTGCGCCTCACGGCCGGACCGGGCTCAGCCCCGCTCCAGCTCCCGCAGGTACTCGGCGAAACTCTCCAGCCCGTCGATGTTGCGCGGGCCGGAGATGCCCTCGTTGTAGTCCAGGACGAAGAAGTTCTCCTCCACCACCGCCGGGACCTCGGACATGGCGGGGAACGAGGTCAGGAAGTCGATCTTCTCCTGGGCGGGCTGGTCGCCGTAGTCGAGGATGATGACGACCTCCGGCTCGGCCTCCACGACCGCCTCCCAGCCGACCTGGGTCCACCGCTCGTCGAGGTCGCCGAAGATGTTCTCGCCCCCGGCAGAGGAGATGATGTCGTTCGGCGGCACCTGGCTGCCCGCGGTGAAGGGCTGGTCGGCGCCCGAGTCGTAGAGGAAGACGGGGACCGGGTCGCCCTCGGGCACCTGCTCCTCCACCGCCGCGACCCGCTCCCTGTAGCCCTCCACGAGCTCCGTCGCCCGCTCCTCGACCCCGAAGATCCGGCCCAGCCGGTCCAGGTCCGTGTAGAGGCCCTCGAAGGGGGTGACGCGTTCGGGGAAGCCCGGGTAGTTGAAGCAGGACTCGGCGTGCATGAAGCTCTGGATCCCGATGCCGTCCAGGATCTCGGGGGTGATGCCGCGCTGGTCGCTGAACCCGGAGTTCCAGCCCGCGACCACCAGGTCCGCCTCGGCGTCCACGACCGTCTCGCGGTCGAGGAGGTCGTCGCCGAGGAACTCGACGCTCGCGTAGTCCTCCGCCCACGGGGACTCCTCCACCGGCGGGTTGGCCGGCGGCATCACGTAGCCGTGCACCTGGTCGGCCAGCCCGAGGGCGAACAGCTTGTCGGCGCTGCCGCCCTCGTAGGCGACGGCGCGCTGCGGGGTCGTGTACTCCACCTCCTCGCCGCAGCGCTCCACGGTCACCGTGTCCGCGGCCGCCGAGCCCTCCTGGACCTGGGCGCCGCACCCGGCGAGGAGGACGGAGACGGCCGCCACGGGGAGCACGGACCGCCAGGGGGAACTGCCTTCACGAACGCTGGTCGTCATGGGACGCCTTTCTCGACATCACGGAGTCCAGGTGGCCTGGACGGGGAGGGAGCCGGTACAGCACTTGGGGGTCGCCGGTCAGGGGGTGGGGCACCACCGAGGCCTCGATGCCGAAGACCTCGCGGAGCAGGGCGGGGGTCAGGACCTCGTCGGGGGAGCCCGCGGCCACCAGGGCGCCCTCGGAGAGCACACCGATCCGGTCGCAGGCGGCCGACGCCAGGTTGAGGTCGTGCAGGACCACGAGCACCGTGATCCCGGCCCCCCGCACGAGGGACAGGAGTTCGACCTGGTGCCGGACGTCGAGGTGGTTGGTGGGCTCGTCCAGGACGAGCACCCGGGGCTCCTGGGCCAGGGCGCGGGCCACCAGGACCCGCTGGCGCTCCCCGCCGGACAGTTCGAGCACGCCCCGGTGCGCGAGGTGCGCCACGTCCAGGAGCTCCATGGCGTTGCGGCACAGGTCGCGCTCGCGGGCGCTGAGCGCCTGGTTGCCCCGCAGGTGGGGGGCGCGGCCCAGGGCCACGACCTCCTCCACGGTGAAGTCCAGGTCGCTGCCGCTCTCCTGGGTCAGCGCCGCGACCCGTTGGGCGCTCAGGCGCAGGCTGAGGGAGGACAGGTCCTCCGCCCCCAGCCACACCCGGCCCGCGTCGGGGCGCAGGGCCCGGTACACGCAGCGCAGGGCGGTGGACTTGCCCGAGCCGTTGGGGCCGACCAGCCCCACCACCTGCCCGTCGGGGACGTCCAGCGTCAGCGCGCGGACGATCGGTTCGCCGCCGAGTTCGACGGACAGGCCGTCGAGGCGCAGGTCCATCAGCGTCCTCCGAACAGGTAGCCCCTGCGGCGCATCAGGGTGATGAACACCGGGACGCCGATCAGGGCGGTGATGACGCCCAGCGGGAGCTCGCGGGGGGCCGCGGCCACGCGGGACGCGAGGTCGACCCACACCATGAAGACCGCGCCGACCAGCGGGGCGACGGTGAGGACCCGGCGGTGGTCGGCGCCCACGAGCATGCGCACGATGTGCGGGATGACGAGGCCGACGAACCCGATCGCCCCGCTCACCGCGACCATGGCCCCGGTCATGACGGCGGTCAGGGCGAAGAGCCACCGGCGCAGCCGGTCCGCGCCGATGCCCAGGCTGGCCGCCGTCTCGTCGCCCAGCGCCATGACGTCGAGCGGGCGTGCCAGGCCGCGGAGCATCACCGCCCCGAGGACGACCACCGCCGCGACCACGGGGAGGGATCCCCAGGTGGCCGCGCCGAAGCTCCCCATGGACCAGAACAGGACCGTGCTCGTGGCCTCGCTGCTGGGGGCGAGGTAGATGATCACGCTCATGACCGCCTGGAACCCGAAGGACAGGGCGACGCCGGTCAGCACCAGGCGCAGCGGTGTCACCCCCGTCCGGGAGTAGGCGATGAGGTAGACGAGGAGGGTGGCGACGAGGGCCCCGAGGAAGGCGCCGGCGGAGACCGCGTAGACGCCCAGGGCCGAGAGGGCCCCGAACACGCCGACGAGGACGGCGCCCACGGAGGCCCCGGAGGAGACGCCGAGGATGTAGGGGTCGGCGAGCGCGTTGCGCACCATCGCCTGGACGGCGACGCCGACGACGCCGAGGCCGGCGCCGACCAGGGCGGCGAGGATCACGCGCGGCGTCCGGATCTGCCAGATGATCTGGTACCGGACGACCTCGTCGGCCTGGATGGCGCCGCCGGTGAGGGCCGCCCACAGGTAGCGCACGGTCTCGCCGGGCGGGACGAGCGCCGAACCCAGTCCGATCGCCAGGACCATCGACACGGCCAGGACGGCGCCGAGCACGACCGCGGCCAGCGCGGCGCCGGCGGGGGTGGACAGGCGGCGGACCCGGCGCGGGCCCGCCGGGGCGGGGGTGGAAGCGGAGCGGGGGTCGGGACTGTGTGCCTGCCGTGGTTCGTCCGGGGGGACGGACAGTTGGCGCACCGGGTCTCCCTTCCGATATGCGCGATAATGACAATGGTTATCATTCTAGGCTTGAATTGCACCACTCGCGCACGTGATCTGGGTACGGATTCGCCGGTTCGAAGGGCGAAAAGGGCCCGAAAGGGACAAGAGGGCAGAACGTTGGACCCGCAGGGGTTCCGGCGAGGCCGCGAGCGCGGGGGCCCGGCCGAAATCACCCCGGGTACACGTATAGCCACGCAACCGCCGCCCGTGCACAATGGCAGCCATGTCGACGCCCGCCCCGCCCCGGCTGCCGCGCTCCGCGGTGTTCGCGGGGGTGTGCGTGGGCGTCTCCGCCACCGGGCACGGCCTCTCCTCCGGGCACGGCGTGCCCCCGCTCGCCCTGGCCCTGGGGAGCGTGCTGGCCCTCGCGCTCGCCCACGGCGCGGCCCGCTCCGAACAGGGCCTGGGCGCGCTCGCCGCCCGGATGCTGTGGGGACAGGCCGCACTGCACCTGGTGTTCACCCTCGCCTCCCCGTCCGGGGCGACCGTGCCGGGCGGGACGGGCCACGGGCACGCCGCCGCGCACGCCGCCCTCCCCGAAGGCGCGTCCGGGGCCGGAGCCGACATGCTGCTCGCCCACGCCGCGGCCGGGCTCGTGAGCGCGTGGTGGCTGCGCCAGGGCGAACGCGCCCTCTTCGACCTCCTCGGGTTCCTGGACGCGCTCCTGCGGGGAGTGCTCCTCGTCCTCCTCGCACGCCCCCGCACGGTCGTGCTCCCCGGCCCGCCGCGCTTCGCCCGCACCGGTGTGCCCGCCCCCCGCCCGGGGCAGCGGTGCGTCCGCCTCGTGCGCGGGCCCCCGGCCCTCCCCTGATCGACACCACGCCGCCTGCCGCGCGCCCTGCGCCCGGCCCCCGCCGACGCCCCGCGCGCCGGCGCCGCCACCCGTGCCCGCGTCCCCCACGGGGGAGCGGGGAGATCAGCAGAAGGCCCCGACCCATGCGAAGAAACGACACCTCCGACCCCCACGAGCCCGCGGCGGGCGCCCCCGTCCCCGGCGAGCCCGCACCCCCCGTCCCCGCCACGCCCGATCCCGCCGTCCCCGGCGATCCCGCAGCTCCCGCCTCCTCCGCCGATCCCGCCACGCCCGGCGCCGCCCGCACCCTGTGGTCCTCCCTACGCCCCCTGGTCCTACGGATGCACTTCTACGCAGCCGTCCTCGTCGCCCCGTTCATCGTGGTGGCAGCCCTGACCGGACTCCTGTACGTCTACACGCCCCAACTCGAACAAGCGGTCCACGCCGACCTGCTCACCGTCGAACCGGCGGACACCGCCGTCCCGCTCTCACAGCAGGTCGAGGCGGCCTTCGCCGCACACCCGGAGGCGGAGCCGAGCGCCGTGCGCCCCTCCGTCGGACCGGGCCTGACCACGCGCGTGCTCTTCGACGCGGAGGGCCTCTCCGCGAGCTACCGCCTGGCGGTCTTCGTCGACCCCCACACCGGGGAGGTCGTCGGCGACTCGACCAGCTACGGCAGCAGCGCGTCGCTCCCGGTGCGGTCCTGGCTCTCCGAGTTCCACCGGACCCTGCACCTGGGCGACGCCGGACGCCTGTACAGCGAGCTCGCCGCGAGCTGGCTGTGGGCGGTCGCCCTCGGCGGCCTCGCCCTGTGGGTCTCCCGCGGCCGTCGCAACCGCCGCGCCCGCCGCCTGCTCCTGCCCCGGCGCTCGGCCGCCGGGCGCGCCAGGACGCTCTCCTGGCACGGGTCCGTCGGGACCTGGGCGCTCGCAGGCCTCCTCCTGGTGTCCGCGACCGGGCTGACCTGGTCCCAGTTCGCCGGGGAGAACATCGGCGGGATCCGGGGCGCGTTCGGCTGGCAGACCCCGGCGCTCTCCGCGCCCGCCCCCTCCGACCACGGAGGACACTCCGGCCACGGGGACCACTCCGGACACGAGGCCGCCGACCCGGCCGGCGAGGTCGACGCGGTGGTGGACACGGCCCGCTCGGCCGGTCTCGAAGGGCCGGTCGAGGTCTCCTTCCCGGTGGAGGACGGCGCGCCGTTCACCGTCAGGGAGACCGACCAGAGCTGGCCGGTCCAGCAGGACGCGGTCGCCGTCGACGCGCACGCCGACACCGTGGTCGAGGAGCTGCGCTTCGCCGACTACCCCCTCATGGCCAAGCTGTCCACCTGGGGCATCGCCTTCCACATGGGCCTGCTGTTCGGGGTGGTCAACCAGGTGCTGCTGACCGTCCTCGTCCTGGGGCTGCTGGCGATGATCTTCTGGGGCTACCGCATGTGGTGGCAGCGCCGTCCGACCAGGGACAGGGCGTTCGCGACGGGGCGTCCGATCCCGCGCGGCGCGTGGCGCGCGGCTCCGCCGTGGGCCAGGGTCGGGGTCGTCGCCGTGGCGGTGGCCGTCGGGTACCTGCTGCCGGTCCTGGGGGTGTCGCTGCTGCTGTTCCTCGCGGTGGACCTCGCCGTCGGGGCGCACCGCAGGAGGCGGGCCCGCGCCGCCTGACGGGGCCCGGCCCCCGGCCCACGGGGGAGCGCTGCCCGAACTGCTTCCCGACAGCGGTCCGGTCCCCATGTCCCGGGGCCCACGCCCCTTCCCTCCGCGGAACGGCGGGGGGCTCAGCGGGCCGCCGGGCCGCCGCCCCCCGCGCGGCGGCCCACGGCCCCGGCCAGGACCCGGCACGCCCTGCGCAGGTCGGCCGGGTGCGCGGCCCCGTAGCCCAGGATCAGGCCGTGGACGGTCGGTTCGCCGTGGCTCGCACGCGAGGTGTCCTCCACCAGGACGCCCTGCTCCGCGCTCTCGGCCACCACCCCGGCGACCGCGTCGGCCGGCAGCGGCAGCATGACGTGCAGCCCCGCCGTGTCGCCGGTCAGGTACGGGCCCAGGTGGTCGATCAGCGTCCGCCGCCGGCGGGCGTACTCCAGGCGCATGCGGCGCAGGTGCCGGTCGAGGTCGCCGCGCTCCAGCAGCAGGGCCGTCGCCGCCTGGGCCTGGACGCCGGTGCGGTCGGACAGGCGGTCGCGGGTCCCGGCCACGCGTTCGAGCAGCGCGGCGTCGGCGACCAGCCAGCCGATCCCCAGGTCCGGGGACAGCGTCTTGGAGAGGGTGCCGAGCAGGACCACGCGCCCGGGGTCCAACCCGTACAGCGCGGGCAGCGGCGCCACGTCGTAGCGGAACTCGGCGTCGTAGTCGTCCTCGACGACCAGCGCGCCCCGGCTGCGCGCCCAGGCCAGCAGGCGCTCGCGGCGGGGGACCGGGAGGCGCCCGCCGAGCGGGTACTGGTGGGCAGGCGTCGTGTAGACCACGGACAGGTCGGCGGGCAGGTCGTCGACGACGATGCCGTCCCGGTCCACCCGGCAGGGGACGACCTCCGCCCCGCGCGACTCCAGGATGTCGCGCGCCCTCTGGTAGCCGGGCTCCTCGACCCCCGCCCGCCCGCCCCGGGCCAGGACCGTCGCGGCGAGCAGGTCCAGGCCGTTGCCCGTGCCGCGGGTGACCAGGACGTTCCGCGGGCCGACCCGCACGCCGCGGGTCCGGCGCAGGTGCTCGGCGAGCGCCTCGCGCAGCCGCGGGAGCCCGCGGGGGTCGGGGTCGTCGTCCAGCGGCAGGGAGGCCGCGTGCCGCCAGGCCCTGCGCCAGGCGGCCCCGTCGTGCGAGCGCACCCAGGGGGCGCCCGGACGCAGGTCGACCATGCCCAGCCGCCGGGCCTCCGCCCGCGACAGGCGCGGCTCGGGCGCCCGGCCCGCCGCGGGCGGCGGCTGGCCCCCCGGAGGCGCGGGCGCGCCGGGGGAGGGCGGGACCGGCGGGGAGGCGTGCTCGGCGACGTAGGTGCCCGACCCGTGCCGTCCGTCGAGCCAGCCCTCGGCGTACAGCTGCTGGAAGGCCTCGGTCACGACGGTCCGGCTGACGCCCAGCTGCGCGGCGAGGGACCTGCTGGAGGGCAGGCGCTCGCCCGGCCTGAGCAGCCCTTCGGACATGGCGCCGCGCAGCGCGTCGGACAGCTGCACGGTGAGCGGCACCGCGCTGGAGCGGTCCAGGCGCAGGGGCGGGTCGGCCGGCGGTCGGGACAAAGTGGTCTTCCGTTTCAGGGAGGAAGTGGCTGTGTTCGGGGAGTCCACTTCTTCCTAGGCTAGCTCCATGCTCTCGACCACGGAACGCACCAGACTCGGCCGCGCCAAGCACAAGGCCCGGACCGCGCGCACCGACCTGTACGACCTCCTGGACGCCGGGTCGGTCTGCCACCTCGGCGTCGTCGTGAACGGCGCGCCCATGGTGGTCCCCACCGGTTACGGCCGCATCGGCGACACCCTCTACCTGCACGGGTCCACCGGCGCCCGGTCGCTGCGCGCCGGCGGGGAGGTGTGCGTGACCGTGACCCTCGTCGACGGCCTCGTCCTGGCCCGGTCCGCGTTCAACCACTCCCTCAACCACCGCTCCGCCATGGTCTACGGCGTGCCGCGCGTGGTCGGGGACGAGGAGGAGTCGCTGGCCGCGCTGCGGGCCCTGACCGAGCAGTTCGCGCCGGGGCGGTGGGACGCCGTCCGTCCGCCCACCGCCAAGGAGCTCGCCGCCACACGGGTGCTGGCGCTGTCGTTGGAGGAGGCCTCCGTGAAGGTGCGGACCGGCCCGCCCGTGGACGACGAGGACGACCTCGGCCTGCCGGTCTGGGCGGGCGTCGTGCCGGTCCGCCAGGTGTTCGGCGCACCCGAGCCCGACCCCGGCCTGGCGCCCGGGACCGGGGTGCCCGAGCACGTCGCGGCGCTCTCCGGCGCGCTCGCGCCGTCCGGTGGCGCGGCCGGGGCGCGCTGACCCCGGGGCGCCCTCCGAGGGGTTCCGGGACGGTGTGCGGGCCCGGTCGTGCTCCACGGGCGCGGGCCCCGTGGGAGGGGGCCGTCCGGTCGCGGGGCCGGGACGGTGCGGGGAGGCACGGCCCGGAGCGCCGTCCGGCGGGGTCGGGAACAGGGTCGGCGGGGCCGGCCCCTGCTCCCGGGACACCGGAGCGGAGGCGCCCCCGGCGGCGTTCGCCGGGGGCGCCCCCGTTCCGATGCGGTCCGCGGGCGCTTCGCCGCGCCCGTCGGATCAGCAGCTCAGGTTCCCCCCGGTGGTGGTGCCGAGGATCTGGGTGAACTCCGTGAACTTGTTGATGCGGCTCTGGACCTGCCCCGGGTTGTTGCCGTTGCACTCCATCGCGCCGTTGATCGAGCGGATGGTCTCGCCGAAGCCGTGGCCGTTGACGATGGCGTTGTGGGGCGTCATCGTGCCGGGGCCGCTCTGGGTGTTCCAGTACCAGAGGCCGGTCCGCCAGGCGACCGAGGCGTTCTGCTCGACCAGGTAGGGGTTGTTCAGCAGGTCGATGCCCAGGGCGTCGCCGGCGGCCTTGTAGTTGTAGTTCCAGCTGAGCTGGATCGGACCGCGTCCGTAGTAGGCGGCCTGGCCGGCCGGGCAGCCGAAGGGCTGGTTCCAGTCGCAGTAGTGCGGGTAGTTGGCCTCGTTGGTCTCCCTGATGTGCACCAGCCCGCCGGTCTCGTGGCTGACGTTGGCGAGGAAGGCGGCCGCCTCGCGCCTTCGCACCTCGGTGCTGCCGGTGTTGGCGAAGGCCGGGTAGGAGCTGAGGGCGGTGGTGAGGCCGCTGTAGGTGTAGAAGGAGTTCCGGTTCGGGAACATCTGGTTGAACTGGGCCTCGCTGACGACGAACGCGACGGGGTTGGGCTCCTCCTCGCCGCCGTTGCCGCAGGCGCCCTGGTCGGTCCAGACGTCGGAGGCGCCGGGGCGCTCGTTCTGCGTCCACCACTTGGCGGTGTAGTTGCGGCCGTTGTACGAGGCCTGGCTGCCGCCGGTGTAGACGGCGGAGGAGCTCCAGGCGGTCGCGCAGGCGGTGGCGGCCTGCGCGGAGAACGCGGGGAGGACGGCGAGCACAGCGGCGAGCGCGCCGAGCGCGGCCAGCTGGCTCAGAAGACGTCGGATCACGGGGTCACACTCCTAGGGTGCGGCGCGACGTCCGACCGCGCGCCGCAGGGGGTGCCGTCACCTAAGCAAGCTGGTCTAGACCTGTCAAGACCTGTGCCACGGATCGTGAGGATACGGTGACGGAACGGACGGGGCCGGTGTGGGGGAGGGTGCCTCCGGGACGCGGCCAGGAGGTTCCGGACGCACCGCGCCCCCGTCCGCCTCGCGGTGGGCGGGGGCGGTCCTTCCCGTGTCAGACGGGGACCCCGATCCCGCCCTCCGGGTCTGCCATCGGGTCGTTGATGCCGCCGTCCGGTTCCGTGCCGGAGGGGTCGTCGGTCCCGCCTTCGGGGGTCTGCTCGCTCACCTGTGTCTCCTCGGGTCGTTGTGCGCCGTGCCCGCGCGGAGGGCGGGGAGGGCGCTCGTCATGTGCTCAGCAGCTCGGCAGGCCCGGGATGGGCTCGTTCTGCCCGCCGACGGTGAAGGCCGTCACGGGAATCAGGACTCCGCGATTGCCGGTGTCGTCATCGGTGCTGGCGTACCAGATGTTGGTGTTGCCGTGTGCGTCGGTGTAAGGCCACCTGGGGAAGCGGTACTGGCAGTAGAAGTAGTGCCTGCCGGCGTAGAGGGTGCCGACCTCGTAGAGAGAGGTGCCGCTGGTGTTGATGCGGTAGCTGCTGATGGTGATCCACGTGTTGTAGTAGTACCGGGCCGCCGCGGCGGCCGGGGACGCGCTGAAGGCCAGGCTCGCGAACATCAGCAGCGTGACGGCGAGGGCGCGGACGGTGCGGGAACGGGTCATGGTGTCCTCGTCGGCGGTCGGGATCCTGCTCCACTTGTTCCCGGGCGCTTGTCGCCGGCAACCGTGATGCCCGCATCCGGCCAACATCCGCGGAGGGGGTTGCGCGGGGTCCCGTCATCGGGGTCGTGCGGCGGTGCCGCGGCTCCGCCCCTCCCGCCGCGCTCCCGTCGGGCGGCCCCGGGAGGCGCCGTCCGTGCCAGGACGGGGCCTCTGCCGGGCGGTCCCTCGCGTCCGGCCCCGGGCGGGGGTGGTGGGAGCGACCGGCTCAGGGGGCCCGGCCCCGTTGCGGGCCGCTGGCCAGGGCGATGACGGCGCCGAGCACGGAGATGCCCCCCAGCAGCAGGAACACGGCGGCGTAGCTGCCCATCGGGCCCGACAGCAGCGCGCACGCCCCCGGGGCCAGGGCCATGGTGAGCATGAGCGGGGTGTGCATGACGCCGTTGAGCGTGGTGTAGTGCGCCTCCCCCCAGCGGTCCGCCACGGCCGTGGCCTGGAGCAGGGTCAGCACGCCCTTGGCGGAGCCCACCAGCGCGGCGGCGCCGATGACCAGGGCCAGCGGCCCGCTGACCAGGGCGAGCAGGACGGTCGCCGCAGCGCAGGCCAGGAGCACGACCGCGATCCGGTGAACCGAACCGCTGATCCGCGCCAGCGGGGTGTAGGCGAGGCGGCCCAGCACCTGCCCCACGCCCACGACGCCGAGTGCCCAGGCGGCCTCGGTGGTGCCGTAGCCGCGCTCCTGCATGAGCGGGACGATGGCGACCACCACCGCGTACACGGTCAGGGTGCCCAGGGCCAGCGCCGTGGTGAGGGCCCAGAACGCGCCGCTGCGCAGCACCGCGCGCACGGCGGTGCGGTCGCGGGTCCGGTCCTCCGCCCGGGCGGGGTTCCAGGGCCGGGACAGGGCCAGGGCGTGCAGCGGGACCGCGACCAGGGCCAGGATCAGCGCGAGGACGAGGTAGGTGCCGCGCCAGCCGACCTGTGCCTCCAGCGCGGCGGTCAGCGGCGCGAAGACGGTGCTGGCCAGGCCGCCGACCAGGGTGAGGAAGGTCAGGGCCCGGACCCGGCGCGGACCGTACCAGCGGGTCAGGGCGGCGAAGGCGGGCGGGTAGGAGAGGCCGGCGACGGCGATCCCCGCCACCTGCCAGGCCGCGCCGAAGAACCACAGGTCGGGGGCCAGGGCGACCCCGACGACCGCGAGGGCCCCGAGCAGCGCGGCCGCGGTCATCACCGCGCGCGGGCCGCGCAGGCGCAGCCAGCGGGCCACGAAGGGGCCGCTGAGCCCCGCCATGACCTGGGATCCGGAGAACAGGACGATGACGATCGGGAGGGACCAGCCGGTGTCCTCGGCGATGGCCGGTCCCAGCACGGGGAAGGCGTAGAACAGCACTCCCTGGCTGACGGTGACGGTGACGCACAGGGCAGCCAGCGCCCCGCGCGCCTCGGTGCCGGCCGGTCGCCGTCTCCGCGGGCGCGGGCGCCGAAAAATCATACGCGCCACCCGCCCGACGACGGCCGGGAGCGGGTGAAGGGCTGGGGAACGGAGGCACGGTTCCATCGCTCTTGCACGGGGGACTCCTCGCCCTGGAAGGGGCAGGTCCAGGGATCGAACGAACAGGTGACGCGTTCATGTCCATATCCCCTTTACTACACTGAGTATTCACCGAATGACCATCTGTCGTTTGCCTGGCATTCCAGGTTCTTTACGGTCAACCTGCGACTATCCGCGCCTGTCCGGTCATCCGCCCATACGCCCGGGGCCGCCGCGCCCCCGGGCGCGGCGGCCCCCGGGGAGGGACACCAGTGGGCGGTGGGCAAT
>NZ_JBEXSY010000109.1:0-12004 GCF_040613895.1 Nocardiopsis sp. NPDC006198 | reverse complement strand
TCGGAGATCGCGTCCCCGCCGGGTTCGGCGGCGGCGTTGGCCGACCAGATCGGGTTCACGTACACATCCGCGCCCTCATACGGATTGTCCACGCGTTCGGCGGCGGAGGAGGCACTGGTGGCGGCGACCGTGAGAGAGGCGGTAAGTGCCAGTCCGGCAGCGGTGGCGAGGCCGCGCCGTGCCCACGGAGTTCGTTGCTTGTCGCGGGGGGAATTTCTCATGGTGTTTTTCTTCCTCATGGGGAGCGGGTGACCAGAAGGAGTGTGCGGCTCGCCGGGCGCGTCACGGCGCCCGGCGGACCGGCGGGTGGGGAGAGGTGGTGTTCATGGTGGTGAGCGGGGCATGGGCGGGCCTGAGATCCGGGGTAAGGCTGGCGGTTGATCGTCCGTGTTTCTCCTGGGAAAAGGTGGGAGAAACGGGGGGATGGTGACCGGAAGGGGGGTGGGAGCGCTCCCAGTCGTAAGCGGGAATGGTGGGTGGCGTTGTCTGGACAAGGGGTGCGAAGGGCGTTCCGTATGTGGTTACGGGGGGTGACTATTTCGGAACGCTTTTCAGAACCGTAGCTCTCCAATGGTGATATGTAAACACCAAATGTCCACGGGGTTTCTGGGACGCTGTCCCCGTTCGGTGAATGGCCAGGTGGTGATCTGGTTCACAACTGTTCAGTAATAACCAGGGGTTTCCAGGAGATCACGCAGAGCAGGCCGACGGCTGCCGCCGCGATCCAGAACGGGGCCAACAGGCCCACACCCTCCGCGACGAGCCCGCCCAGCACCGCGCCCAGGGCGGCCCCGCCGAGGTCGGCCAGCCGGTACACGCCTCCCACGCGGCCCAGCAGGCGGTCCGGGGTGAGCAGCTGGCGGACGGTCGTGGCGGCCGTCCCCCACACCACGGTGTGGACCCCGAACACGACCATGACGGCGCCGGCCGCCAGGGGGTTCGTGGTGAGTGCCAGGGCCGGGTAGGTGAGCGCCTCCACCGCGAGGCCCCAGCGGAGCAGGGAGGTCCGGCCCACTCGGCGCTCCAGCCACCCGTACGCCCGGGAGCCCGCGATGCCGCCCACGGCTCCCGCCGCCACGAACAGCCCGAAGCCCGCTTCGGACAGCCCCAGGTGCTCCCGTGCGTAGAGCACCCAGACCGCGAAGGCGCCGACACCCGCCAGGTTCATCACCAGGATGCAGCCGCACAGTACGCGGAGCCCGGGTGAGCCGAGGACGAACGACAGGCCCTCGCGGACCTCCTGCCGCAGCGTGGTCCGCGGCGGGGGAGGGGAGCCGGGGCGGCCCCCGTCCGGAGGCGGTGGCAGGACCGGCGCCATCCGCAGGAGGACCACCACCGCCAGCAGGTGGGCGAGGGCGTCGAAGCCGAAGGGGAGCGACCACGCCACGGCGAACATCAGTGCGCCCAGGGGCGGGCCGAGCAGCTGGTTGTTGAGCGAGAACGTCAGGGCGAGCCGCGCGTTGGCCCTGCCCAGCGAGTCGCGGTGGACCACGGACGGCACCAGGGAGCCGTACGCGGTGTCGGCGAGGGACTCGCCGACACCCAGGGCGAACAGGGCCGGGTAGAGCGGCCACACACTCGTGCCGCCGGAGAGGAGCGCGGCGGCGAGCAGGGCGAGCACGGCGCAGCGGGCGAGGTTCGCCGCGAGGAGCACGCTGCGGCGGGGCCACCGGTCGACCAGGGCGCCCGAGGCCGGTGAGAAGAGGAGGTGGGGCAGGAGCTGGGCCGCCGAGGCGGCGGCGACGGCGACCGGGGAGGAGGTCAGGGACGCGACGAGCAGCGGTCCCGCGGCGGCGAGGGCGCCGTCCCCGAGGTTGGTCAGGGCCGAGGCCCACCACAGGCGCGTGAACGCGGGGCCGAGGCGGGGCCGGTCCGGTCGGGTGCGGCGGAGCGGACCGGCGGGGTGCGACGGGCCGGGGCGGGCCCGGCGGGGGAGCCGGGGCAGGGCGGGTCCCGGTCGGGAACGTCGGGGGGCGCGGCGGGGACGGCGGAACAGGGGCACGGAGGACTCCCGGGGCACGGCGAACGCGCCGGTCGGCGCGTGGCGGACGGCGGTGCGGTCCGGCCCGCCCCCGGCGGGGCGCCCTGCGGTTCCGGTCGTGCCGGGCTGCGCCCGGCCCGGGCTACCGGCGGTACGCCTTCCGGGCGGGGGCGGGGACCTGGTTCGCGGCGATGGTGCGCATCGGTGTCCTCTTCCGTTCGGGCGGCCTCGTTCCGCGCCACCGTAACCCCCGGAGGAGCTCGGATCCACAGGTTTTCCGGCGCTCCGTTTCGGGTCTGCTCCGGTGGGTAACACACCGATTGGGAGCGCTCCCGTCGATCGGCTGGTCCAGCCGACAACGATGGAGAACGCAATGAACGGCAAGACCCACGAGACCAACGGCAACTCCCGCTGGTTCGGACGCGCACTCGTGCTGGCGTCCGTCCCCCTGCTCGGGCTGACCGCGCTGGCCGCGCCCGCGTCGGCGCACGGCTCGGTCGTCGACCCCGCCTCCCGCAACTACGGCTGCTTCGAGCGCTGGGGGGACGACTTCCAGAACCCCGCCATGGAGCAGGAAGACCCCATGTGCTGGCAGGCGTGGCAGGACAACCCCAACGCCATGTGGAACTGGAACGGCCTCTACCGCGACAACGTCGGCGGGGACCACCAGGGCCAGGTCCCGGACGGGACCCTGTGCAGCGGCGGGAACACCGAGGGGGGTCGCTACGACTCGATGGACACCCCCGGGGCGTGGCGGACCACCGACGTCGCCGACGACTTCACCATCCACCTGTACGACCAGGCCTCGCACGGCGCGGACTACTTCCAGGTCTACGTCACCGAGCAGGGCTTCGACCCGGCCACGCAGTCCCTGGCATGGGACGACCTCGAACTGGTGGAGGAGACCGGGTCCTACCCGCCCGGAAACGACTACCTGATCGACGTCAGCACGTCGGGCCGCACCGGCGACCACGTCGTCTTCACGATCTGGAAGGCCTCGCACGCCGACCAGGTGTACTACCTGTGCAGTGACGTCACCTTCGGCTGACCGCTCCCGCGCCGGGGGCGGCGGCCGGTCGGGGCCCGGGGGCCGTCGGCCCCCGGCGCTCCGGCCCGCGGCCGCCGTCCCCGGAGGTCGTCCCCCCGCGCCGGACGGGGCCCGGCCACCGTGGGACCCCCGACCGCCCGGGCCCGTCGTACCCGCCTCCGGCCGGGGCCGGGCGCCCGGCCCCGCCGGGCGGCCTCTCCGGCACTCGGCCGCCCGGCGGTCCGGCCCGCGGCGCGGGGCCTCAAGCGCCGATGTAGCGGAGCACCGCCAGGACGCGGCGGCTGTACCCCGCGGTGTCACCGAGGTCCAGCTTGTCGAAGATCGCGTTCGCGTGCTTCTCGACCGCGCTCTGCGACACGAACAGCCGCGCGGCGATCGCCGGATTGGTGTGCCCCTGGGCCATCAGGTCCATCACGTCCCGCTCACGGCCGGTCAGGCGCCCCTGGGGGTCCTGGCGGCTGCTTCCCGCCAGCAGCTGCCGCACGACCTCCGGGTCGAAGGCGGCGCCGCCCCCGCCCACCCTGACCAGGGCCTCCAGGAACTCGTCCACCTCCACCACCCGGTCCTTGAGCAGGTACCCCACCCCGGTGGTGTTCTCGCTGAACAGGCGGGTGGCGTAGCGCTTCTCCACGTACTGCGAGAGCACGAGCACGCCCACGCCGGGCCGTTCCCGCCGGATGCGCACCGCCGCGCGCAGCCCCTCGTCGGTATGGGTGGGCGGCATGCGCACGTCCACCACCGCGACGTCGGGGGCCTCCTCCGCGACAGCGGCCAGCAGGGAGTCCGCGTCGCCGACCGACGCGACGACCCGGTGCCCCTCGTCCTCCAGGAGCCGCACGAGTCCCTCACGCAGCAGGGCCGAGTCCTCGGCCACGATCACCCGCACGGGACCTCCGCGGTGACCGTCGTCGGCCCGCCGGCCGGGCTGTCCACGGACAGCCTGCCGTCGAGCGCCTCCACACGGCCGGCCAGGCCCGTCAGCCCCGTCCCCGAGGGGTCGGCCCCACCCGCCCCGTCGTCCCTCACGCGCACCACCACCGACCTCGTCCCCCCGTCGTCCCTCTCCCACACCCGTATGTCCACGCGCCGCGCCCCGGCGTGCTTGACCGCGTTGGTCACCGCCTCGGCGACCACGAAGTAGGCCGCCGTCTCCACCGCCGGGGGCGGGGCCGCCGACAGGCGGTACTCCAGGTCGATCGGCAGGGCCGACCGCCCCACCAGGCCGTGGAGCGCCGCACGCAGTCCCTCCTCCGCCAGGGCGGCCGGATAGACCCGCCAGGCGACCTCCTTCAGGTCGCGCAGCGCGTTCCGGGTCTCCTCGTACGCCTGCTCGACCAGGGCCCGGCCCTTCTCCGAGCCCGGGTCGCGCCGCGCGCGGCCCAGGGCCATGCCCAGAAGGACCAGCCGCTGCTGGACGCCGTCGTGCAGATCGCGTTCGATCCGGCGGCGCTCCTCGTCCACGGCCGTGACGACCCCGGCCCGGGTCGCGACCAGCACCCCGATCCGCTCCTCCATGAGGTCCTGGCGGCTGGGGCCGAGCAGCCGGCGTGCCAGCCAGCCCTCCGTGCCCACCAGGCCCACGGTCCCCTGCGCGCTCAGGTAGACGAGCGCCAGGCCGACGGGCACGATCCCCGGATCGTTCCCGTCGAGCACCTCCAGCGGGGACGCCGCCAGGTAGAGGCCCGCGGGGAGGAACGCCAGCACCAGTCCGCCGAAGAGTCCCACGGGGCAGCGGGCCGCCAGATAGGCCAGGGAGCGGGCCGTCCCGGGCCGGCCGACGATCTCGACGCCGAACAGCGCCGCCAGGCGCCGCCGCTCCAGGGCGACCAGCGGCCGGACGGCCGCGCCGAGGGCGCCGGCCGAGCGGGTCCGGGCCGCGGGCCGCGCGAGGAACGGCAGGACGGCGACGGAGGCCGCGAGGAGGAGGGCGAGGAGGACCGCGGCGGCCCCGGCCGTCGCCGTGCCGGCGGCGGCGCCCGCGAGGGCCCGGGCCCAACCGTGCCGCCGGGCGCCGTGCCCGTCGGGCCGCGTCCCGTCGTCCGTGGTCACGTCCGTCCTCCCTCTCCCCGCCGGATCCGGCCCTCGGGAGCGGCGCCCCGGACCGCGGCGCCGCGCGTCCGGGAACGCGGTTCTCCACGGGCGCCCGGAGCGCCGGGAGCCCGTTCGGAGAGTAGCGGCCGGTGGGGCGCGCGGGTACTGCGGAACACCGCATGACCGGGGGTGGCGGGTCGCCCAGGCGACTGGGCGGAACCACCCATGGGCCGGGGCCCTGCGGTTCCGTAGCGTTCGTGGGGCCCCGGCCGGGAGCAGACCCACCACAGCAATCCGACCCCTGTCGCTCCGTACCGAACGGTGGAACCAGTGAACCCCCGCCCTTCCCTCCTCCGCCCCGCCTGGCTCCTCGCCGGCACCGTCCTCTCCCTCTTCGCCATGCAGGCCGCATGGGACATCGCCCTGCTGGCATGGGTCCACCCGGTGCTGCTGCTGAGGTTCGCGCGCACCGGCCGACCGCTTCCCGCCCTTCTCGGGGTGCTGGGCTCCACCACCGCCGCGACCCTCGTCTGGCTCGCCCTCGCCGACCTGCTCTCCCCGTCGCTGACCCTGCTCGCGCTTCCGCTCGCGTTGGCCGGGGCGCTTCCGTTCGCCCTGGACCGGCTCCTGACCCCCCGGCTGGGGGAGCACCGCCCGTGGCGGGCCTCCCTGGTCTTCCCGCTGGCCACGGTCGCCGTGGAGTTCGCGGTCTCCGTCGGCACCCCCTTCGGGACCGTCCACGGGGTCCTCGGCGCCACACAGGCCTCGAACCTCCCCCTCGTCCAGGTGGCGTCGGTGACCGGCGTCTTCGGGGTGAGCTTCCTGGTCGCCTGGGCGGCGTCGGCCGCAGCGCTGCTCTGGGAGCGGGGCCTCTCCGACCGGGCGGCCCGCTCGGTCGCCGCCGGGGCGGTCGGCACGGCCGTGCTGGTCGCGACCGCGGGAGGGGCCCGCCTGGTGTTCGCGCCGCCCTCGTCGGACACGGTGCGGATCGCCGGGGTCACCGCCTCCGAGGACGCGTGGGAGGAGGTCGTCCCGACCTTCCGCGAGTATGACTCGCTGGAGGCGATCGTCGCGGCCGATCCCGAGGAGATGCGCGGGCGCTTCGCCCCCGTCAACGACGACCTCCTCGCCGGGACCGAGCGCGAGGCCGTGGCCGGCGCGGAAGTCGTCCTGTGGCCGGAGTCCGCTGCCTTCACCCTGGAGGCCGACAAGGAGCACCTGGTGGACCGCGTGCGCGCGGTCGCCGAGGAGCACGGTGTGTACGTCAACGCGGGGATGTCGGTCTACACCGAGGACGCACCGCACCTTCGCAACCAGATGGTCATGGTCACCCCCGGGGGCGACGTCGCGTGGACCTACGACAAGAGCCGTCCCATCCCGGTGCTCGAACCCTACGAGGCCGGTGACGGCGTCATCCCGGTCGCCGACACGCCCGCGGGTCGACTGGCCACCGCCATCTGCTACGACGGCGACTTCCCGGCACTCGTCCGGCAGGCCGGCGCCGCCGACGCGGACGTCCTCCTCGTGGGCGCCAACACCTGGGAGGGGATCAAGGAGATGCACGCCCGCAACGCCGTGTTCCGAGCGGTGGAGAACGGGGCGTCCCTGTTCCGGCAGGCGAGCAGGGGGCGGTCGAACGCGACCGACCACCAGGGCCGGACACTGGCCACGACCGACTACTTCACCACCGGGCAGCAGACCATGGTGGCGTACGTGCCCCGGGAGGGGGTGACCACGCTCTACTCCCGGATCGGTGACGCCTTCGCGTGGTCGTGCCTGGCGGCGCTGCTGGCGCTGGCCGCCACCGGCCGGAGGCGTCACGGAGGCAGGCGGGGGCCGTCGGAGGCCCCGGAGGACGGAGCACGGGACGGGCGCGGGGCCGCGCCTCGGGGCGCCGGCCGGTCACGGTGAGCTGTCGGTGGAGGGCGGGGAGCCCGCCGGCCGGGCGGGTGCTCCGGCCGGCGGGCCCGCGTGCGCGGAGCCGGATCGGCGGCGCCCGGCGGCACGCCACCGCGCACGCACCGTGTCCCGGGACCCGGACACCGGGCCCCGGGACACGGGTGGCCTGTACGTGTGCCCTCCCGGGGCGGGAGGGCACGGGGGCTAGCCGTTGTTGCCGTAGAACTGGTCGCGGGCGGCGTCGGCCGCGGCGGCGCCCGGGTCCTCGATGACGCCGCCGATCGCGTCGGCCTGTCCCTGGACCCCCTCGACGGTCTCGGTGACCCCGCCGAGCGCCTCCTGGCCGTAGGCCTGGGCCTCCTCCGCCACGCCGCCGTAGGCCTCCTCGCCGAAGGCCTGCGCGGACTCGACCGCGCCGCCGTAGGCCTCTTCACCGAAGCCCTGCGCGGACTCGACGGCGGTGCCCACGCCCGCGCCCTCCAGGGTGTCGGTCACCCCCTGGGTCACCTCCTCGGCGGCGCCGCCGAAGAGTCCCTTGAACCAACCGATCAGGTCGTCGAACATCGCTCTCTCACTTCATAGGTTACCCCGGCCCCTTACCCAGGACGGATAAGGCCTTGGTAAGGGGATCGAGTGCTGGATGGTCGTCCTGGGGCACGGTTTTCTGCTGCGACGCCTGCGCTCCGCACGGGTCCACCGCCCTCCCGGGTCCCCCCATCCTGCCGGACGCGAACCGGCCGTCGGCGGACGCCTCGGGGCCGCCGCCCCGCGACGTCCCCAGGCAGCCCGGCGGTGTGCGCCCGGAGCCGGTCGGCGGCAGCGGGGCCGGAGCCCCTTCCGCCGAGGTCGAGGCGCGTGTCGCGCCGGAACGCGGACACCGCGGGGACCGGGGCCCGTCCGGGAACCGGGCGACCGGCACGGCCGCACCGCCCGCCGGTGTGGCGAACATCCCCGCCGGCGGCAGCGGGTCGGCCGTGCCCGTCCTCACGGGCCCCGGGTCGTGCAGGACGTCCGGGCGCGCCCCCCGGGGCGCCGCCGTCCGCGCTCCCGGGCGTGGCCGCCCCCGCACGGGAACTCCCTGGCTGCGGGCAGTATGGGGACATGGCCGACACCAGTCAGCGGATCCTGCGCCTGCTGTCCCTCCTCGGGACCGGACGGGCGTGGCCCGGGGCGGACCTCGCCGAAGCCCTCGGCACGAGCCCCCGCTCGCTGCGCCGCGACATCGACAGGCTGCGCGAGCTGGGATACGCCGTGGAGAGCCTCAGGGGACCCGGCGGACACTACCGCCTCGCCGCGGGGCGGGCGGTGCCGCCGCTGCTGCTCGAGGACGACGAGGTCGTCGCCGCGACCCTCGGCCTGCGGATCGTCGCGGGCGGGCCCGGCGGTGTGGAGGGGGTCGAGGAGAGCGCCGAACGCGCGCTGGCCAAGCTCGGCCGGGTCCTGCCCTCCCGGTTGGCGCGCCGGGCCGAGGTCCTGGGGGCGGCGGTCGAGCCGGAGCGCCGTTCCTGGCCCGGGGTCCGGCCGGACGTCCTCACGGCCCTGGGCGAGGCCGTCGCGGCCGGGCACTGGGTGCGGTTCCTCCACCGGGGACGGGGCGGGGAGGAGCGCCGCCGCAGGGCGGACCCGTACCGGTTGGTGATGTCGGGGCGGCGCTGGTACCTGTACGCCTGGGACCGCGACGCGGAGGGCTGGCGGACCTTCCGGCTGGACCGGGTCGGCGAGGTCGTCCCGGTCCGGGCCCCCTTCGTCCCGAGGGAGATGCCGGGCGGGGAGCCGGGGGAGGGGCTCGCCGCCCGCCTGGAACGGGACTTCCGGGAGGGCGGGGCCGGGCACGCCGTGTCGGTGCTGTTCGACGCCCCCGCCCGGGAGGTCGCCGCGCGGATCACACGCGTGGACGGCGACCTCGTGCAGGTCGGCGCGGACCGGGCCCGCTACACCGCCCGGGTGGACTCCTTCGAGTGGATCGCCGTCGTGCTCGCCCTCACCGGTCTGCCGTTCACGGTCGAGGGCCCCGAGGAGTTCGCCCGCCGGACCGTGGCCCTCGCGGACCTCCTGCACCGGTCCGCGGACCCGGCGCTCCGAGGGCCGCGCCCCGCGGACCCGCGCCCGTAGCGGGCGGGCCCTCCACACGTGCGGGGAGCCCCCGGCCGGCCGGTCGACGCACCGGGACCCCTCCCGGGGGTGGGGCGCACCCCACCCCCGGTAGGGGGCGCAGCGGGATGGGAAGGCGGCTCCGGCACGGCCAGGCTGGTGCCATGACGAGACCGACGACGGGGACCGGCCCCGGGCCCCAGCACGCACACCGCACCGGGGAGACGCCCCATGAGTGACGACCGAACCTCCCCCGCGACCGCGCCGCAGGGCCGTGCGCCGGATGCGGGACCCGTGCTCGACCTCATCGGCGTGGGCAAGGTCTACCGGGGCGGCCACACCGCCGTCGAGGACCTCACCCTGAGGCTGACCCCCGGCGTGATCGGGCTCCTCGGGCCCAACGGGGCGGGAAAGTCCACCCTGATGCGCATCATGGCGACCGTGACCCGGCCGACCTCGGGCCGGATGCTCCTGGACGGCGCGGACGCCGTGGCACGCCCCGGGCCGCTGCGGGCGGGCCTGGGCTACCTCCCCCAGGACTTCGGCGCCTACCCCCACCTGACGTCCCGTGAGTTCCTCGGCTACCTCGCCGCGGCCCGGGGGCTCCCCGCGCGCGTCGCGCGGGCCCGGATCGACGACCTCCTCCAACTGGTCAACCTCACGGGCGCCGTCCGGCGCCCACTGGGCGGGTACTCCGGAGGCATGCTGCGCCGCGTCGGCATCGCCCAGGCCCTGCTCACCGACCCCCGGGTGCTCATCGCCGACGAGCCGACGGCCGGACTGGACCCGGAGGAGCGGGCGCGCTTCCGCAACCTCCTCACGGACCTGGCCCGGGACCGGATCGTGGTCCTGTCCACACACATCGTCTCCGACGTCGGGTCCGCCGCCTCCAGCCTGGCCGTGATGGCGGGCGGCCGACTCCTGCGGCACGGCGCCCCCGAGGACCTGCTGGGCGAGGCCGAGGGCCGGGTGTGGGAGGCCGTCGTCGCCCCCGACGCCGCGGCGGACCTGCGGGCGCGCCACCACGTCAGCCGCATGGTGCGCACCGGGGACGGGGTGCGCGTCCGGATCCTCTCCCCGCACGCCCCGCTGGCCGGCGCCGTCGGCGTGCGGCCCGACCTGGAGGACCTCTACCTCCTCGTCGTCCCGCCCGGCCGGGCCGGGACCTCCGGCGGTCCCGCCGGGGCGCTGCGGGGGCCGTCGTGGTGAGGGGGTACGCGCGCCTCGTGCTGGGCGACGTCCGCGAGCGGGTCCGTCGGCCGGTCTACCTGGTGACCCTGCTGGCCACCGTCGGCCTGGGCTACGTCGCGGTCCCGGCCGTCGACTCCCACTGGACGGTGGTGGACGTCGCGGGGCACCGGGGCGTGTACGACAGCGCCTACGTCGGAACCGTCACCGCGTTGGCGGGCGCCCTGTGGCTGACCCTGGCGGGCTTCTACGTCGTGCGGAACACCGTCGCCAGGGACAGGGAGACCGGGGTGGGGGAACTGCTGGCCGCCACGCGGCTGAGGACCCCCGCCTACCTGCTGGCCAAGTTCGGCGGCAACCTCACCGTCCTGGTGTCGATGCTCGGCGTGCTCGCCGCGACGGCCGCGGTGATGCAGGTCGCCCGGGGCGAGGCCGTGTGGGTGGACCCTGTCCGGCTGCTCACCCCCTACCTCGTGCTGGCCCTGCCGCTGATGGCCCTCACCGCCGCCGCGGCGGTCGTCTTCGAGACCGCGCCCGTGCTGCGCGGCGGGGCGGGCAACGTCGTGTGGTCGGTGGCGGCGCTCACCCTGCTCCTCGGCGGGCTGTCGCCCCGGGCCCCGCTCGGAGGGCTGGGGGCGGCGAGCGTGGCGGAGTCCTTCCGCGCGTCCCTCGCCGCCCAGGGCGTCGACGCGTCCGCCGGCGAGTTCAGCCTCGGCCTGACCTACGTGGACGAGCCGCTGCGCGCGATCGAGTGGCCGGGGTGGGAGCCGTCCGGCGAGCTGATGGCGACGCGCCTGGTGATCCTGGCCGCCGCGGTCGCGCTGGCCGTGCTGCCCGCACTGTGGTTCGACCGTTTCGACCCCGCACGGGGCGCCACGGGCGGGGCGCCCCGCCCGCGGGGAGCCGCGCCGCACGCACCCCCGGGGACGGAGGACGCCTCCCCGGACGGGGCGGGAGGTTCCGCGGCCGCTCCGCCGCGGCTGGAGCCCCTGCCCTGTCCGACCCGCTCCCCCGGCGCGTGGGCCGTGTTCCCGCGTCTGGTCGCGGGGGAGCTGCGGATGCTGCTCGGCGGCCGGAGCCGCTGGTGGTGGGGCGGGGTGGCCGTGATCACCGCGGCCGCGCTCCTGCTGCCCGCGCGGTCGGCGCCCACGGTCCTCCTCCTCGCCTGGATCTGGCCCGTCCTGGTCTGGTCGGGCCTGGGGACCCGGGCCCGGCTGGTCGGCCTCGACGTCCTGTTCGCCTCCTACCCCCGTGCCGCCGCGCGCTTCCTGGCCGAGTGGACGGCGGGGGTGGCCGTCGCCGCGCTCGTCGGCGCCGGGCCCCTGGTCCGCATGGTCGCGTCCGGGGACGCCGCCGGGGCCTCGGCCTGGGCGGCCGGGGCGCTGTTCGTCCCCGGACTGGCGCTGGCGCTGGGAGTGGTGAGCCGGGTCGGCCGCCCGTTCCAGGCGGTCTACCCGCTGCTGTGGTACCTGGTCCTCAACGGGGTGTCGCCGGTGGACTTCCTCGGGGCGGTGCGGGCGGACGGACACCTCACCGGCCCCCCGCCGCTGCTGGTCGCGGCGGTCGCGCTGGGGCTCCTCGGGACGGCGGCGGCCGTGGCGGCCGCCCGCTCCCGCCCGGGGGCGCTGCGCGCGGCGGCCGGCGCCCTCCGGGAGCGCTCGTCCCGCTGAGGGCCGGCGCGGACGGGGAGGCGGGGGGGGGCCCCCGGGGCCCGGGGCCCCCCCCCCCGCGCGGGGGGGGGGGGGCCGGGGGGGGGGCCCAACACC
>NZ_JBEXSY010000108.1:0-12211 GCF_040613895.1 Nocardiopsis sp. NPDC006198 | reverse complement strand
GCTCCCCCCCCCCCCCCCCCCCCCCCGCGGGGGGGGGGGGGGGGGGGGGGCCGCCCCCCCCCCCCCCCCCGGCCGGGTGTCCGCGACGTCACTTCCGGGGGCTCCGCCCCCGGAGCGCCCTCAGCGCCGGTCGAGGATCAGGCTCATCGCCTCGGACCGGGTGCGGTCGCTGCTGCGGAAGATCCCCCGCACCGCGGAGGTGACGGTCTGGGCCCCGGGCTTGCGCACCCCGCGCATCGTCATGCACAGGTGCTCGGCCTCGACCACGACGATCACGCCGCGGGGCTGGAGGTGGTCCATGATCGCGTCCGCGACCTGGCCGGTGAGCCGCTCCTGGACCTGCGGGCGGCGCGCGTACACGTCCACCAGCCGGGCGAGCTTGCTCAGGCCCGTGATGCGGCCGTCGGCGCCCGGGATGTAGCCCACGTGCGCGACCCCGTAGAACGGCACCAGGTGGTGCTCGCACGTGGAGTAGAGCTCGATGTCCTTGACCAGGACCAGTTCCTCGTGGTCGGCCTCGAAGACCGTGGTGAGCACGTCGCCCGGCTTCTGGCCGAGCCCCGCGTACTGCTCCTCGTAGGCGCGCGCCACCCGCTCCGGGGTCTTGACCAGGCCGTCGCGGTCCGGGTCCTCGCCGATCGCGATGAGGATCTCCCTGACCGCGCGCTCGATGCGCGGACGGTCCACCGGTCTGGGCGGCAGTTCGCCGGCTCCGCTCACGCGTCGCCTCCCTCGGTGCCGGTGGAGGGGGCTTCGGGCAGGCGGCCGTTGGCGGACGGGGTCTGCACCTCCGCCCCGTTGAGGACCGCCAGCTCCTTCTTGGAGCGCACCGGTGGCCGCTCGGAGGGCTGGCGCTTGCCGTAGCCGGTGTAGGAGCCCCGCGACGGGCGCTCGGTCACCGGGGCGAAGATCTCCAGCACCTGGGTCTTGGTGAGGGTCTCCTTCTCCAGCAGGGCCACGACCAGGTCGTCCAGGACGTCCCGGTACTCGACGAGGACCTCGTAGGCCTCGTCGTGCGCGGACTCGATGAGGCGGCGCACCTCCTCGTCGATGATGGAGGCGATCTCCTCGGAGTACTCGCGGGCGTGCGACATCTCCCGGCCCAGGAAGGGCTCGGTGTTGCCGGAGCCGAACTTGCGCGCGCCGAGGCGCTCGCTCATGCCGTACTCGGTGACCATGTTGCGGGCCAGGTTGGTGGCCTTGTCGATGTCGTTGCCCGCGCCGGTGGTGGGCTCGTGGAAGACGAGCTCCTCCGCGGCGCGTCCGCCGAGCATCATGGCGAGCTGGTCCATCATCTGGGAGCGCGAGGTGAGGAACTTGTCCTCGGTCGGCACCGACATCGTGTACCCGAGGGCACGGCCGCGCGGCAGGATCGTGATCTTGTGCACCGGGTCCGAGTTGGGCAGCGCGTGGCCCACCAGGGCGTGGCCGCCCTCGTGGTAGGCGATGATCTTCTTCTCCTGGTCGGACATGACCCGGGTCTTGCGCTCCGGACCGGCCATGACGCGCTCGATGGCCTCCTCCAGGACCGCGTGGGTGATGACCGTGCTGTCCGCGCGGGCGGACAGCAGCGCGCCCTCGTTGATGACGTTGGCCAGGTCGGCGCCGGTCATCCCGGCGGTCTGGCGGGCGATGACGTTGAAGTCGACGTCGTCTGCCAGCGGCTTGCCCTTGGAGTGGACCTTGAGGATGTCGCGGCGGCCGTCCATGTCGGGGCGGTCGACGACGATCTGCCGGTCGAAGCGCCCCGGGCGGAGCAGGGCCGGGTCGAGGATGTCCGGGCGGTTCGTGGCGGCGATCAGGATGACGCCGCCCTTGACGTCGAAGCCGTCCATCTCGACCAGCATCTGGTTGAGGGTCTGCTCGCGCTCGTCGTGGCCGCCGCCCATGCCCGCGCCGCGGTGGCGGCCGACGGCGTCGATCTCGTCGATGAAGATGATGGCGGGAGCGTTGGCCTTGGCCTGCTCGAACAGGTCGCGCACACGGGAGGCGCCGACACCGACGAACATCTCCACGAAGTCCGAGCCGGAGATGGAGTAGAACGGGACCCCCGCCTCGCCCGCGACGGCGCGGGCCAGCAGGGTCTTACCGGTTCCGGGCGGGCCGAACAGGAGCACGCCCTTGGGAATCTTGGCGCCCATCGCCTGGAACTTGGACGGGTTCTGGAGGAACTCCTTGATCTCGTGGAGCTCCTCGATCGCCTCGTCCGCGCCGGCGACGTCGGAGAAGGTGTTCTTGGGCGTGTCCTTGGTGATGAGCTTGGCCTTGGACTTGCCGAAGTTCATGACCCGGGAGCCGCCGCCCTGCATCTGGCTGAAGATGAACCAGAAGATGACGATGATGATGATCAGCGGCAGCAGGCTGAACAGGGCGGTGGTCCACACGGAGGTCGTGGCGACCGTGACCTCGTAGGACTCGAGGCTGCTGCCCTCGGTCTCCAGGGACTCCTGGAGCATGTCCGCCAGTTGGAGGCCCTGCCCCTCCACCCAGTACGCCTCGTAGATCTCGTCGTCGGTCGTGGTCAGCACGATGCGCTGGTCGCGGTCGACGATCTCGGCGTTGTCGACCTCGTCCCGCTCGATGAGCTGGTAGACGGTCGAGGTGTCGGTCTCCGTGGGCTGTGGTCCGCCACCGACGTCGAAGACGCGGAAACCGATGATGAGCATGAGGCCGACGGCCAGGACCCAGATCCACGGGCCGCGGAAAAAACGCTTCAGATTCATGTGAGCGGAACCCTGTCGGGTCCGTCCCTCCTGACCAGGCCGCCCGCCCCAGAGGACTATCCGAAGCAGGACCAAACGGACACGTGGCTCCCCGCGAGAACGCCGGGACCTTCGACGGTACACCGCACCCCACCGGGCGGGAGCACCGCTCGGCAAGCCGGACGCGGGGTCGTCATGAGAGCAACGACGGCACCCCGCCCGGTTGTTCCCGTGAGCGTTCCCACCGCCGCGCGGGGGCCGCGCGGCGGCGTTCCCGGGGGGCTACTCCTCGTACACGTGCGGGGCGAGAGTGCCGATGAACGGCAGGTTGCGGTACTTCTCCGCGTAGTCGAGGCCGTAGCCGACGATGAACTCGTTGGGCAGGTCGAAGCCGATGTACTTGACGTCGAGGTCGACGTCGAAGGCCAGCGGCTTGCGGACCATGGTGCAGACCTCGACCGAGCTGGGCCCGCGCGACTTGAGGTTCCCCACCAGCCAGGAGAGCGTCAGGCCCGAGTCGATGACGTCCTCGACGATCAGGACGTCGCGGTCCTTGATGTCGGTCTCCAGGTCCTTGAGGATCCGCACCACACCGGAGGAGGTCGTCCCCGCACCGTAGGAGGACACCGCCATCCAGTCCATGGAGACGGGGCTGTGCAGCACCCGGGCCAGGTCGGCCATCACCATGACCGCGCCCTTGAGCACTCCGACGATCAGCAGGTCCCTGCCCGCGTAGTCCGCGTCGATCCGCGCACCGAGCTCCGCCAGGCGCGCGTTGATCTCTTCCTCGGTGACCAGGACCTTCTCCAGGTCCCGACCCATGTCCTTAGCGTCCACGCTCACTGTCCTCGCTGCTGGGTTCCCCGTTTGCGGCAACCAGGATAAACGTGCCGAACACGGGTACGGCCCCCGACCGGCGGCCCCCGGCCCCCTCGGCGTCCGCGCAGGTCGGACATGCCGGGCAGGCGGGGAGGGTTCAGGGGGCTCCGGCCTCGAACCGGATACGGCCCGCGGAGCGCCGCCCCCTGATGCCCCCGGGCAGGTCGATGTGGGCCTGGCCACGCCAGTCGACGACCAGGCGGTCCAGTTCGCGCACGTGCCGGGCGGTCAGCGCGCTCGCGGAGCAGCCGGCCGCCAGTGCGGCGCGGCGCAGCACGCGCGTGCGCAGCGCGTCGGGGGCCGCCTCCAGCGGAGCCACCGCCAGCTCCGGCCCGACCGGGGCCGCGGGGACCGGCGGGAGGCAGGCGGGCGTCTCGGCCGCCTGCGCGTACAGCGCGTCGGCGAAGGAGTCCAGGGTGTCGGCGTCGGCCCGCAGCAGCGCCGCCGTACGGGCGAGGGCCGCGGCGATCCCCGGCCCCAGCGTCCTCTCCAGGGCGGGCAGCGCGTCGTGGCGCACCCTCGACCGGGCGAAGCGGGGGTCCAGGTTGTGCGGGTCCTCCCAGGGGTCCAGGCCCATGAGGGCGCACGCCTCGCGGACCGTGGCGCGGTCCAGGTCGAGGAGGGGGCGCGCGTAGCCGCGGGTGCGCGGCGCCATTCCGGCCAGGGAGCGGGCCCCCGACCCCCGCGCCAACCCCAGCAGGACCGTCTCCGCCTGGTCGTCGAGGGTGTGGCCGAGCAGCACCACCGCGGGGGCGTGCGCGGCGGCGGCGCCCTCCAGGGCGTCGTAGCGGGCACGGCGCGCGGCGGCCTCCGGCCCCCCGTCCGCGCCCACCTCCACCCTCCTGGACAGGACCGGGTCGAGCCCGAGCCCGCGCAGGACGCGGGCGACCGCCTCCGCCCGCGCCGCGGACCCCTCCTGGAGCCCGTGGTCGACGGTGACCGCGCCCGCGGCCCTCCCCGACCTCGGCGCCTCGAAGGCCACCGCCCCCGCCAGTGCCAGGGAGTCGGCGCCGCCGCTGCACGCCACCAGCGCCGTGGCGCCGGAGGGCAGGGCGGACAGCGCCCGCCGGACCGCAGAGCGCACCGCGGCCACGGCGGGGGGCGGCCCGCTCACTCGGTGATGGCGGCGGGGCGGACGACCCGGGCGACCCACGTGTGCGGGTTCCGGATCTCCTCCAGGGTGGGGAGGGTCTCGGGCGAGGTCCACACCTTGTTGAACTCCGCCATGCCGACGTCGGCCACGACGGCGCGGACGAAGGCGGCGCCCTCCTCGTACTGGCGCATCTTCATGTCCATGCCCAGCAGCTGCCGCATGATCCGGTCGAGGGGGTTGACGGACTCGCGGCGCTTCTGGAAGCGGGCGCGGATGGTGGCGACGGTCGGCACCACCTCGGGTCCGACGGCGTCCATCACGTAGTCGCCGTGCCCCTCGGCGAGGCTCATGACCGCGGTGACGCGGTCCATGATCTCGCTCTGCTCCGGGCTCTGGATCGCGGTGATGAGGCTGGTCTCCCCGCCCCCGCGGACGGCGTCCGCGACGGCCTCGCCGGCCGCGCGCAGCCGGTCGATGAGGTCGCCCGCGTTCATGTCGGACGACAGCAGGAGCTCCTGCATGAGCCCCTGGACGTGCCCGCGCAGCCACGGCGTGGCCGTGAACTGCATGCGGTGGGTCTCCTCGTGCAGGCACACCCACAGCCGGAAGTCCCGGGGGTCGACGTCCATCTCGCGTTCGGCGTTGACGATGTTGGGCGCCACCAGGGTCAGACGGCCGGTCGAGACGGCGCCGTCGGGGCCCGGTGGCAGGAAGAGCTCGTACTGGCCGAGGACCTTCCCCGCCAGGTAGGAGAGCATCGCTCCCAGCTGCATCCCGGTGATCCGGGACCCGACCGCGCTGGTCAGGTTCCCGGCGGGGCTGTTGTTGAGCCGGTCGGCGCCCATTTGCTCGAGTACGGGTTCGATGACCACTCGAAACCCGTCGACGTTGGCTCGGATCCAGCCGGGGCGGTCCACGACGGCCGCGGGTCCCGCTGGTTCGAGGGGGTTCATTCCGGTGAAGTCGCGCACGTGCCCGGCCGCCACGGTGGAGAGCTCGCGCAACTGCGCCACGGCCTGCCGTGCGTCGGAGAGGTCCACCTGCGGCCCAGGGCGCACGAGGCGAACACCGGTGTTGACGGCTACGTCCCAGTCGATCACAGTCACACCGCCAGCCTACCCACGCAGCGGCGGAGGGCACGGGGATCAGGGTCGGAATTCCGGGTGCCCCCAGGGATACCCCTGAGACCGGCCGAATCGCCCCTCCGCTCCGGGAGCCCGGAGCGGAGGGGCGGCAGGGGTCAGGAGCAGCCGCAGCGGCTGAGAGCCGCGGGCAGCGAGTCGAGCTGGTAGCCGCTCGCCGCCGGGTTGTTGGCCATGAAGGCGAAGACGAACACGTTGCCCTCGCGGTCGTGGACCGTTCCGGCGAGGGTGGCCACCCCGTTGAGCGTGCCCGTCTTGCCGCGCACCAGGCCTGCGGCGTCGTGGGCGGAGGAGCCCTCGGTGTAGCGCCCGGCCAGGGTGCCGGTGGCGTGGGCGGTCGGCAGCCCGGTCACCGCCGCGCCCAGGTCGGGGCGTTCGCCGCTCGCGACCAGCTCCAGGAGTTCGACCAGGGCGCGCGGCGTGATGCGGTTGCGGGTGCTGAGGCCGCTGTTGTCCGTCAGGGAGACGCCCTCGACGCCCAGCCCGGACACGATCCGCTCGGTGGCCGCCGTGGCGCCGTCGAAGGTGGGCTCCTCCCCCGTTTCGATCGCGGTGATCCGGCCCATGGACTCGGCCAGGATGTTGTCGCTGGCGAGCATCATGAACTCCACCAGGGAGGCCATCGGCGCCGACTCCACCGACGCCACGGGCTCGCCCGAGGCGGTGGCCTCCGACGGCTCGCCCTCGACCTCGACGCCCGCCCGCTCCAGCTGCTCGGCGAACGCCCGCGCAGCGTGCAGGGACGGCTCCGTCGTGCGCGAGCCGTAGCCGCTGGCCTCCGGGGAGACCCGGCCGGAGTCGAGCATCAGTGCGGTGACCGGGGCCGCGTTGCCCTCGGGGACGTAGTTGGGCTTCCAGCCCTCCGGGGTCCCGGGGCCGGCGAACAGCGAGTCGTCGTAGCCCAGGGAGACGGCGTCGACGCCCTCCGCCGCCAGCGCCTCGGCCGTGCGCGCCGCGAGCTCCTCCAGTGTGGCTACCTGCGGGTAAGCTGCGGAGTCGGCGGTCGCGGTCAGGGTCGTGTCGCCCCCTCCGCGCAGCACCACCCGGTTCGCGCCGGTGTCGAGGTACGCCTCGGTGCGCAGCACGTGGTCGGGGCCGACGGTGTCCAGGACGGCGACGGCCGTGGCGATCTTGGTCGTCGAAGCGGGGGTCACGGGCGTGTCCGCGTCACTCTCGAAGAGCGTCTCACCGGTCGTTCCGTCGACGACGTAACCGGAGAGGCCCTCCTCGAGCCCCGGGGACGACATGGGATCATCAAGGATGTCCGCGATCCGTTCCGGGTCCGCCGGAGTCGAGGCCGCGGGTTCCGCCGCCGCCGCGCCCTCGGCGTTCGTGACCGGGTTGGGCACTGCGGGAAGCGGCCGAGCCTCGATCACGTCGAGGGCTACGAACCCGGCAATCAGCACGAATATGTTGAGCAGGGCCAGTGCGAGGAGTCCCTCGCCTCGTACCCGTCGCACCCGGGGCACCTGCCCTTCCTTCGGTGTCGCGGCCTGACGTTGTTGTTATACGGCGACATTAGTCGCATTGGGAGCCGAGATCAGCATGGAATTCGACGTTACGATCGAGATCCCCAAGGGGGAGCGCAACAAGTACGAGGTGGACCACGAGACCGGTCGTATCCGCCTCGACCGCATGCTGTTCACCTCCACCACCTACCCCGCGGACTACGGCTTCGTCGAGGGAACCCTCGGCGAGGACGGCGACCCCTTGGACGCCCTCGTCCTGCTCAAGGCCCCGACCTTCCCGGGCTGCCTGATCAGGGCCCGCGCCATCGGCATGTTCCGGATGCGCGACGAGGCCGGTGGTGACGACAAGCTGCTCTGCGTTCCGGCGACGGACCCGCGCCAGGAGCACCTTCGTGACATTCACCACGTCAACGAGTTCGAGCGCCTGGAGATCGAGCACTTCTTCACGGTGTACAAGGACCTGGAGCCCGGCAAGTCCGTCGAGGGCGCCAGCTGGGTGGGCCGCCACGAGGCCGAGCAGGAGATCGTGGCCTCCGTGAAGCGCGCGGAGGAGGCGGGGGCGCACGGCGACAGCTCGCACATCTCCGACACCGAGGGCGACAAGTAGGCGTCGCCGACGCGTGGTCCGGCTGTGCCGGCGGAGGGCCGGTGGGGACGTTCCCACCGGCCCTCCGCCGTCGGGGCACGCCGGTGCCGTCGGGGCCGTCGGCCCCCCTGTATCCATGAAACCCCGGTTCGCCCCGCCCCGGTAGGGGCTGTGGACGGCCGGCGTCATCTCCGGCTCTGCGGGATCGCCTCCCCCGGGGCGGATTCGGGGGCGTGGTCCCGGGCGAGCACGAAACCGGCGAACGCGACCAGGAGCAGGGCGCACACGACCGCCAGCGCGACGGGGGCCAGGGCCACCACCCCCCGCAGCCGGAGGGGGCCGTCGGGCCGCACCGGGAACCCGTTCCGGTCGAAGTGGTCGGCGCGCGCGGCCACGTGGGCCCGGTACCCGTCGAGCTCGGGCCCGCTCATCCCGTTGAGCACCCGGACCGGCACCAGCGCGGTCCTCTCGGGCATGGACATCCCGACCGGCGCGGCCGTCCGCAGGCCGGACGCGAGCCGCCTGGCGCACTCCGCCTCCGCCAGGGCGTGCAGCCATTCCCCCAGCTGCTCGGGCTCCTCCAGCCGACCGATGTGCGCCCGGGCGGCGATCAGCGTGTCCCTGAGCACCACGTGCGCGGCGTCGCGGTCGCGCAGGACCAGGATGCAGCGCCGGTAGAGCTCCTCCCCGTAGGCGTCGAGCAGCCTCGCGTAGGCGTCGGCCCGCGGTATGCGACTGGAGCGCAGGGCGTGGAGGAGATCCTGGTCCGTCATAGACCAAGAATCTACGCGGCGCGGCGGGCGGCACATCCCCCTTTGTCGAAAGACGTGCCGTACCTGCACTCCGCCCGTCGAACCGAAGGAACCGGTGCGCGCGGGCCCCTCAGTCCGCGTCCCGGGGCCCCCGGGGCTCCGGGGGGCGGGGGGCTCCGCCGGGGGGCCGGGAGGACCTCTGGTGGCGCGCGCGCAGCCACAGCAGCACGAAGGTCAGCGCGGTCAGCGCGGCGACCAGGACGGCCGCGCCCGGTCCGAGGAAGCCGAGCGCCATCACCGCGGCGGCCGCGACGACGAGCGCGCGCACGAGCACACGCGCCCACAGCCCCGGGGTCTCGGGGTTCAACTGTGCCTTCTGGGGAGGTATGCCATAACGGCCGCTCCTGTCACTACGGCTGGGGGATGGTGCCCGCTCCGGCGGTGTTCGCACGCCGTACTCGGGCTCCACATGTCACCACCGCGCAGCGCCACCCGCAACACACCCGGCGCTCCTCCGGGGTGAGGTGGCCGACACGCGCGATTCCCGACGATGGCTTGACTCCTCCCGGACTTTGCTGGTGTCCTTGCACCTATGTATCCGCGCACCCGCACCGACGCCACGGCTCGCACGGCCCCCGGGGCCCCCTGCCACCTGGCCTGTGCGGCGTGTCCGTGTTGTCGTCGCTGAGCCGATTCTGAGGCGTCTCCGTACGCCGTCGCTCAACCGCGTGCCCCTCCGATCCGACCACCTCGGCGTGTGGTCCGGACACGGGGCGCATCCCGCAGGGTGATTCCCGTCTCCACGCGTAGGCGCGGAGACCTCGCACCTGCCGCCCGGCCCGCCGGGACCCACCGACGACATCCGCGCGTTCCCGACACACGGGCGCGCACACGGGAAAGATCCTCTCACGATGCCCCAGCGCACTCTCGACCCCACCGCCGTTCTCCCGTCCTCCGAGGCCCCGCCGTCCGCCGTGTCGGCGCCGGCCGCCCGCCGCCCCTCCGACACCCCGTCCCCGGCCCCCGGGCCGGTCTCGCTGGAGGGGATCGGCGACGTGGTGGACGCCGGACGCCCTTCCGGCTATGCCCACCTGGGCGAACGACGCCTGCCGACCCTGGGCCGGCTGGTGGCGGCCGCCCGCGGCGCCGCGTCCTCGCTGCGCCGACCCACCCTGTGGCCGACCCGGCGGGGGCACTGGCAGCCGGCGCCCCGCGCCGCCCGCCGCCACGCGAGCGGCCGGCTGCGGGTGACCACCGTGGCCCTCGAACCCAACAGCTTCGTGTCCGGCCCCGCCGACCACCCCGCGCGTCCGCACGGCATGGAGGTCCTCTACCTGGTCAGCGGTCGCGCCCATCTGATCGCGTCGGCCCCCGACGGGCAGATGCGCTCGGCCTCGGAGCTGGCCGAGGGCCGGGCCCGCGTGGTCGGCGCACCCGTGGGAGGGGCCGCGCGGGGACACCACTTCCTGGTGAACACCGGGGACGAGGTGGCCGTGGTGGTCCGGGTGACCGCCTGATCGCCCGCGCGCGGCGGCCGCCGTCCCGTGTCCGGGGCGTCCGCGCCCGGACACCGCCCCCGTGCGCGGTCCCGCGTCGGGGCGCTCACACATCCGCGCCCCGTTCGCCGGTGGCCGAGCGGAGCGCCGCGTCGACCGCCTCGACCGACCGCAGGACCCCCGCCATGCGCTGCCCCTCCGCGAGGTAGGCATTCATCACCTGGTCGAGCGCGTGCGGGGGCAGGTGGTCGCGGAGGTCGACCCGTGCGGTCCGGTACCCCTCCCGGGCGGCCTCCAGCGCCGCGGAGACGTACTGGCGGGCCAGCCGGGAGAGGGCTACGGGATGACGACGCAGGACCCCGTGCAGCCGGTAGTCGGCGGGCACGTGGTCGAACAGCCACACGAGGGCGGTCTGCTCGAAGGAGTCCGACCCGGGCGGGTGAACACTCGCGGGCCAGTCCGGCGTCAGCGGCTGATCGGGCATGCCGACCAGCATACCCTTTGATCGAAAATATGTTCGATTCGACGGCGGGTCAGTCGGCGGTCCCCGTCGTCTCCGACGAGTCCTCCTTGGCGGCCTCCCGCCTCTCGAACTCCACCCTGATGGCCTGCTCCGCCGCGTCGACCGCGGCTCTGGCGGTGATCGCGTTCGTGTGCGCGCGGTCGAGCTCCTCCAACAGGATGCAGTCGAAGGAAACCCGTGCGTCGTGGATGGCTGCTTCCAGCTGACGTGATGCCTCTTCCAAACTCATGCCCTTCCCCTCCCCAGAAGAAGGCCCCCGCACACACGCGCCCCACCGGCACCGCCCCTCCCACCCCCTCCCCGACTGTCGCAGAGCCGCTCTACGATGAAACATCGCCGCTGCTCACAGCAGTGCCGACCATCCGGCCGAGAGGAATCCATGCGCAACCGCTACCCCGGGACATGCACCACCTGCCAGGTCGCCGTCGGTACCGGCGAGGGGATCGTCCTCAAGGGGGACGGCCGCTGGCTCACCTACTGCGCCGAGCACGAGCCGCGCCCCGTCCCGCCCTCCCGGGGCGCGCACCCCGGCTGGCACACCACCCCCCTGCTCGGCTTCGACTCCGAGACCTCCTCCCGCGACCCCGACACCGCCTTCCTGGTGTCGGCCGCCCTCGTGGACCGCGAGGGCAGGGCCCGCACCTGGCTGGTGAGCCCCGGCGAGCGGGAGATCCCGGCGGGGGCGGTGGCGGTCCACGGGATCAGCACCGAACGGGCCCGGGCCGAGGGACGGCCGGCCGCCGAGTGCCTGGAGGAGATCGCCGGGGCCCTGGCCGACCAGCTCTCCGCCGACCAGGGCCTCGTGGTCTTCAACGCCCCCTACGACCTGCGGGTCCTCTCCTGCGAACTGCGGCGGTACGGCCTGGCCTCCCTGGAGGAGCGCCTGGGCGGGCCTCCCGCGCCCGTGGTGGACCCGCTGGTGATCGACCGCGGGGTGGAGCCCTACCGCAAGGGCAAGCGCAACCTGGGCGCCATGTGCGAGTACTACGGGGTGGAGCTGACCGACGCCCACACGGCCCGGGGCGACGCGTCCGCCGCACTGGCCCTGGCCGAGGAGATCGGCGCCCGCCACCCCGGGCTCGCCTCGGCGGACCTCGCCGAGCTGCACCGGCGCCAGGTCGACTGGGCCCTCTCCTACGCCCGCAACCGCCAGGCGTGGATGGACAGCAACAAGCCCGACCACGGGACCGTGGTGGACGGCACCTGGCCCTGAGGGCCCTCCCCGCGGCCCGTGATGTGCGGAACCCCGGCGAACGGGTAGGCCACCCCCACAGAACGCACATCCTCAGGAGGCGACATGGTCTACCTCATCCTGGTACTGCTGGCGATCTGGCTGATCCTCACCATCATCGGCGTGGTGATCAAGGGGCTGGTCTGGCTCGCCGTCATCGGCGCGATCCTGTTCGTCGCCACCGCTGTGTGGGGGTGGCTCCAGAACCGGCAGCGCGCCTGAGGTCCGGGCCGGGAGGGACCGCGAGGCGACGGCCGCGGGGGCGCGGGGGGGGGCGGGCCCCCCCGGGGCGGGTGGGTGACGGCGGGGGGCGTGGGCGGGGGGGGGGGGCGGGGGCC
>NZ_JBEXSY010000107.1:0-12786 GCF_040613895.1 Nocardiopsis sp. NPDC006198 | reverse complement strand
GGACCGGCGCGCCTCCCGTCAGGACTCCGGTCCGGCGGGCGCGGCGCCGGCGCCCGTGCGCCTGCGGCTCAGGTACAGCGCGGCACCGCCGGCGCAGACCGCGACCACGGCCGCGGCGACCAGGCCGAACAGCGCGCTTCCGGTCGTCGGCAGCGCACCGTTCGCCCCGTCCGGCCGGCCCGGCTTGTCGTCGCCCGGCCCGCCCCCTCCCGGTGCGGTCGGCCCGGCGCTCGGCGGATCGGTCGGCTCCGCGGGGTCCGTGGGGCCGGCCGTCGGCCCGACCGGGGGCTCGGTGGGCGTGCCGCCGCCGTCCGGCACCGTGGCCTCCTCGCCCACGACGATGCGACCGGAGCCGCCCTCGGGATACGCCTGCGCCGTGACCCGGCCCTCCAGGGTGTCGGTGAGCAGGCGTTCCAGGGCCACCTGGTAGGTCGCCCCGACGACGGTGAAGGGGGCGTCCCGGAACGGGTACATGTCCCCGCCCCTGGCGGAGAAGTCGTTGGTGACCACCGTGACCGGATCGCCGTCGACGACCTCGCCGTCCCGCACGAGGACGGTGCCGTCGTGCAGGATCACGTTGCGCACCCGCTCGCCCGGGGTCGTCACGGTGCCCGCGTCGTCCACCGCCTGCGCGGTGCGCGCCGGGTCGTACGCGAAGTTGACCCCGGCGACCTGCATGAACGCCCCGCTGGCCGCGGGAGCGGCGGCCACGCCCTGCTCCAGCAGCTCCTTGACCTGGGAACGCGGGAGGTCCGGGACCACGGCCACCTGGTTGGCGAACGGCGCGACGGAGTAGGTGTCCAGCGCGCTCAGCGGCCCCGCGGGGAGCACCGACGCGTTGCGGATGCCGCCGCCGTTCTGGATGCCGATCTGCGGCTCGGGCACCCCGTACTCGCCGGCGTTGCGCCTCCCGGTGTCCAGCAGCCCGTCCGCGACCAGGTTGCCCAGGTTCGTCTCCCGGGTGCGCACACCCGGGTTCTGGACCCCGTCGAGGTCGACCTCGCTCAGGGCCACCTCGGTCTCGGCGAGCTGTGCGACGTGGTCGGAGACCGGCCCGGTCACCTCGGCCTCGACCCCGGGGTGGGGGGAGACGGCGTCGGCGCCCGCACCGGACACGCGCACCGGCCCGGAGCGCTCGGAGACCGACACCAGGTCGCCCCCGTCGAAGTTGACGACCAGGCGGCCCACGTACTTGTAGTTCGACCCGGCGGTCACGATGGGGACCTCCGTGCCGTCCGGGGCGGTGGCGACCAGCGGGTAGGCCAGCGGCTCACCCGTCTCCGGGTGGGCGGTGACCTCGTCCCCGGGCACCAGGACGTCGTCGGGGCCGGCCATCACCTCGTGGCCGCCCCCGGCCACGATGGCGTCGACGCCGGTCAGCTCCCGGGCCACACGTTCCTCGTAGGCGATGTTCTGCAGGTGGGAGATCATGATGATCTTGTCGACGCCCTCGTCGGTCAGCCGGTCGACCTCGGCCTGGACCGGGACGACGAGGTCCTCGACCACCACCCCGCGCGGGCTGGTGACGGTGGCCAGCGGGGGGTAGAGGGCGCCGACGATGCCGACCCGCTCCCCCGAGACCTCGACCACGGTGCTGGGGGCGATCCGGCCCGCCGCCTCTTGGGCCGCCAGGGCCGGCTCGGCCGAGACGTCCACGTTCGCGGCGACCACCGTCGTGTCCCCGGTGAGCTGGTCCACGAAGTCGGCGTACACGTCCGGGCCGAAGTCGAACTCGTGGTTGCCCATGGAGATCGCGTCGTAGCGGGCGTGGTTGGCGGCGATGGCGTCGTAGGAGGGCGCACCGTCCTCCTGGGAGGCGGCGAACTCGGGCCCGGGAAGGTACATGTCACCGGAGTTGACGGTGACGACACCGCGCTCGCGGGCCTCGTCGGCCCCGGCCTCCGCGCCGTCGCCCTCGGTCTCCCGGAGCCGGTCGAGCAGCGTGGTGAAGCGGGCCGCGCCGCCGAAGTCGTCCTGGCCGGAAGCGGAGAGCAGCTGGGACTCGGGGTCGTTGGCGTGGAGGATCGTCAGTGTGAAGTCGGGGGGACCGTCGGGGGCCGCGGGCCGGACCGCGGCCGAGGCCGACGGCAGCGGGACCGCGAAGGCGCCCACCAGCATCAGCGCCGCTGAGGCGCGCACGAGTCTGGACATGTCTGCGGGACTCCTTCGGGGGATCGGCGGGGGATCCGCCTGCGGCGGGCGGGGGTCGGGGTGGGCCGCCCTGGAGGGGTGAGAAGGATCGGGCACGTGCCGAGGGGTTACGATGTGCGGAATCTGCGGTGCGGACCGGGGATTTCGTCCCAGCCGTATCGCCTTGTACAGCTTCTCATGCCCCCCATCATCACCCCCGGTGACCGCCGTCGCCCCCCACGCGGGGGAGTGTCGGGGAATTCGCCGCCCGATCCCGCGCCCGGCGGGCCGGCCGCCCCTACCATGGGGGAGGCAAGTTCGCTCGACACCCTCGGAGGACGTCAGTGTTTCCCTCTGGCCAGGACCCGTACGACCCCAACGGGGCACAGGGCGGAGGCGACGTCCCGCCGCAGCGGGGGCTCCCCGACTTCGGCGCCCGCTTCGACGCGCTCCGCCCCGACGCGCCGCTGCCGAGGAAGGTGGCGGTCGTGCGCACGCTGATGTACATCGGCGGCGCCTGCGGCCTCGGGCTGACGGCCCTGTTCCTGCTGGGGCTGAGCGTGCCCCAGGAGGTGATGGCCGACGCCCTGCGGCAGCAGGCGGACCTCGCCGCCGAGGAGGGGGTCGAGCTCGCGGTCAGCGTCGAGATGATGCGCTCCATGATGATCACCATGGCCGCCGTCACCGGTGTGTACGGACTGCTGTCCACGCTCCTGGCCGGCCGGATCCGGCAGCGCACCGTCGGCGTCTTCTGGGGCGTGGTGGCCTTCCAGACCGTCGCCGGCGGCCTCCTGCTGTGGAACCTCGTCCTCGGCGACCTGATCGCCGCCGTCCCGCTGGGCTTCGCGGTCACGATGATCGCCCACATGTTCTCCCGTGAGGGCCGCGCCCACTACGGGCTCCTCTAGGCCCGTTCCGGGGCGCGCCGCCGCGGGTGCTACGGGGCGGACCCGTCCGACCCCGCGTCCGGGGCGGCGCGGCCGAACAGGCGCGGCCCCTCGCGCGGGGGTTGCGGCGGGCGCACCGCCACCTCCGTCCACCTGCGCTCCAACAGGCGGCGCACGGCCGCGGCGCCCGTCCCGGGCGAGGCCTCCCCGCCGTCCGGCGGGCGCACCCCGCCCTCGGGGGACTCCAGGGCCAGCGCCTCCCGGAGCAGCTCCGCGGAGTCCGGCCTCTCGTCCGGGTCCTTGGACATCGCGGCGAGCACCAGCCGCTCCAGGCCGGGCGGCAGGTGCTGGAGGTCGGGCTCCTCGAACATCACGCGCCGGGCCATCTCCTTGACGTCCGCCCTCCCGAACGGGTCGTGCGCCACCGAGGCGAACGCCGTCACCGCCCCCCACAGGAACACGTCGGCCTTCTGCGTCGTGGGCCGGCGCTGGTACTGCTCGGGGCTGATCCACCCGGGCGTTCCCAGCCGGTCCACCGTCGAGGCGACCCGCTCGTCCGCCAGGGTGTCCGGTGAGGGCAGCCCGAGGTCGCGGTAGGCGCGGCGCATCCGGCGCAGCCGGATCCACTTGGTCGGGTCGGGGTCCTCCACGGGATGCGCGATGCCGAAGTCGAGGATCTTGGGTCCGGTGGGGGAGAGCACCACGTTGCTCGGTTTGAGGTCGCGGTGCACCACCCCGGCCGCGTGGACGGCACGCAGCGCCTCGGCCGTGCCGACGGCCAGGCCCAGCAGCATGCCCCTGCGCAGGCGCCCGAACCGCTCCACGTGGTACCGCAGGGTCGGCCCGGGGACGTACTCGGTGATCATCCACGGGAGGTCCGCCTCCACGTCGGCGCGCACGAACCGCGCCACCGAGGGGCTGTTCACCCTGGAGAGCAGGCGGGCCTCGAGCGCGAAGCGCTCGCGGAACCGGCGGTCGGCGGCCTGCCCCGGGTGGACGACCTTCACCGCCAGGTAGCCCTGCACGCCGGGGGAGTCCGCCGCGTACACGGTGCCCATGCCACCGGAGCCGATCCGGCCGCGCACCCTGTGCCCGCCGATCTCGCGGGGGTCCCCGGGCTCCAGGGGGTCGAGCCTGCGTGCGCCTCTGGCCTTCATGGACGCTCCCTTGTCGGTGGGGGCTGCTGCGCCGGAGTCTATCCGCGGCCCCCTCGGGGCCGGTCGGCACGCGCCGCACGGCCCCGGCCCCCGGCGGCCCGTCCGCCGGCGCGCCGGACCCTCCGGAACGTCGTCGCCCTCTGGCACCGTCGGGGGCGAGAGGAAGGCGACGCCATGACACCCGGACAGTTCATCGACGCGGCGCTGTGGTTCCCCGAGGCCGACGAGAGCGAGCCCTTCGGCCCCGGCGCCCTGGTCTACAAGGTGGCGGGGCAGAAGATGTTCGCCCTGCTCACAGGGGGGTCCGACCAGGGCGGCGAGGACGACGCCCCGGCCACGGTCAACCTCAAGTGCGATCCCGGCCTGGCCCTGGAGCTGCGGGACCGGTACCCGGCCGTCACCCCCGGCTACCACATGAGCAAGAAGCACTGGAACTCCGTGCTCCTCGACGGCACCGTGCCCGACGACGAGGTCGCGGAGATGCTGAGGCACTCCTACGTCCTGGTGGCGAGTAGCCTGCGCAGAGCCGACCGCGACCGCGTGCTCGCCGTGCTCGGCGACGACGCGCCGGACCTCGGAGGGGCGGGCACGGCGACACCGGAACAGGCGTGAACGCGCCCGGTCCACGGGAGAGGAGGGCGACCACGTGTCCGACGGAACCTTCCGGCCCGCGGTCGTGCAGGGTGTCCTGGAACGCATCACCTACGCCAACGAGGACAACGGGTACACCGTCGCCAAGGTCGACACGGGGCGGGGCGCGCACGACCTCCTCACCGTCGTCGGATCCCTCATGGGGGTCCAGCCGGGAGAGGCGCTGCGCATGCACGGCCGCTGGGGGTCGCACCCCCAGTACGGCAGGCAGTTCCACGTGGACGACTACACCACCGTCCTGCCCGCCACCGTGCAGGGCATCCGCCGCTACCTCGGCTCGGGCCTGATCAAGGGCATCGGCCCCAAGATGGCCGAGCGCATCGTCGGGCACTTCGGCACCGAGGCGCTGGAGGTCATCGAGGAGCACCCCGAGAGGCTCATCGAGGTGCCCGGCCTCGGACCCAAGCGCACCAGGCTCATCGCGGACGCCTGGGAGGAGCAGAAGGCCATCAAGGAGGTCATGGTCTTCCTCCAGGGGGTCGAGGTCACCACCTCCCTCGCCGTGCGCATCTACAAGAAGTACGGCGACGCCTCCGTCGACGTCGTGCAGAAGGAGCCGTACCGCCTGGCCACCGACGTCTGGGGGATCGGCTTCAAGACCGCCGACACCATCGCCCGGGCCGTGGGCATCCCGCACGACAGCCCGCAGCGGGTGATGGCCGGGATCCAGTTCACCCTCTCGGAGTCCACGGGCGACGGCCACTGCTACCTCCCCGAGGAGAAGCTCATCTCCGCCGCGGTGAAGATCCTCCAGGTGGAGGCGGGCCTGGTGATCGAGTGCCTCGCCGAACTCGTCGCCGCCGAGGGCGTGGTCCGCGAGACCGTGCCCGGCCCCGCGGGCGAACCCGTCCGCGCCGTCTACCTGCTGCCGATGCACCGCGCCGAGATCGGCCTCACCTCGGGGCTGCGCTCGCTGCTCGCCCACCCGGCCGACCGCATCCCCGCCTTCGCCGGAGCGGACTGGGACGTCGTCATGGACTGGCTGCGCAAGCGCACCCGTGCCGACCTCGCCGAGGCCCAGCGCGAGGCCGTCCGGCTGGCCCTCACGGAGAAGGTGTGCGTGCTCACCGGCGGCCCCGGCTGCGGCAAGTCCTTCACCGTCGCGTCCGTCGTCACGCTGGCCGCTGCCAAGCAAGCGAAGATCATCCTCGCCGCGCCCACGGGGCGGGCCGCCAAGCGCCTCACCGAGATGACCGGGATCGAGGCGCGCACGGTGCACCGGCTCCTCGAACTCCGGCCGGGGGGCGACGCCGCCTTCGACCGCGACAACCCCCTCGACTGCGACCTGCTGGTCGTGGACGAGGCGTCGATGCTGGACGTGCTCCTGGCCAACAAGCTGGTCAAGGCGGTGCCGCCCGGGGCCCACCTGCTGTTCGTCGGCGACGTCGACCAGCTGCCGTCGGTCGGGGCGGGCCAGGTCCTCAGGGACCTCCTGGCCGAGGGCTCCCCCGTCCCCAGCGTGCGCCTGACCCACGTCTTCCGGCAGGCCCAGGACTCCGGCGTCATCACCAACGCCCACAGGATCAACGGCGGGGAGCCGCCGCGGTTCGAGGGCATGGCCGACTTCTTCCTGTTCCCCTGCGAGGAGTCCGAGGACGCCGCGCGGATGACCGTGGACGTGGTCGCCAACCGGATCCCCCGCAGGTTCGGCCTCGACCCGCGCCGGGACGTCCAGGTGCTCACCCCCATGAAGGGCGGGCCCGCCGGGGCGGCCAACCTCAACACGGTGCTCCAGTCCGCGGTGACCCCCGCGGGCGACCACGTCCCGGAGCGCCGTTTCGGCGGCCGCGTCTTCCGCGTCGGCGACAAGGTCACGCAGATCCGCAACAACTACGACAAGGGCGAGAACGGGGTGTTCAACGGGACGCTCGGCGTGGTCGAGGGCATCGACGCGGTCGCCCAGGAGATCACGGTGCGCACGGACGAGGAGGAGGAGATCGTCTACGACTTCGCGGAACTGGACGAACTCGCCCACGCCTACGCCATCACCGTGCACCGCTCCCAGGGCAGCGAGTACCCCGCCGTGGTCGTCCCCGTCACCACCAGCGCCTGGATGATGCTCCAGCGCAACCTCCTCTACACGGCCGTCACCAGGGCCAAGAGGCTGGTCGTCCTGGTGGGGTCCCGCCGGGCCCTGGCCCAGGCGGTCCGCAACGCCTCCTCCGGCCACCGGCACACAGCCCTGGCACACCGGCTCCGGTCGGCCCCGGCGGGCGCCTGAACGCGGGCTCCCCACCGCCCCGGCCCGAGGGGCGGAGCCGCCGCCCTGCGCGCCGCCGGGCCTTACTAGGCTGGCGGGCGTGGAACACGTGGAGCAGCAGACCCTGGTCGTGGTGGGCGCGGTCGTCATCCGGGACGGCCTGGCGCTGGCCGCCCAGCGTGCCGACCCCCCGGCCCTGCGGGGGAGGTGGGAGTTCCCCGGCGGCAAGGTCGACCCGGGGGAGACCCCGGCCGACGCGGTGGTCCGCGAGTGCCGGGAGGAACTCGGCGTGACCGTCCGGCCCCTCCACAGGATCGGTGAGGACGCGCCCTTCCCCGCTCCCGGCCCCTCCCGGCCGAGGCCCGCCGTGCTCCGGCTCTGGCGCGTCGAACTGGTCGCCGGCGAGCCCGAGGCGCTGGAACACCTCTCCCTGCGCTGGCTCACCGCCTCCGACCTGCGCACCGTCCCGTGGCTGCCCGCGGACGTCCCCTTCCTCGACCTGATCGCACCCCTGCTCGCACCGGGGACAGCCGTCCACCCGTAGGCTGTACCCACCGGTCCGTCCGCGACCGGGGCCCGTGCCCGGCCTCCGCCGGCGCCCGGGACACGCCCCGGCGGACGCCGGAGAGCACCACCCCGGTACCGCCCTCGCCCGGTCGAGCGGCCGGCGCCGGGAGGGAAACGGGCTCGGGGAAGAACCGGGCGTCCCACCGCGTCGAAGACTCGGACCCGCGGCGACGCACTCGGAACCTCCGCGGACCGACCCCGTGCCGCCGTTCCCGGACCGGTACGGCCGTCCGTGAGGTGAACGCGGGGTGGCCGGCGCCGGCGCCGGGCGGTCGGGGGTGACCGGGGTGACCCGCACGTTTCCCAACCAGACCACTATGACCGCATAAACTGGCAACGGGCCGTGGCAATCTGCGGTCTCTTCCCAGTACCAGGAGATCGAGACTTTCCCATGTCCAGCGCTACGCCCGTCGAGGGCTCCGCACGCCGCAGCGACCTCCGCAACGTCGCGATCGTGGCCCACGTGGACCACGGCAAGACGACCCTCGTTGACGCCATGCTCTGGCAGTCCGGTGTGTTCCGTGAGAACCAGGACGTCGACGACCGGGTGATGGACTCCAACGACTTGGAGCGCGAGAAGGGCATCACCATTCTCGCGAAGAACACGGCCGTCCACTACACCACGCCCGAGGGCGAGGACGTGGTCATCAACATCATCGACACCCCCGGCCACGCCGACTTCGGCGGCGAGGTCGAGCGCGGCCTGTCCATGGTCGACGGCGTCGTCCTGCTCGTGGACGCGAGCGAGGGTCCGCTCCCGCAGACCCGCTTCGTGCTCCGCAAGGCCCTCCAGGCCAAGCTCCCCGTCATCCTCGTCATCAACAAGGTCGACCGGCCCGACAGCCGGATCGCCGAGGTCGTGGACGACACCTACGAGCTGTTCATGGACCTGGACGCCGACGAGTCGCAGATCGAGTTCCCGATCGTCTACACCTGCGCCCGCGACGGCAAGGCCTCCCTGGAGCGTCCCGAGAACGGCACCGTGCCGGAGAACGACAACCTCGTTCCGCTCTTCAGCACCATCCTGGAGACCATCCCGGCCCCGGAGTACATCCCGGACGCCCCCCTCCAGGCCCACGTCACCAACCTGGACGCCTCCCCCTTCCTGGGCCGCCTCGCGCTCGTCCGGGTGCAGCAGGGCGAGCTCCGCAAGGGCCAGCAGGTCGCGTGGATCCGCACCGACGGCAGCACCCAGCAGGTCAAGATCACCGAGCTGCTGATGACCGACGGGCTGGAGCGCAAGCCCGCCGAGAAGGCGGGGCCCGGCGACATCGCGGCCATCGCCGGCATCGAGAACATCATGATCGGCGAGACCCTCGCCGACCTGGAGAACCCGGTCCCGCTCCCCCTGATCACGGTGGACGAGCCGGCCATCTCCATGACCATCGGCACCAACACCTCGCCGCTCGTCGGCAAGGTCAAGGGCTCCAAGGTCACCGCCCGCCTGGTCAAGGACCGCCTGGAGAAGGAGCTCGTCGGCAACGTCTCCCTGCGCATCCTGCCCACCGAGCGGCCCGACACCTGGGAGGTGCAGGGCCGCGGCGAGCTGGCCCTGGCCATCCTGGTCGAGCAGATGCGCCGCGAGGGCTACGAGCTGACCGTCGGCAAGCCGCAGGTGGTCACCAAGGTCATCGACGGCAAGGTCCACGAGCCCGTCGAGCGCCTCACGGTGGACGCCCCCGAGGAGTACATGGGCGCCATCACCCAGCTGCTCAGCGTCCGCAAGGGCCGCATGGAGAACATGGTCAACCACGGCACCGGCTGGGTGCGCATGGACTGGCTGGTCCCCTCCCGCGGCCTCATCGGCTTCCGCACCGAGTTCCTCACCGAGACCCGGGGCACCGGTATCGCCCACCACGTCTTCGAGAAGGTCGAGCCGTGGTTCGGTGAGCTGCGCACCCGTCCCAACGGGTCCCTGGTGGCCGACCGGGCGGGCGTCGCGGTGCCGTTCGCGATGTTCAACCTCCAGGAGCGCGGCACGCTGTTCGTCGAGCCCACCACCGAGGTGTACGAGGGCATGATCGTCGGCGAGAACTCGCGCTCCGACGACATGGACGTCAACATCACCAAGGAGAAGAAGCTCACCAACATGCGCTCGGCCACCGGCGACGAGCTGGTGCGCCTGGTGCCGCCGCGCAAGCTGTCCCTGGAGCAGGCCCTGGAGTTCTGCCGCGAGGACGAGTGCGTCGAGGTCACCCCCGAGCACGTGCGCATCCGCAAGGTCGTCCTCGACCAGAAGGAGCGCGGCCGGACCGCGGCCAACAAGAAGCGCCAGCAGCAGTCCTCGTAGGGCGTACGGGGTCGCACACGGTGGGCGGGTCGCGTACGCGACCCGCCCACCGGGCGTTTTCCCGCCGGGGTGCCCGGGTAGGTCGCAAACAGCATGAAGACCGAGCCCTCGTGTCCCCGGTGCGGGCGCGCGGTCCAGCCTCCGGGGCTGTGGACCAGCGCCTGGCAGTGCGACGTCCACGGAGCCGTGGCCCCGCTGCAGGGCGTTCGCGCCCCGGGCACGTCCTCGCTCGAGGCACTCCTGCCCCAGGCGCGCGTCCCGGTGTGGATCCCCTGGCCGCTGCCCGCCAACTGGGTCGTCACCGGGTTCGCCGAGGCCGGTGACGAACGCAGCGGCGCGCTCGCCACGGTCGTCGCCCTGTCCGGACCCGACCCCCTCGGCGGGGTCGGCGAGATCGCCATCGTCGCCGAGGACCCCGGCGTCGGGCTCGGCGCACGCCTCGCCGGCCTGGACGGGCCGGATCCCGGCAACGGTTTCGACGCGGCGGCGGCCGACGCCAAACTGCGGTTCGACGGCCACGAGATCGCCCTGTGGAACCTGGCGGTGGGACGCGACCGGGCGGTGTACACGGGTGAGGCGCTCGCCCACTGGCTGTGGATCGTCTTCGCCTCCGCCGACACGGGCCTCCTCATGTGCGAGATCAACTCCCTGAGGGACCTGCGCGACATCAACGACGGCGGCGTCGCGCTGGAGCCGCCGTTCGGGGCGGCGAGCCCCTTCCTCTCCCGCGTCCTCGCGCCCCGGGAGCGCTGACCGGGGCCCGCGGGCCCACCCGTTCGGGGCACCCGGGCCGGGACTTACGTACAATCGCCCGGTGACACGTATCGACCTGCACTCGCACAGCTCGGTCTCCGACGGGACCGACGCCCCCGCCGACGTCGTCGGGCACGCGGTCGCCGCGGGTCTGGACGTCCTGGCCCTCACCGACCACGACACCGTCGGCGGGATCGGGGAGGCGGCCGCGCACCTCCCGCCGGGGTTCACGCTCGTCCCGGGCATGGAGCTGTCCTGCGCCTACGCCGGCTCCAGCGTCCACCTGGTGTCCTACCTCTTCGACCCCGACGACCCCGGCCTGGACGGCGAACTGCGCAGGGTGCGCTCCGACAGGGCCTCCCGTGCGGAGGAGATGGTCCGCAAGCTCAGGGAGCAGGGGGTGGACGTCTCCTGGGAGCGGGTCCTGGAGATCGCGGGGGCGGGCCGTGCGGAGTACGCCGACGCCAACACGATCGGCCGCCCCCACCTGGCCCGCGCGATCGTGGAGGCCGGCGCCGCCCGCGACGTCCAGGACGCCTTCGACCGCTGGATCGGCTCGGGCGGCCCCGCCTACGCCTCCCGGTACGCGATCGACCCCGTCCGCGCGGTCGGCCTGGTCAGGGCCGCGGGCGGGGTGTGCTCCCTGGCCCATCCGGCCCGCGCGGAGGGCTCCCTCAACGGGGCCGTCCCGCTGGACCTCGTGGAGCGCATGGTCGAGGCCGGGCTGGGGGGCATCGAGGCGGACCACCCCTCCCACAACCGGAAGCAGACCGCGTACTGGCGGGGCGTGGCCGCCGACCTGGGCGTGGTGGTGACCGGTTCCAGCGACGACCACGGGAGCCTCACGGGCCACCGGCTCGGACGCCACACCACCGCCCCCGAGGCGTTCGACGAGCTCGTGGAGCCCGCGACGGGGGTCCCTCTGATCAAGGGGTGACCAGCGTGTCGCCCTCCGGCGTCCGGTACGGTACCGACCACTGCGCGGTAGCGCGACAATGGTCGCAGCAGAACTACCTGTACCTGGACGAAACCGAAAGGTCTGACGCCGTGTTCTGGAAGCGGAAGCCGAAGAAGCAGGAAGGCCCGGAGGCCACCGATTCCGCTGCGGAGGTCGCGGTGGACGACAAGGCGGCGGCCGGGGCGACCGACTCCGGCACGGCCGGGGAGAACCCGTCCGAGGAGAAGGACGCGGTCGCGGAGGCCGCGGAGAAGGACTCCGGCCTGGCTGACGGCTCCGAGAAGGACCCCGGCGGGGCCGAGGCGGACGCCGCCTCCACCGACGAGAAGACCGTCGCCGACGCCGATGCCGACGAGGCGCCCGCCGACGAGAAGCCCGTCGTCGGCGAGGGGGAGCCCGACGCGGACGAGGACGCGGAGGCCGCCGAGGCGGACGAGGACGCCGAGGACGTGGCGGCCGAGGCGGACGAGCCCGTCGGGCTGTTCGCCGACGAGACGGAGGAGGCGGGCGTGACCGGCCCCGACCCCGACGGCATCACGCGCGTGCGCAGCGTCGGCGTCTTCGAGTTCGACGACGAGAAGTTCGACGTCGTCGCCAACACGTGGATCGTGAAGGCGGACGACGAGGGCGTCATCGTCATCGACCCCGGTTACGACGCCGAGGCCGTCCTGGAGGCCGTCGGAGACCGCGAGATCTACCTCGTGGCCTGCACCAACGCCTACGGCCCGCACATCGAGTCGGCCATCAAGGTCGCCGAGGAGGCGGACGCCGACATCGCGCTGCACCCCCGCGAGATGCGCGCCTGGCGGCGCCACCACGGGGCCGAGCACCGGCCCGAGATCGAGGTGGAGGGCCAGGGCGCCCTCGACATCGCGGACCTGCACATCGACGTCCTCGCCCTGCCCGGGACCTCCTCCGGCAGCGTCGGCTACTACATCGCCGAACTGGGCGTCGTCTTCAGCGGCGACGCGCTGCGCAAGGGCGAGCCGGGCATGGTCGGCAACACCTACATCGACTACACGACGCAGCTGGCCTCCATCGGTGAGGCGCTGCTGTCCCTCCCGCCGGACACCCGCATCCTGCCGGACCGCGGTCCGTCCACCACCTCGGGCGCGGAGAGCAAGAACTTCGACTCCTGGGTCTGACCCCGCACAGGAGCAACGCCGTGCCGCCGCCCCTCGGGGCGGCGGCAC
>NZ_JBEXSY010000106.1:0-12966 GCF_040613895.1 Nocardiopsis sp. NPDC006198 | reverse complement strand
CCCGCCCCCGGCCCCGCGGTCCCCGGGCCCCGGGGCCCGGGCACGACCGGAGGACGGCGGGGCCCGACGGGGCCCCGCCCCCGCGGGAGCCCCGTCCGATCCCTTCGCGCGCCCGCCGGCCGCCCACCGGAACAGTCCCCTGGACTCGTCCGGCCCCGGGTCAGCCCTCGAAGGGCATCGCCATCAGCGGGTCCGAGGTCGGCTGTTCGGAGCCGCCCTCCGGCTCGACCGTGACCGCCACGCCGTCGGTGTCCTCGTCCTCCGGGGTCGCCAGCACCGGCAGCACGAACCCGGCCTCGTCCACCGACAGGACCCCCGCCGACGAGACGGTGCCGTCGGGGCGGGTCAGCCAGAGCTGGTAGTCCTCGTCCTCCAGCCGCTCCAGCCCGTGCGCGCTGAACACCAGCTGCCCGCCGGCCTCCGAGTGCACGACGGTCACGGACACGCCCTCCATGGGCTCGGCCGTGGTGTGGTCGGCGCCCGGGTCCGACAGCACGGCGGCGATCTGCCGCTCGTTCTGGCGCAGGCGCTCCACCTCGCGGATCTGGTCGACGGCCACCGCTCCCAGGGCGACCACGAGCACCAGGCACGCCGCGAGTACCAGCCCCGTGCCCCAGTTCCACCGATTGCGGCGGGGCTCGGGCAGTGGCTCGGGCGGCGGCGCGAGCTGGCGGGTCCTCGCCACCTCCTCCAGCACGAGCCGGCGCAGCTCCGCCGGGGGCGTGAGCGCCGCGGCGGAACCCAGCAGGGCCGTCGTCTCGGCGAAGCCCCGCACCTCCTGCACGCACGAGTCGCAGTCGGCCAGGTGGTCCTCGAACCGGACGCTCTCCCCCGGCGACAGCGCGCCGAGGGCATAGGCGCCCGAGAGCGTGTGCAGGTCCTGGCCCAGTCTCCTGCTCACCACTCCACCCCCAGGCAGTCGCGCAGCCGGATCAGCCCGTCGCGCATCCGCGTCTTCACGGTGCCCAACGGCGTGGACAGCAGACGGGCGACCTCACGATAGGTGTACCCGCCGTAGTAGGCCAGGCGCACGGACTGGCTCTGGAGCTCGGTCAGGGTGTCCAGGCACCGGCGCACCCGCTCCCGTTCGAGGCGGTCGGTGGCCTCCTCGGCCACCTCGTCGTAGGGGCGGTGCGTGTCGGCCGCCACCGCGCGCGCCTCCCGGTCCGTGGCCGCCTGCTCGGACCGCACCCGGTCCACGGCCCTCCGGTGGGCGAGCGTCATCACCCACGCGCGAGGGCTCCCCCGACGCTCGTCGTAGCGGCACGCGGTGCGCCACACCTCCACCATGACCTCCTGCGCGACCTCCTCGGACTGGGCCGGGTCCCTCAGGACCCGTCGCACCAGACCGTAGACGGCCGGACTGACCAGGTCGTACACCTCGCCGAACGCGCCCTCGTCGCCACGGGCCACCTCGCGGAGCAGCCGCGTGAGCCCCTGGTCGGACGGGGCGGGGGCCGCCGCCCCCTCCACGCGGCGGGGACCACGGGGCGCCGTGGCTTCCTCGTTCATCCGCTCCTCGTTCCTGGTCGGTACGCGGTCGTGCTCCTACGGCTCCTGCCCGGTGGCCGTGTGACGCACGGGCCCGGACGGCCCGGCGTCATCGCGCGGGCCGCCCGGGTGCGTCGTGCTCGGAGCCTGGGTCGTGTTTTCCGGATCATTCCGCCCTCGCGTCCACCGGGCCTCCTCGCGCGGCGCCTCCGCGCCCGTGGAGCACGACCAGTCTGGACCTCGCAGATCGTCTTGCGGGAGACCGCCCGGTCGGCCGCCCGCGCCGGTGTCGGATTCGCCGGCACCGGCGAAGGCATCCGGAGAGCACCCCCTAGGAGGGCATGAGCACGGTGTCGACGATGTAGACGGTCGCGTTCGAGGTCTGGACGTTGCCGCAGACCACGGCGGAGTCGTCGTCGACCGTGTAGTCCTCGCCGGACCCGGCGGTCATGACGTCCCCGCCCTGGAGCGACGTGAACGTGCCCTCCTCCAGGTCGGCGGGCGCGTGGCGTCCCTCGACCACGTGGTAGGTCAGGACCTCGGTGAGCTGCTCCTGGTCGGCCAGGAGGGCGTCCAGGTCCTCCTGCGGGATCTTCTCGAAGGCGTCGTTGCTGGGCGCGAAGACGGTGATGTCCTCGGCCGAGTTCAGGGTGTCGACGAGGTCGGCCTCGCCCACGGCGGTCACGAGGGTGGACAGCAGCGGGTTGTTGGACGCGGCCGTCGCGACCGGGTCCTGGGCCATGCCCTCGAAGCTGCCGTCGCCGTCCGCCGGCACGTCGGCACAGCCGGGGCCGAAGTTCTCCCCGGCCTCCTGCATCCCGCCGGAGCCCTCGTTCTCCTCCGTGGCGGGGCTCTCCTCGGCGCCGCCCGCGGCCGGGGTCTCGGCCTCCGTGTCCCCTTCCATCCCGCCGCAGGCCGACAGGCCGAAGGCGAGGACGGCGGCGGCTGCGGTGGCAGTGAGAGCGTTCTTGCGGATCATGGTTCTCTCCTTCAACTGGGTGAACTTCGGTTGTCTCGAACCGCTGCCCGGGGGCAGCGGAAGCGTGGTCACTCGGCGGTGAAACGGACTCGGTGCCACCCGGTGGCGCCGTTCGGGACCGGGTCGACCCGCTCCGGGGGCTGGGTGCGGCCGGCGGAGTCGGTGGCGCGGACCTCGACGGTGTGCTGCCCGGGGTCGACGACGGTCTCCGCGACCCACTGGACCCAGGTGTCGATGCCCGGAACCCGGGCCAGCTCGGCGGTCTGCCACGCGCCGTCGTCCACGCGGACCTCGACGGCGTCGACCCCCCGGTGCTGGGCCCAGGCCACCCCGGCGAGGACGACCTCCCCGGAGCCGACGCGCCCCAGGGGGGCGGGCACGTCCACCCGCGACATGGTCTTGATCGGCGCCCGCACGGCCCAGCCGCGCTGTGCCCAGTAGGCCTGCTCGTCGGCGAACCGGGTGAGCTCGATGTCGGTGACCCACTTGGTGGCGCTGACGAACCCGTACAGGCCGGGGACGACCATGCGGGCCGGATACCCGTGGACGGGGGTCAGGGCCTCGCCGCCCATGCCGACGGCGAGGAGGGCGTCGCGTCCGTCCATGACGACCTCCGTGGGGGTGCCGCAGGTCCACCCGTCGTGGGAGGTGCTGAGGATCTGGTCGGCGTCCGCGTGGACTCCGGCGCGGCGCAGGAGGTCCGCGAGGGGGTGGCCGAGCCAGCGGGTGTTGCCCGCGAGGTCCCCGCCGACCTGGTTGGACACGCAGGTCAGGGTGATGTCGGCCTCGACGAGGGGCAGACCGAGGAGTTCTTCCATGTCGATCTCGAACGGCCGGTCGACCATGCCGTGCACACGCAGGGTCCATCGGGAGGCGTCCACCCGCGGGACGGTGAGGGCGGTGTCGATCCGGTAGAAGTCCTCCGCGGGGGTGCTGAAGGGCGACAGGCCCGGCACACCGAGGTCGGTTCCGGAGGGCAGCGGGGCGAGCGGTTCGGCGGCGGCGGGGAGGGCGATCGCGGACCGCCCGCCCGTGCCGCCGAGGGCGGACGGCAGCAGGCGGCCCAGGGCGCCGGCCGTCCCGGAGGCGGCCAGGACCCCCGCCGCGGTCAGGACGAAGCCGCGCCTCCCGGGCCCCTGGGCGGGTCCCGGCTCGGGAGCGTGCGCCGTCTGCGCACCCCCGGTGCCGTGTGCGTCCGGGGCGTCCTGCGGGGCCCCCGGGGCAGGGGCGTCCTGCGAGCCCTGCGCGTCCGGGACGTCCTGCGCGTCCGCCGGCGCCTGCGGGTCTGCGCCTGTCGGCCCGTCCGCCCCGGCCGCGGCCTCCGCCGCCGGGCGGAGGTACCCGCGCGCGCTCCGGAGGAGAAGGGCGAGGGCCGAGGCCCCTGCCACCGCGCCGACGAGTACGGGGATCGCGGCCCCCGGCTCGTCGGCGCGGCGCAGGAGCACGGCGGCGATCCCCGCCGCCGCGAACACCGCCAGCCCTGCGTACCCGGCTGCCGGGCGCCGGAGCGCCACGACGCCGAGCACGGCCCCGACACCGAGGAGGACGACCGCGATTCCGGAGAGCAGTACGACTTTGTCGGCTGTTCCGAACAGCGAGATCGCCAGCTCCATCAGGGCCGGCGGTGTGTTGTCGACGACGGCGTCGCCGACAGCGATCACCGGTGGCGCGGTCCGGGCCAGCGCGGAGGCCAGCTCGGCGGCGCCCAGTGAGGCGCCGACCGAGAGGAGCCCCACGACCGTCCCGACGACGGTCCGTCGCCTGTCGCGTGGCGGGTTTCTCGTCCCGCGTGTCTCGGTGGTCACATGGGGTATTCGGACCCGGAGGCCGGGCGGATGGGTCGGCCGGGAACTTTTTTCCGAGGTTTTTCGAGGAGGGTCCTGAGCTGGGGCTACTCCGCGGTGAAGCGGATGCGGTGCCGCCCCTCGGCCCCGTCCGGGATCGTCTCCACCTCGTCGGAGGACTGGGTGTACCCGGAGGAGTCGGTGGCGCGCACCTCCACCGCGTGCATCCCCGGGCCGACCCGCGTCTCCGCGACCCACTGGACCCAGGTGTCGGCGCCCGGCGTCCGGGCCAGTTCGGCCGGCCACCACTCGCCGTCGTCCACGCGGACCTCGACGGCGTCGATCCCGGTGTGCTGCGACCAGGCCACACCGGCCAGGACGACGTCCCCGGCGGCGGTTCGCGTGAAGTCGCCGGGAACGTCCACCCGCGACATGGTCTTGACCGGTCCCCGCTCCGCCCACCCGCGGTCGGACCAGTAGGCCTGCCTGTCGGCGAACCGGGTGAGCTCGATGTCGGTGACCCACTTGGTGGCGCTCACGTAGCCGAAGAGGCCGGGCACGACCATGCGCGCCGGGAACCCGTGCTCGTGAGTGAGCGGACGGCCGCCCATGCCGACGGCGAGGAGGGCGTCGCGCCCGTCCATGACGGTCTCGGTGGGCGTGCCGCAGGTCCACCCGTCGTGGGAGGTGCTGAGGATCTGGTCGGCACCGGCGCGGACGCCGGCGCGGCGCAGGAGGTCCGCGAGGGGGTACCCGAGCCAGCGGGTGTTGCCGACGAGGTCGCCGCCGACCGGGTTGGACACGCAGGACAGGGTGATGTCGGCCTCGACGAGGGGCAGGCCGAGGAGTTCTTCCATGTCGATCTCGAACGGCCGCTCCACCCTTCCGTGGACCCTCAGCACCCACCGGGAGGCGTCGAGCCGGGGGACGGCGAGGGCGGTGTCGATGCGGTAGAACTCGTCGGCGGGGGTGCTGAACGGGGTCAGGCCGGGGATGCCGAGGTCGGTTCCGGAGGGCAGCGCGGGCAGCGGGACGGCGGCGGCCGGCAGGGCCGGGGCGGGCAGCCCGGGGGGACCGCCGAGGAGGGCCGGGAGCCGGAGGCCGAGCGTGCCCGCCGCGCCCGAGGCGGCCAGGACCCCGGCGGCGGTGAGGACGAACCGCCGCCCCGCGCCGGTCGGCGCCGACCCGTCTCCCCCGGCGGGCGCGGACGGGCCGCCGGACCCGTCGTCCCCTGCGGGCCGGCGGGCGCCTCGGCCCTCATCGGCCCCGGGGGTTCTCGTGTCCGCGTCGGTGACCGGGCCCGGGGCCGTGCCGGGAGCCGCGTCCGCATCCCCGGTTCCGCCGGGTCCCCTCCCGGAGGCGTCGCGCCCGTCCGCCCCGGCCGGCGGGGCGGCTCCCCCTGTCCCGCCCGCGCTCCTCAGCAGCACCGCGAGCGCGGCGGCCCCGGCGAGGGCGGCGCACACCACGGACAGCGCCGCACCGGGGTCGTCGGCCCCGCGCAGCCACGTCGCGGCCAGCCCCGCGGCGGCGAACGCGGCCAACCCGGCGAAGCCGACGGAGGGGCGGCGCAGCGCCACCGCCCCGAGCGCGCCCCCGGACACCGCCAGGACGGCCACGATCCCCGCGAGGAGTACGGCCTTGTCGGCGGTCCCGAACAGCGTGATCGCCGTCTCCACCAGCCACGTGGGGCTCAGTTCCACGACGGCGTCGCCCACCGCCACCACCGGCGGGGAGGACCGGACCGCGGCGGCGGCCAGCTGTGCGGCGCCCAGTGCCGCGCCGACGACGAGCAGGCCGACGACCGGCCCCGTCCACCGGCCGGGGAACGGCCTCGCGCGCGCTGTGCCCTCCCCCGTCCCGGCGGTGCTCGGGCCGGAGGCGGGATCGGCGGACCGGAGGGACCTCTTCGCGGACATGCCACCAAGAATCCCCCACCCGGGGGTTCACCGCCAGAGCCGTCGCCGTCCACGGCGGGGCCGGGCGCCTCCTGGACGCACGTCGAGGGCCCCAGCGCCGAACGGCGCTGGGGCCCGAGAGTTCAATACCACCTACCGGCCGCTGCCGGTCTTCCGCTGCCCGAAGTCGAGCTGGGACGGGATCGCGGGGATCGCGGTTGTGTGACCGTGGACCACCTTCTTCCGAACCGGGCCTTGCGGTGCCCGGGCGAACGTTCCGCGCCGGGCGGTCCTGATGGCACCTACTCCTCTCGATCTCACTGCGTGCACTGTCTTCCACTGCGGTGCTACCGGCTCCCGGCGCCGTGCCGCTGAGCGCGCCGGTCGAGCCCTACCGCGTTCTTCGTCCTGCTACGGCGTCCCCTGGACGGGCAGGATGCCGGTCCTGCGTACTGCGGTGCTGCTCGTACTGCTTGTACAGCGGTGCTGCTGTCCTACCGGCTCCCGGTGTCTTGAAGCACGTGCACACCGTCGAGCCGTCCTGCGTTACCTCCTGTGCGGTGTTCCCCGGTACGGGCGGGACACCGGTACTGCGGTGCTACCGGCTCCCGGCGCCGTGCCGCTGAGCGCACCGGTCGAGCCCTACCGCGTTCTTCGTCCTGCTACGGCGTCCCCTGGGTGAGCGGGATGCCGGTCCTGCGTACTGCGGTGCTGCTCGTACTGCTCGTACTGCTTGTACTGCTTGTACTGCGGTGCTGCTGTCCTACCGGCTCCCGGTGTCTTGAAGCACGTGCACACCGTCGAGCCGTCCTGCGTTCCACCGGCGTATCCGGTGGTCCAGCCGTGTATCTCTGTGGCTACGACAGGAAATCTAGCAGCACTGAAGGGGCATGTCTACTCCAGCCGCTGTAGTTTTCTGAGCTTTCCGGGAGAAGGTTTCCAGGAGGCGCGGGGGGACCTCCGGCCGTCCGCCGTCCCGGCCTCCGGCGGCGGGGCCGAGGAGAGCGGGGCCGGGCGGCCCGACGGCGCCTGTCGGCTCCTGTGCCGGTCCCGCCCTCCCGATTCCCGGACATCCCCCCTCCGAGCGGCCGGTATCCCGCCAACCGGGGACGTGGCGGTCGGTTCGGCCCTCCGAGTGCTGGAGGATGTTGCCGGTACGCCTCCCTCAACGATCGGAGTTCCCCCACATGGCGCGGAAGACGCCCATCACCGTGGTCGCGCTGATGGTCTCGGGCAGTCTCCTGCTCAGCGGCTGCACGGTCACCGCGGACATATCCGACTGGTGGTCCGAGACGTTCGGAGACGCGTCGGGGCCGCCGACGGTCAGGGAGGAGTTCCCCTACGTCCGCGAGGGGCGCATCTTCCAGGACACCGGGCAGGACACGGAGATGCACTTCGCCGTCACCGGCCTGGAGCGCACCGACGACTACACCGTCATGTACTACGAGGTGACCTACCCCGACGAGTTCTCCGGGCCCAACCGCAACCTGAGCATGGCCCACACCCTCGTGGACCCGCTCAGCGGCCGGGTCTACCGCCAGTTCCTGGACGGGGAGGGGCTCAAGTACGGGTCGGAGAGCCCGAACCAGGACGGCCTGTACCCGGTCCACGACGGCGTCACCAACGAGTACGTGCGCTACTTCCCCCGCATCCCCGACGAGGTGCGGCAGGTGACCTTCGTCGGAAGCGGCCTCGGAGCGATGACGGGCATCCCCGTCCAGGACGTGGAGGAGGAGCGGCCGGACCCGGAGAGCCCCAACGGTCCCGACCACCTCACCCTGGACGCTCCGCCGCCCCGCGGCGAGAACCTCACCTTCGTGAACCGCCGCCCCGACGAGGACGCGGTGGCGGACGAGGGCTGGGTGCAGAGCTTCGTGGACTCCGAGATCGCCTCCACCACGCGGGACGGCGACCGCGAGATCATCTCCCTGCACTCCGACGTCATGTTCGAGTTCGACCGCTCCGACCTGACGGCGGACGCCGAGGACGTGGTGCGCCGGGCCGCCACCACGCTGGCCGCGAACGTCGATCCGGACGAGCCGGCCATCACCGTCATCGGGCACACCGACGGCATCGGCGACGACTCCTACAACGACAACCTCTCGGTCGAGCGGGCGGAGAGCGTCCGCGACCTGCTCGCCGAGGAGCTGGGCACCGACTTCACCCTGGAGGTCGAGGGCCGGGGCAAGCGCGAGCCGGTCGCCCGCGAGGGCGGGCCCGACGACGACGAGGCCCGCGCCCGCAACCGCCGCGTCGAGTTCTCGTACGTGTTCAACACGACGGTCGAGGCGACGGAGGAAGAGGAGTACGACGACGACGGGCTGGGCGTCGCGCAGCGCAACGTCACCTGGCCGGCGCCCTACGACGCGGACCCGGGGTCCGTGGTGGCCGAGGGCGAGCTGGACGGGGTGCGCCTGGAGGTCTACCCCCTGCGCCGCGACGGCGCGTACGTGATCGGCACGGTCGCGCTGACCAACACCACCGACGAGCCGACCATCCCCGACCTGGGCGGTCAGGAGGCCGTGCAGGCCGGTGGCCCGGAGCAGTTCAACAAGGGCACGCTCGGCGGTTTCCAGCTGCTGGAGCCGGAGAGCGGGCTGGTGCGCTACGTGGCGCAGATGGACTTCGGCGAGGGCCGCTACAGCAGCTTCGCCGAGGAGGTCCACATGCTCCAGCCCGGCAACACCTACAACCTGGTCGCCGTGTTCCCGGCGCCTCCGGTGGACGTGGAGGAGCTGACCCTGCGGGCCGGGCCGTTCGGCGAGTTCGAGGAGGTCCCGGTCGAGTACTAGCCGGCCGGAGGCCCCGCCCCCCGGTGCTCCGACAGGTGCGGTGGGGCCCGGCGGGCCGCGGCGGAGACCCGGACCCGCCGGACCCCGCCCCCGGCGCGGGGCCTCCGGGGCTCATGGAGCCCCTGGAGCCCCGGAGGGTCCGGGACGGGGGCGGGGGCTGGACCGGGGTCGCAGAAGCCGCGAGGGGCCGTCAGCGCGACGCTGACGGCCCCTCGTCGTGTGTGCGGCGTCCGGAGCCCGGCCCCGCGCGCGGTCAGCCGCGGACGCGCTCGGCGGCCTGCATGACGATCCGCTCCAGGTCCTCGCGGGGGACCTCCTCGCCGTAGGCGATCACGGTCACGTACAGGTCGCCCGGCAGGGACAGGTACAGGTTGCGGCTCGAACCGTCCACGGTCCCCACGTACTCCAGGTCGCCGCCCAGGGAGTCGGACTCGTCGGTGTGGTAGGTGTCCACGTCCACGTCGATGTCCACCTCCCAGTTCATCTCCTCCTCGGCGCCGGGCACCTGGACGACGTCCGGGTTGGCGCTGGGGTCGGCGCCGGACGTGAAGACCAGGGTGAGGGAGGGGGCGCCCGCGGTGCCGCTCCCGTCGCTGAAGGAGCACACCACCTGCTCGGCGCCGTCGATCCCCTCCACCGGGCCGGCGTCCTCGGCGAGGACGGGGCCCGGGGCCAGGTCGCCGACGACCTCGGCGGCCCCGGCCGCGGCGCAGGAATCGGGGAGCCCGTAGGACGAGGCCTCCTGCTCCGTCTCCTCTTCCTCCCCCTCCTCGGCGCCGGGCTCGGCGCTCGGGTCCTCGTCCGGTGACTCCTCGCCGTCTGCGGAGAAGAAGCTGAAGTCCATGTCGAACTCGTCGGTGTCGACCACGTCACAGCCGACGAGGACGAATCCGCCGACGACGACGGCGACGGCGGCCGTGCCCAGGCACGACAGGGGGGAGGACGGGATCAGTCGCATGGGTGGCTTTCGGTTCGGGGAGCGCCGGGCGGACGGGAGTGGCGCCGACGGGGGACACACGGAAACCTAGCAAGTTCCGCGTCCCCCCATCGATCGGACACCGCCGCACCTCGCCGTCCCGCCCGCGCCCCGTCCCGCCCGGGCGCCGACCGCACACGGCGGCGGCCCGCCCCCGGGGATCCTGGCGCCCCGCCCGACCCCCGGAGCGGGGGACGGCGGACGGTCCGGCGCGGGTCCCCGGCGGCGGATTCCGCGTGTGTTTTCGGCATACCGGGATCAGGATCCTGGATAGTCGGCACCGTTGAGTCCGTTTTATGTACTTATGTGGCGAAACGGTGAACTCTTTCTGGTTCCGGTGGTTATAACGTGTGTCACGCCCGTTCCATGCGAAACCTCTCGGAGGCCCTGGCCCCCGAACTCCCCGAGCCGGTTTTCCCCCGCACCCCGACCCCCCTTCCAGAACTCCCCCACCCCCCTTTTTCAAGCCCCTGATCTCGACGTATCCGTTTTCCCGCCGTTCCTTTCCCCGGCCCGGACCTCCCGGACGCGACGCCCGCCGACCCGGTCCGGGGCGGGTTCCCCCGCCCGTCCGAACATCTTCGAGAGTGAGACCCGTCCATGCTCGACGCGGACATCCGCCTGGAGTGGTTCGTCTCCTTCCTGGCCGTCATCGACACCGGGAGCTTCGTCGCCGCGGCCGAGTCCACCCGCAGGTCCCAGCCGCGCGTGAGCCAGCACGTGGCCGCGCTCGAACGCGAGATCGGCCAGCCCCTCTTCGACCGCAAGAAGCGCCCGGTCCGTCTCACGGAGGCGGGTGACGCCCTCGCCGTCCAGGCCCGCAACGTGCTCCGCGCGCTGGAGGCGGCCGAGTCCGCCATGGCCCCCTGGCGCGGAGGCACGCGCGGCATCGTCTCCCTCGGCTCCTACCCGAGCGCCAGTGCCGCGTTCGTCCCCGGCCTCCTCAAGAACCTCATCGCCGAGGACCCCGACGTCAAGGTCGTCCTCGTGGAGCGCTCCACCCTCGAACTCGACGAGGCCCTCGCGTCCGGGGGCATCGACCTCTACCTGCGGCCGATGTCGCCCCGGCCCACGTCCCCCTCGGTCACCAGCCTGCCCCTGTGGTCCGAGCCGCTCGTGGTCCTGCACGCGGAGGGCCACCCCCTCGGGGACGTGCCCGACCCCGTGCCCGTCGACGCCGTCGCGGAGCACCCCATCGTGTCCATCGGGCGTCTCGACGCCCCGGAGACCTCGGAGTTCGAGTCCTACCGGGTGTTCCAGGAGCGGGGGCTGCAGATCGACCCGATCCAGGCCACCAATCAGCCGCAGACGCTCGTGTCGATGGTCGCCGAGGGCATCGGCGTCGGCGTCACGAACTGGCTGGCGGCGTCGATCGCGGACACCAGCGGGGTCCGGATCAGGCGGCTCGAAGGGCCCCCCGAGCGGCGGGTCGCCGTGTGCTGGGACTCGACGCGCCCCCTCACCCCGGCCGCCCGCAGCGTTCTGCGGACCATCACCGAACAGCCGAGTCCCACAGGCACCGTCAGAGTCATCTCGCCACGGAAGCGTTCATCCGACACAGTATTCACTTCTCGAATACCGTCATCAGGGAATAGGACTTAACGCCAGGGTGGCGCGGATAGTAGCGTCAACCACGCGAAACGGCGGAGGGGATTCAGACCGGCGCGAACCGTCATCCCCTTCCGAGCTCCCCCTTTTTCACTCTCCGCTACCCCCGTTCGTGACAGGCGACAGCCATTCCCCGATCTCCCCTGGTGGGTCGGGGTGAGCCGGGGTTCGCGGGGGTGCCACCCTGTGTGATCGGAAGAAGTCCATGCCTCGACTTTCCCAGCTGTCCCTCGCCGCGACATGTTCGTCGGTGCTTCTGCTCACCGCCTGTACCGGGGGCTCGACCGTCGACGACGACGTCGAGGGCGCCGACGCGGGCTCGGGCTCGCTGACGAGCATCAACGCCGGCTACGTCTCCGCGATCGACCAGATCGGCCTGCCGATCGGCACCGAGCGGGGCCTCTTCGAGGAGCGCGACCTCGACGTCACCCTCGCCGAGCCCTTCCCCACGGGCGTCGACGCGATCAACGCCCTGGAGGCGGGCGACGTCGACATCATCCAGGTCGGCACCCCGGCCATCGCGGCCGCGCAGGAGGGCGCCGAGCTGAGCCTGGTCGGCAACTACACCGGCTCGGCCACCCAGCGCAGCATCGACGAGACCGCGGCCATCGTCGCGGCCGAGGGCTCCGAGATCGACGGCGAGGACCTGTCCACGCTGGAGGGCAAGTCGATCGGCGTCTCGATCGGCTCCATCAACCACCTCTACCTGCTCGGGCTGCTGGAGGACCTCCGCATCGACACGGACGACGTGGAGCTCGTCAACACCGCCCCGCCGGACATGGCGGTGGCCCTGGAGACCGGCGGCATCGACGCGGCCGTCATCTGGGACCCGTGGCCGATCACCATCACCGAGCAGGTCGAGGGCTCGGAGATCGTCCTGAGGGGCGGCGGCTACATCCCCTTCATCGGCTACATCGTCACCACGCCGACCTTCCTGGAGGAGAACCCCGAGGCCGTCGAGGAGTTCCTCGCCGCACGGGCCGCCTCCGACCAGTGGATCCGCGAGAACCCCGAGGAGGCCGCCTCCTCGGCCGTCCAGTGGCTCACCGGCACCGACCCCGAGGTCGCCCAGGAGGCCATGCAGTACAACGTGGCGCAGCTCGACCCCCGCTTCTCCGCCTGCAACTACCTGGCGCTGGACACGGTCGGGCAGCTGCTCGCCAACCAGGGCGAGATCGACTTCGACTTCGACATCAACGACTACTTCGAGCCCGGCCCGATCGTGTCGGTCATGGAGGAGAACCCCGAGCTGTTCGAGGACCTCCAGGACATCCCCGACGCCGCGGCCATCGACGCCGACTACAACTTCGTGCGTGAGATCGCCCAGGAGTCGTGCGCGGTATGACCCCCGACCCTGTGCCGGCCGCCGGGCGCACCCCGCCCCGCGGCCGGGCGGCCCGGAGGGCCCGCCGCGGCTCCGGGGACGGGGTCGTCGGGGCGA
>NZ_JBEXSY010000105.1:0-13387 GCF_040613895.1 Nocardiopsis sp. NPDC006198 | reverse complement strand
ACCGCGAGCGCCCACAAGGGCGCCGCCATCGAGGGCGTGCTCTCCGCGGTCTTCTCCGCCGGCATGGACGGGCTCTTCAGCAAACACCTGTCCGATTTGTTCACCAACGGCCTCAAACACCTCAACGACCTGCCCGACCCGCCCCCGCTGGTCCGCACCACACCCGACGGGCCGCCCCCGGCAGGTCCGCCCACCGGACCGCCCCTCCGCGAGACCCCCGACGGACCCCCGCCCGGACCACCCTCGGGCCCGCCCGACGGGCCGCCGGCCGGGCCGGTCAAGGACGACCCGCCACCGGTCAACCGCGGCACCGACACCCCGCCACCCCCCGGGGGCGGTGGTCCCGACGGTCCCCCCGCCAGGCCCAAGGACGACCCGCCCGCCACCGACCCCGACCGGGGCGCGGACTCCCCCGCGCCCAAGGACACCCCGGGCACCACACCCACGCCCATATCTGCGCCTGCGCCGCCTTCCCTGAACAAGGACCTGGCCGAGGTGTTCGGCCGCCACAACGACGAGTTCCTCACCCCCTACAACCCCGCCAGCCCCATCGGCGCCGGCGCCTTCGACAACGCGACCAAGGCCGCCGCCGCGCGTCAGGACTTCGCCGAGGTGTTCGCCCGCAACTTCGGCGACCACCTGGGCGAGAGCGCAGCGCGCGACCTGGGCCGGGACTACGCCGCTACCCTGGCCCGCCACTGGAACGACCCCGACCTGGGCCGGCACCTGCGCGACACCCTCGGCGACCGACTCCCGCCCCACATGCGCGACCACCTCTCAGAGGTGCCCGTCAACCTGCAAAAACCCCTGGGCGAGTACTTCTCCACCACCGGCGCCTACACCCAGCAGGTCGGCGGCAGCATCGGCACCGGAGCACTCGAGGGCTACCTCGGCGAAGGGCTGGGAAGCCTGGCCGACGGACGCGGCTGGGAGGCCTCGGGCTACTCCGCCACCGCCGGCGCCACCCAGGCCGGCATCCAACAGGGCGCCACCGACGGCATCCTGCACGGCCTGGACCTGTTCAGCGACAAAGACAAACCCGACCTGTCCACGCCCGAACCGCAGCAGACCCAGAGCGCATCCCCGGCCGGGACAGGGCCGGAAGCTCCGGGCAACGAGAGCGCCCGGCCCCCCGCCGCGAGCGGGCCCGAACGCTGGTCCGACGGGCAGGGCGGCGATCCCAGCGGGCAGGACCGGGGAGCCGGACACGGGGAGGGCCCCGACCATGGGCAGGACGGGCGGCCCGACCGCGACGGACCCCCGGCCACCGCCTCGCAGGCCAGCGGCGACCGCGACGACCTCTCCGACATCGACGACGTCCCCGACCTGGTCAGCGACACCGACAGCGACACCGACTCCGACACCGACTCCGTGTTCGGCGGCTCCGACTTCGGCGACCCCGACGACCGCGACCGCGACCAGGCCAACGACGACACCGTCCGCGTCCACCGGGACGAGGACGTCCGCACCCCCTACCCCGACCCCCTCAAGACCCCCGAGGACACCAAGGACCCCTTCGGGACAACTGAGGTCAAACACCCCGGCCTGGGCAACGACCTCTTCCACCCCGGCATGAACGACGGACCCCTCACCGTCAACTTCCTCAACGCCATCGTCCCCGACAACCCGATGACGGTCCCGCCCCCCGCAGCCGAACAGACCACACCCGACACCGGCAACACGAACCAGGCCGACCGCTCCACCCCCGCTCCCGAGCAGCACACCGCCCCTCCCGTCATGGCCGCGCCGATCGGCCAATCCCCACCACCGGCCACCGCACCGCAGAACACGGCCACCGACAACAACCAGCGCTCCACACCCACCGAACGCGACAACGGTGGACGCTTGCCCCGGCACACCGGCGGTACCCCCATCGCGGACTCCTCCACCGACCGATCACCCCGCGACGGCGACACCTCCCGGGTCACCACCGAGGGCGCACCGCCCGTTCCGGAGGCCGAGACCACCAGCGCCCCGGTCGACCAGCACGACCAGAACGCGACCGACGAACAGCGGACGGCCACCGCCAGCGAACACACCCCCGAACAGCAGACCTCACCGACCGAGGTCCCGCTGCCCCCGTCTCCCGTCACCGAGAGCGACGGTCAGCAGGACACCGACACCACAGCCGTGAGCGGACCGCCCCAGGACGCGGAGGACACCGGACCCCACCCCTCCGACCGCGACGGCGAACAGTCCGACGAGCGCGGCGAGGACACTCCCCGGAACGACGACCGCTCCCAGGACAGTGACAAGGACCGGACCGGAGAGGGCGGGGACCGAACCGGTGAGCAGAACAACGACCGCTCCGGTGACGGCGAAGACAAGCGCGAAGGCCAGGAACACCACTCCCAGGACCAGAACAACGACGAATCCGACGGCCAGGACGGCAGGGACGAGAAGAAGGCGGACGACGAGCCCGCTCAGGAGGAGTCCTCCGCCGACGGCCAGGACGACAAGCAGCAGGACGGGGAGAAGAGCACCGACAGCGCTCCGGCCCCCGACCCCGAGGGCGCCGAGAAGTCCCCGACCGAGGACAGCGGCGGGGACGCCCCCTCCCGCGAGCGCGACACGGATCAGGAGCAGGCCCCCGCGGAGCACGGCGGCACCGACGCCACGGGGGCGTCCCGGGACCGGACTCCGGAGACCGGGCAGGCTCCCGAACCGGACCCCGACTACGCCGGGACGGTGGTTCCGGACCGGAACACGCCGCACGACATCGGATACCTCCTGAACTCGTCCCTGGTGAACGCCAGCATGGTCCACGCCCAGCACCTCGACGCGTTCGTGGACAGCACGCTCGGGAACGACGATGTGACGGCCCCCGACAGCGTGCGCGACGAGGTCCGTGACCGGATCGCCGCCCAGCAGGACAAGAACATGTCCACCTTCTTCACATCCGACGGATACTCCACGGAGGTGAAGGGGGACGACGGCTCCGTCTGGACGGCCCGGGTGAAGCTGACCCTGCCGGAGGGCAACTTCTACCACGCGTCCTCGGAGGCCGTCCCGGGCACGAAGACCCCCCAGGCCAAGATGGCCGCCGAGGTGGGTGGCAGCGCCGCCTTCGAGGGCAGCGGCGGACACGGCGGCAACAAGGCCTTCAACCTCGGCTTCACCCTCTCGCCGCTGATGCTCGGCGCAACCGGCGTCGGTGACGTCGGCCCGCGGGCGATCTTCAGCTTCACCAGCGCCACGCGCCAGCGACAGACGGCGGCCGCCACGACTGTCACCTTCGAGTCCGCCATGGCCTACGAGGCCATGGGCACCCCGGAGGTCTACGCCGCGGACCTGGGGATGGACTTCGTCCTGGAGCGGACCTCACCGCCGACGACGTCCTCCACGGCACCGGACACCGCCTCGCGGGGCGGGACGTCTGCGCAGACGGACCGGCCCTCTGAGGTCCGGGGCGCCTCGGGCCGGGAGCGAACGCCCGCACCGCCGAAGGAGGGGAACGCCACCGACGTGAACCCCCGGGTGCAGCGGCGGACGCACTCGTCCAACGGGCTCGCGCTGATCCTGCCCGGCAAGGTCACCCCGCACAAGGGCCCCGCGACGATCACCCTGTCCGATCCCCTGAGCGGCGGTCCCGTCCGGAAGGACGGCACTCCCCCCGCCAGGACCCCCCACGCGAACGTGGCCAACGGCCAGCCCATCAGCCTGGGGGGCTTCCGGGAACGGACGGGGAAGAACGGGGAGAAGACCCAGGACGTCCCCTCCCTGGCCGACTGGGTGGCCGACAAGGTGGCGCCCCCCGATTCCGGCCCGGGGCGGTTCAAGCGCGCCGCCCGCCACCTGCTTCCCTCCGTCAGCAAGGAACGACGGCAACAGCTCCTGGAGCACGTCCAGAACCAGACGAAGAAGAAGTTCTCCGACGAAGTGATGCTGGAGGTGCTGCCCAAGTCGACGCGGAAAGCACACGCCATCACCCTGACCGCCCCCGATGGCGAACAACGTCGCGTGACGATCAGGTCGATCCCGATCTCCTACGTCGCCAAGCCGTCGAGCCTCCCCGAGGGCGGACAGAACCGCTCCGCCAAATCCGAGCACGAGGCCTCCTCCTCGTTGCAGAAGCACAAGATCACGGGTGGGACCGGGGGAGGGGGCGTCGGCCTCGACGTCGGTTTTCCCGGGACGAACCACGGCGTCCGGTTCGACATCGTGTCCGGTGAGGGAGGCCAGCGGCACCGCTCGACGCAGGAGAGCGGAACCGGTAACTCCGGCTCGGTCAAACGCACCTCCACGGACAGGGCCGGTTCGGGCGTCTACGAGGTCACGCGCAACTACTACGTGCACTTCCAGGGGGATCCGGAGCCGCACAGGCTCACGGGCACCAGTCTGGAGATCCTCACCGACGCGGACGCGTGGACCATCAGCGGCCAGACGCCCCCGGCCCCCGCGGGCGAGGGGGACGCCGGCGGTCAGGACAGGACCACCGACGACCACGGCGCAGAGACAGACGCCTCCCGGGACCGGAGCACCCCCGAGACCCCTGAGACCGCCCCCGGCCCGAACACCCGGACCGACGGCACCGGAGCCGAGCTGACGGGCACGCCGGTCCCGGACGGACAGGACTCGCGGCGCGAGCGGACGGGAGAGGACCGCACCGCCCTCCCGCGCGAGATCGTGCCGAAGGACTTCACCTGGCCCGAAAGCGACCTCTACCACGGCCAGGGCAAAGGTCCGCAGCGCACGGTCTACGACCAGCTCCTGCACCAGGTGCTGACAGGCATCGCCAAGCACAGGCCCGGCCTGGTCATGCCCGGCATCACCAGTGGCCCCAAGAACTTCAACCGTCCGCCGGGCGAGGGATCGCGCAGCTTCGCGGAGGTGCTGCGCAGCCAGAGGCTGCTCAGCCGCGACCTGAGGACCGCCGAATCCAACACCGCCAAGATCGAGAAGGCGATCTCCGATGCCGGGTTCCTCGGCGGGCTCGACTCCTTGAGGGACAACGGGATCTCCGTCACCCTGACCGAGACCGCGAGAACCGGCGCCTCCTCGGGCAAGTCGACGGGCACCTACCTTCTGCACGCCCCGACCATCACCCTGCGTATCCGAGCCGACTTCTCGGACGTGCGTCACAGCGGAGGCGGGAAGGACGGCCAGGACGGGAAGAGCGGCGAGAAGAGCAAGGACGACAAGGACGGGAAGGAGAGCAAGGGCGGCGAGAAGGAGCTCTCCTTCAAGTACGGTGGCGCCTCCTCCTACAGCAGCGGTACCGGCACCCAGGACCGCAGCACGGCGAAGGGCACGTCCGGCGCCTACGCCCGCGAGACCGGAGCGGCGGACGCGAACGGGTATGCGCCCCGGTCGGGTAGGGCCTCCGCCTCCACCACGTTGAGCAAGACGAAGTCGGGCTCACAGAACCTGAGCACCAAGGTCCAGAGCGAGCACGGTGTCAGCTACCCCGAGGACACCGTCGACACCTGGACAGCGACGGCGATGATCTCGGCCCGGTTGTACGAGCACGACGACATCGGCATGGCCAAGCCCGACGCGAAGACCAAACCGGTGTCCGAACGCGGGATCGCGCTGTTCGACCCCGTCGAGACGCTCTTCACCGGGGAAACCCCCAAGACGGCCTCCGACGCCGCCCGGGCCGAGCAGGCCCGGCCTGACCAGCAGAAGGACACCCCCCAGGACCGGACCACGGCGGATCCGAAGGCCTCCGGTGAACGGCCGGAGCGGTCCGACCGGCGGCGGGACCGGTTCATGAGGCCGTTCCGCACGAAGACGAGCGACACCGCGGACGACGGAGGCCGTCCTGCGGACACCCCTTCCCAAGGCGGCACGCCGCAGGGGAACCAGGGCGGGACCGGGACCGGCCGGAGCCGGGAGCCCGGCAGCCCCGAGGTCGTCGTGATCACCCCGATGCCGTCGGAGGATGCCGAGAACATGCTCCGGGGCTTCACGACGGCGGCCCCCGGAAACGTCCAGCAGCGCCCGGGAGGACTGGTGCGCGCGACGAAGCGGTTCGCGAACCGCTTCCACACCGAGTCGGACGGCACCGACCGGGACCGGGCCCCCACCGACCGGACCGACGCCGACCGGCGAACGACCCCGCAGCCGAACACGACCACACAGACCGGCGGCACCGGCCAGGACAGCACCGACACCACCGACCAGCGGACGAAGGAGCAGCGGCAGGCGGACACCGTCCTGGACACAGGGGCCACGTTCGAGTACACCGCCACCACGTTCGCGACCGAGGACGGTCAGGTCAACAGCCTGGTCGAGGCGTACTACGGGAACTTCCCCAACCGCGCTCCCTGGGACACGAACGGGCCCGGCAAGCAGTCGGACTTCCAGCGGTTCAAGAGCTATCTGGAAGAGCTGAGCCTCGAACGCAACCTGAAGAAACTGCGCTCCTACCTGACCCGGTCCGAGGGCAACAGGCAGTACATGGAACACGTCCTCTCCGAGGACAACGTCCGCAACAACCCGCAGACGTACAGCTCCACCGGCCTGCGGGCGAACACCGAACTGACCGGTGACCTGCGTTCCGGCCACAACGCGCGCATCACGTCGGCGACCAGGTACGAGCTCGGGTCGATCACCCGCCTCGAACAGTCCGACGCCGCGCTGAGCTGGGAGGACAAGACCAGCCACGAGGTGTCCACGAACACCTCGACGAAGAAGGACCTGACCGTCCAGGGGGCGGGCGGAGGCCGGTACAACCCCAACCCGGCGGAGCCGACCGCGGGCGGCGCCCGGCACTCGGAGGCGCCCGACTCCGCCTCCGACCCGCAGGTGCACCTCGGCCCCGCGCTGAGCAAGAGCATCTACGACTGGACCGTCAGCGACAAGCCCTCGCAGAAGTTCTCGGAGACGATCGGGTTCAGCCCCGGGATCAACAAGTCGTACAGGTTCCACGCCTCGGGTCTCATCAAGCAGGCCGTCGAGTTCTCCAGGAACCTGCGCCACGGACCTCCCGTCCCCCACTCCCCGCGCTATCGCGGCTGGCAGGCCCACCTCCACGACCTCACCCGGGGGCTGCTCCACGTCCGCGACGCCCAGCAGTCGGGCCTGGTCGAGGACAGGGTCGTGGAAGAGGCCGACGGCACCCTGTCGACGGAGCCCCAGCCCGAGCCGGAGCGCCCCGAGCAGGCGCGGGTGCGTCCGGGCGCGGAGGACTCCGGAAAGTTCATGAGGCCCCCCTCCGCGAACGAGGCCCTCAAGGACCTCGCCGACAAGCTCGCCGCGTCGGGCTGGGAACTGACCGGGAAGTCCCAGACCGACATCCTGGACGCGCTGACCTCGTACCGGGGCCTGCGCCCCAATTCCGGGCCCCCGCTCGCGGTGCGGATCAAGCCCGTCGGCCACTCGGTCTTCAAGGGCAACACCACGTCGACCACACCGGTTGCCTTCGACGCCGTCGTGAACCTGAAGCTCGACACGAGCAACCCGCAGGTCGACTACATCGGCGGCAAGACCCTCTTCAAACAGCAGCAGACCCTGGAGACCGGCAACAAGGGGCAGCAGGAGCGCTCCGGCAACGCCGGCGCGGGTGTCCAGGAGGCGGTCATGCCGCCGCTGCCCTATACCGGAGGCGGCCAGCCGTCGAACGGGGAACCGGGGCCGGCGAGCCGCCCGACGATGATGGGCGTGTTCAGCGACCAGTCCGGGGCGAGGACCCACAACGAGGGCGTCGCCGTCAAGGACTCGGGCAAGCGGACCGTGCAGGTGTCGATGGACATCCCCTACGCCAAGATGTCCATGGACAGCCGGCTCACCATCGACCTGGAGATCCCCGAGAAGCAGGGCTTCTCCAACACCCTGGCCTGGGAGGGCCTGGAGAAGGACGAACGGCGCAGCTTCCGGGGCGAGGGCGACTCGGGCACGGTCAAGGCCCTCTACCCGGCCTTCTCCATCGACCTGCCCCGCGCCGGGGACGGGGTGGACGGCTCCACGGACACCTCCGGCGACGACCGCCCCGCCCCGCCCGGCGACCGGGCCCCGCTCGACCGGGACACGGCCACCGAACCCCGGAGCACCCGGGACGGCAGCGGTGCCGACCGCACCGGCACCGCTCCGCAGACCCCGCCCCGGAACACCCCCGACGACACCGCGACCACCCGCACCGACCCCCGGAGCACCGACCGCACCCCGCCTCCACCGGCCCCGGAGAACCCCTCCTCGGACACCCACGCGTCCCTCGAACAGATGATGCGGGACTGGATGTCGAGCAGACGACCGGTCGGCGGCCGCGACATCCGGGACGCCGTGGTCATGCCCACCGCCATCGTCCTCGACGGCCAGGACCCCCGCGACATCGCCCACGTCGTGGTGGCCAGGTCGCTCGGCTGGACACCGTCGCCCGACGCGGTCGTCGACGGGCGCTACACCCCCGAGGCCGTCAAGGAGGCCCGCGCACTCGTCGCGGACAAGATCGGGCTGAACGTCCGCAACGACGCCATCGACCACAGCCTCAACCTGCTCTCCCTCAAGTCGCTCTTCCTCCAGGCCCTCGAACCCGGTGGCGTCGAGACGATCAAGATGGGCCGGACACGGCTGGCCGTCCAGGCGCTGCCCGACCTGAGGTCCGGGAAGATCGTCGACTACAACCCCGACGTGCGCCTGAGCGACTCGTCGGAGTCGGAACAGACGGTCACCTCCTCCCAGAGCACCTCGGACTCCCTGGCCGCGAACCTGGACAACATGCCCGCCGGGCGGGTCGGCGGAACCGACCAGCCGCCCCGGGGCGGGCTCTTCGGTGCCGCCGGCGCGGGGGACAGCACGTCCGCGGGCGGCTCCGCCTCCCAGGACACCAAGGCCAAGGACCCCTCCACGACGACCCGCACCCGCACCGGCCCCGGCTATCTCGTGGAGTTCGACACCACGTGGGGCGTGGGCGCCAAGACGGAGCTGCGCGGCGCCTGGTACAGGCGAGCGGCGAAAAGCATCGGCCACAAGAGCGCGGACATGGGCCGGGCCGCCGCCGACCGGGCGCGCCGAGGGCTCGGCAAGGAGCCCCGGCACACCTCCTCCCGGGAGAAGCCCGCACGATGGCAGCGCGGTGAGGTGAACACCAAGGTCCGGACCTGGATCTCCCACGGCGACGCGGTCAAGCTCGGCATCATCGCCCCCGACGGGGTCGACCACCTCAAGCCGCTGATGGACCGGATCGCCGAGACCCAGGAGACCCTGGCCACGGCGGAGAAGAACTACCTCGACGCGCGCGAGCCGCTGGACAGGGCCGCCGCGAAGGTCGTCGACACCCGGAACGCACCGGACGCCGCCCAGGGCGAGGGCTCGGGCCGGGACGACGCGACCGACAGGGCGCCGTCCGGTCCGGAGCGGGCCGAGGGGACCGGGCAGACCCGGTCCGAACCCGGTGGACAGAGGGCCGAGGACGCGCGCAGGGCGCGGGAGGAGTACGACAAGCTCCAAGGCGCCCACGACAAGAACCTGGACGCCTTCAACACGGCGCTGCGGGAGTGGGCCGACGCCCTGCGCGCCCTGCGCCGGGGATTCACCGACACTCCCGCCGTGCGACCGCCGCTCACCGCGAGCACGTCCCCCGACGACGGCTCCGACAAGGGCAAGGCCCCCGAGCCTCCGGCCGACGGCGGTCCCTCCACCGACCCGGCAGGCCGGGACGACGGCACGGACACCGGACAGGACGGTGCGCCGCCCACGAAGGCCGACAGCGGTCAGGTGCTGCGCGACAGGCTGGGCGAGACCTTCGGCATCACCCTCACGGGGACGGGGGAGGACTCCGGCCGGCCCTTCGACCACGGGTCCGACGACGGGGACGCCCTGGTTCCGGAGAGCTACCGGGCCCAGGTCCACGAGGAGGACGACACCACGCCGCTCCTGCCCCACACCTCCGTCCCGGAGGGCGCCGGCGACCCCACGGCCCCGACCTCGCGAGCCCGGGACGACCGGGACAGGGGCCTGGACGACGGGAACACCCGCAGGACGCGAACCGAGCTGCCCGCGGGTGTTCCGAAGCGCGGGATCCACATCAGCCGGCTGCTCCGCCGCCAACAGGAGACGCACGGCGATCCCGCGATCCTGCGCCTCCCCGCAACACCGGAGACCGAAGATCCGCGCGGGCCCTCCACGGACCCGAGCACGCCGCAGGAGCGGGACCGGCCCGTCGAGGGCCCGGGGCGACCGCCGCAGCCGACCCCCTCCGAGGAGGGGACGGCCACGGCGGCCTCCGGCGTCCCCGCGGGCGAGCGCGAGAGGGACGGCTCGGAGAACCTGTACGACGTCAGTGACGACGAGGAGGAGGCGCCGCGCGTCCGCTGGCTCGACAGGCACTACCCGGAGGCGGCCTCGCTCAGCGGGGAAGAACGCGCAGAGCTGATGCGATCGCTCATGGAACGGTCCCTGGCGGTGGGCCCGGCCGTTCCCGAAGGGTTCCGGTACGACATGGACCTGGGCGGTCCCGACGACGCCGCCTGGATCGAAGCCCGGGGAGCGCAGCGTTTCCCCCCGGAGTCCGACACCACCGCCCTGCCCGGGCCCTCCACTGCCCCGAGCGGACCGCAGCAGCAGGACCGGCCTGCGGAGGGTCGGGACCAGCAGCCGCAGCCGACAGCGTCCGAGGAGGAGATGGCCGCGGCGGCCCTGGACGCGGTGTTCACCTTCGACGGGCAGCGCCTCCCTCTCCACACGGAGACCGGGCCCGACCACGACACAGACCTGCCGGCGGACCAGGACACCCTCTCGGAGGCGTCCACGCCGGACTCGGACACGCTCAGGGACATGCGGCTGCGGCTGGAGCAGCTGCGCTCGTCGTCCCCGGCCCCTTCCGGGGGCGACCGGCCGTCCCCGGCCGGCACCGGCCCGACGGGCGGCCACGGCCGGCAGAGCTCTCCCGAGCGGACCGGCCGCGCTTCCGAGGAGCAGCCCGCTCCCCGTCGACCGCAGACCCCTGACCTGCCCGCCCCCTCCACGGACCCGGACCGGAGCGAGTGGGACAACCGGCTCCGGGCCATGCACGACTGGAGGGCCAACTGGCAGCACAGGGCGCGCACACCGCAGGAGGAGGACCGCCTGCGGCAGGAGTGGAGGGCCCGGTGGTCGCTGCCGACCACGACCAGGCCGGGCGGGAGCGGACCCTCCCCGCACGGCACCGGCCTGACAGGCGACCACGGCCGACAGAACTCCCCCGACCGGACAGAGACCCGCCACGCCCACGAGGACCGGCCCGTCCCCCCGACGGAGACCGCACGGGAGGAACCGCGCTCTCCCGCCCCGACCGGGACGGATCCGGGAGCCGACAACCCACCGCAGAGCCGAACGAGCACGCAACCGTCCCGACCGGAACCCGGGGAGACCCCCGCCGCCCCGTCCCGGCCCCACGCCGGGAACCTGGGTGGCGAGGGCTTCCCCGCCCTGTCCCGGGAGCAGACGGTCGTCCCCCAGCAGGAGGGGACCGCGCCCCCGGCCGAACAGGCGCCCCTGATCTCCGGCCCGGCGGCCGACCTGTTCGCGTTCTTCGACCAGGAGCTGAACGGCACCGTGGACAAGGGGGACGGCGACTCCGCGCAGGACACCGGGCGCACCCCTTCCGGGGAGGAGACGACCGCGGAGCCCGCCCCTGTCATCGACGACGACCGGGTCCCGGAGGTGGCGGAACCCGAGACACTCCCTGCGGAGCCCGAGTCCGTCCCGACCCGGCAACAGCGCGAGAACGAGGACCAGGGCGCGTCCGAGAACAAGGACGGTAACCAGAACAGCGAGGAGGATGCCGAGGACGCCCCCGGGGACAGGAGCGGACCCGGGGACGACGGCAGGGACGGAAGCCGGCACGAGGACGGGCCGGGCAGCAGCGGTGGCCTCTCCGGCGGCGACCGGGGCGGCGACGGCCGCAGCGACGGAGACCGGTCCGGCAGCAACGGTGACCGGTCCGACGACAGGGGCGACTCCGGCGCCGGGCGCGACCCCGAAGGTGAGGGCGGGGGTTCGAGCGGGGACGGCGGCCGCTCCTCGCACGGAGACGGCAGGGGCGGCCGCGACACCCGCGACGGCCGGGACCCGGGCCGGCGAGACGCGGACACCGACTCGGTTCCGGACCTGGACTCGAACCCGGACCCGGGCGACAGCGACGACGGCATGTCCCTGTACGGCCACCCCGGCACACCGGCATAGGACCGGACCTTCGTCGACGGCGTCGCGGACGGCCCCGACCTGGCCCGGCCGCCCACCGGCACGCTCGCCACCCAGGGCATCACCCGACACCCCCACGGACCGGCGGGCCCTGGCACCGGTGGGACGAACAGGGACGACTCCTGCGCGGGACCGTCCACGACGCCCCGGGCAACCGCGTCATCGTCCGCGAACTCGACCAGGCCGGGAACATCGTCCCCGAGGAGCACAGGCCCCCGCACGCCTGGCCCGTGACCCCGCGACCGGCGAACAGCGTCCCGCCCCCTGGCTCTGGGAAGCGCACGACGGGATTCCCCCGGAGCACGCCCGGCCCCCGGGCCCGCGTGCGGGCCCGTCCCGGCCGGCGGCTCTTGGAGCGGCCACCCGGGGGGAAGGACCTACAGCGTCCCCGACCCCCCGGACGGTCCCCGTGCGCGCTCGCCCCCTCCCCACCTGGCTCATCGGAGCCCTCGACCTCCTCGTCGCCGCCGCGATCCCCTTCCTCGTCCTGGGCGCGCTCTGCGCGAGTGCGTGGCTGGACGCGCACGGCCGGGGCTGGCCGAGCGACCTCCTGGGCGTCGCCCTCGGCCTCGCGGGGTTGTGCGGCGGTTTCTTCTCGCTGATGCTCTATACGCGCTTCGAGTCCATGCCGGAGTTCTTCTTCGCGGGCGCGGTCAGCTTCCTGCTGCTCGGGAGCGCCTCCGTGATCGCGGAACGGATCACCGAGGAGGCCCTGCTCGACCGGGGAATCGAGGTGACCTGCGCACTGCTCGCCGTGGAGTCCCGCACGATCACGACCACCACCCACCACGCGGACGGCACCACCTCGACCAGCACCCGCACCGTGTACGACCACACCCTGGACTGCCCTCCGGGCGGACCCGCGGAGATGACCCTGGGACACAGCGCGGGACCGGAGGGGGAGTCGGCGGAGATCACCTACGACCCGCGCGGCCGCCTCGACCCCGTGCCCTCGGACTCCCTCCCGGCCGGCTCCCCGTCCCCGCTGCCCTGGTGGCTCCTGTCGGCCGCCGCGGCCCTGCGGGTCGGCCACGTGGCGGTCTTCCTCGCCGTGTACCGCCGCTACTGACGGGGTCCGACCGGGGGCAGGACCGCGGGAGGGGAGCGGATCCGCGCGCGGACACGCGGGAGGCGTCCCCGTCCGCCCCCGCAGCCGGGGGGGGCCCCGGGGGTGGTGGCGCCCCCCCCCGGGGCGGGGGGGGGCGCCCCCACGGCCCTCTGCCCGAGCAGGCCCTGCGCGCCCTGGCCGCGGGTCTCACCGAGG
>NZ_JBEXSY010000104.1:0-13647 GCF_040613895.1 Nocardiopsis sp. NPDC006198 | reverse complement strand
GCCACGCGCTATGACAAGCTCGCGCTTCGCTACGAGGCCACCGTCCAGATCGCTGCCATCAACGAATGGCTCTGACTTCCCAAACAGGCCCTAGCCGCGTCCCGCCGGGCGGATGCGCTCCTGCCACCGGGGGAGCGTCGTCCACAGGAAACGCCGGGTCGTCCCGGGCGAAAACGATTTTCGGTACTATGCGTGAAGATCCCGCCCGACCACCACGGAGACCGACGTGCCCGACCGGACCACACCGGCCACCGACCCCGGCCCGCCCCCGAGCAGCTCGCTCGGCGACTCCCTCGCCGGGGGGTGGGCGGACCGCGGCGAGGAGCTCCCCCCGGAGGACTGGGGACGAGCCCGGGGCCGCCGCAGGACCGGGACGGTCTGGCTGTTCGCCCTGTTCATCACCGCGATGGCGCTGGGGCACGCCTGGATCTCCGACGAGCTGACCAGTCAGGCCTTCCTCGCATGGGCCACCATCTTCACCGCGATCAGCTTCCAGGCACTGCCCTTCCTGGTGTTCGGTGTGGCGCTGTCCGCCGCGCTCACCGCGTTCGTGCCACCCTCGGCCTACCAGCGGTTCATCCCGTCCAAGCCCAGCCACGCCGTGCCGGTCGCGGGGGCCTCCGGGGCCCTGCTGCCCGGCTGCGAGTGCGCCTCGGTGCCCATCGCCGGAAGCCTCATCAAGGGCGGGGTCGCCCCGGCCGCCGCGCTCACCTTCCTGCTGGCGGCGCCCTCCATCAACCCGGTCGTCATGATCGCCACGGCGGTGGCCTTCGCCGGGCAGCCCGAGATGATCCTCGCCCGGTTCGTGGCCTCCCTGCTGGCGGCCGTGGTCATCGGATGGATCTGGGTGCGCTTCGGCCGTGCCGACTGGCTGCGCCTGCCCACGCACAACCACGCGCCCGGGGCCTCCCGGTGGCAGGTCTTCCGCGAGTCGATGCTGCACGACATGATGCACGCGGGCGGCTACCTGGTGGTCGGGGGCCTCGCCGCCGCCACCCTCAACATCATGGTGCCCCGCGAGTGGCTGCTGGCGGTCGCCGGCATGCCGGTGGTCTCGGTCCTCGTGCTCGCCCTCCTGGCCATCCTGCTGTCCATCTGCTCCGAGGCCGACGCGTTCGTCGCCGTCAGCCTCACCGACTTCTCGCCCACGGCCAAACTCGCGTTCATGGTGATCGGGCCGATCGTCGACCTCAAGCTCCTCGCGATGCAGGCGGGGGTGTTCGGCTGGCGCTTCGTGGCCCGCTTCGCCCCGCTGTGCCTGCTGGTCGGCCTGCTCAGCACGTTCCTGATCGGAGGACTGATCCTGTGAACCGCATCGCCCAGGGACTCACCCTGGTCCTGCTCGGCGCGGCCGCGCTGACCAGCACGATCCCCACCGACCTCTACCTCAACTGGGTCAAGGCGGGCTTCGGTCCCTTCCTCATCGCCGCAGGCGTGGCCATGGTCCTGCTCGGCGTGCTCGTCATCGCCTCCGAGCTGCGCGGCGAGGACGAGGCGGAGGAAGAGCACGGGCACGGGGCGGACGCCGAGGTCGTCGCCGCCGGGAACACGGTGTCGGCGCAGGAGAGCGCGTCCGCCGTGGAGAGGGACTACGAGGAGGCCTACGGGCGCGGGCGCGGCACCCAGGGGCACGACCACTCCCGGGCGCCCGGCGTCGCGTGGCTGCTCCTGCTGCCGGTGCTCGCCGTGTTCGTCGTCGCCCCGCCCGCGCTGGGCTCCTACACGGTGGAGGCCACCTCCGGCTCCTCCGGACCGCCCCCGGAGGACCGGCGCGCGGGCGCCTTCGACGACGGGGTCGAGGAGGCCGCTCCGGGCGAGGTCGTCTCCATGGACATCCGCCAGTTCGTGATGCGCGCCTGGATCGACGAGGACCGCCTGCTGGTCGGTCAGGAGGTCGAGCTCACCGGGTTCGCGGTGCCGGAGAAGGACGGCGACGGGTGGTACCTCGCCCGCCTCCAGATGGCCTGCTGCGCCGCCGACGCCGTCGTGAACAAGGTGTACATCTCCAACGAGCCCGCCCCCGAGGCGGACACCTGGTGGACGGTGCGCGGCACCTGGGTGGAGCCCGAGGGCGAGCTCTCCGAGGTGAGCCAGCACGAGTTGACGGTCCTGGAGCTCCAGGAGGTCACCGACCCACCGGACCCCTACGAGTAGACCCCGGAGGATGTCCGGTTCCTCCCGGAGTCCGGCGTTGGTCCCCCTCCTCCGCGCACTCTTCGCCACACCGTTCACCATTCGCCGGTTTATGGTCGCGCTGGGTGACAATGGGCGGGTGCCAGAGCGGAGCGACGGAAGCCGGGGAGGGTGGGGCCGACTGCGCCCCCGGTCGATCCGTGCCAGGGTCACCACCGGAGCCGTGGTCACCCTGATCCTGATCACCGGCCTGTCGCTCTCCCTCAGCAGCTTCCTGATCCGGGAGATCTCGCTGACCCAGATCAGGGACCAGGCGGACGACCAGGCCCGCCAGGTCTCCGAGCGGATCGCCACCGAGCGCTACCAGGGTCCGATCCCCGACGGCGAGACGGTCCTGCGCGTCCAGGTCGTCGACTGGGAGACGGGCGAGGTGGTCGCCGCCACCGACGCGATGGAGGGCAAGCCCCCGGTGACGGACGAGCGGCCGGAGCCGGGGGACTTCCGCCTCCAGACCACCGTCTGCAGCGGCATCGCGGGCCCCGAGCCCAGGGACTGCCTGCTCGTGGTCGGGTACGGCCTCTCCGACTCCGCCTACGGCGAGGTACTGGTCCTGGCGGCGGCGAGGTCGCCCAGCATCCTGGGCACGTCCCTGGTCGAGGCGGTCCTGGTGGGGACCTCCGTGGCGTTCCTGGTGATCACCGCGACCGTTATCTGGTTCTGGGTCGGGCGTGCGCTGCGGCCCGTGGAGAGGATCAGCGCCCAGCTCGACAAGCTCTCCGTCACCGACCTGAACCGCAGGCTCCCCGTTCCCGGGACCCACGACGAGATCGCCCATCTGGCCCGTACGGCCAACGCGAGCCTGGCACGGCTCGACGAGGCGGTCACCCGGCAGAGGCGGTTCGTCTCCGACGCCTCGCACGAGCTGCGCAACCCCATCGCCGGGATGCGCACCAAGCTGGAGGTCGAGCTCTCCGACCCCGAACCCGACGCCCGCTCGCGCGAACTGCTGCTCACCGGCCTGCTCTCCGACACCGAGAGGCTGGAGAACATCGTCTCGGACCTGCTCGAACTCGCCCGCCTGGACAAGGACGTGGCCCGCGAACGGCAGGAGGTGGACCTGGAGGCGCTCATCAGGGAGGAGTTCGTCGACGAGCGGCGCCACCCCGCGCTGCGGATGCACTCCTCCGGGCCCGTCCGGGCGACCGTCAACCGGCTCCGCCTGGTCCGCGTCCTCACCAACCTGGTCGCCAACGCCGAACGCCACGCGCGGTCCAGGATCGACATCGTCGTCGAGCGGGACGGCGACGCGGCCGTGGTGGAGGTCCACGACGACGGGGCGGGGATCCCCTCCATGGACCGTGAACGGATCTTCGAGCGGTTCGCGCGGCTCAAGGAGTCGCGTGAGCGCGACCCGGGCGGGAGCGGGCTCGGCCTGGCCATCTCGCGTGAGATCGTCCAGTCCCACGGAGGCAGCCTCGTGGCCGGGCACAGCGACCTGCTGGGCGGTGCGGTCTTCACCCTCCGCATCCCCGACACGACCGCGTAGTCGGGACAGGGACATGCCATCCGGAAGCGGACTGACCGCACTGCCCGCGGGCGGGGACGGGCCGAGGCACCCCAACTACTTCCTCCTCGGGTTCGTCGGCGCCCTGGGCGTCCTCACCGCCTGGCTCCTCGTCGAGGCGCTGATCGGGGTCCGCGCGGTCCTGGTGTACATCCTCGTCGCGCTGTTACTCGCGGTCGGGCTCAACCCCGTGATCGAGGGGTTGCGCGACCGCGCGCGCATGCCGCGCTGGGGTGCCGTCCTCACGGTGTGCCTGGCGATGGTGCTCTTCGCCGCCGTGTTCGTCTGGGCGATCGTGCCCCCGCTCACCGAACAGGCGGCGAGCTTCGCCGCGAACCTTCCGGACACGGTGGACAGCCTCCGGCGCACGCCGTTCTTCGCGGACCTGGAGCGGCGCTACGACGTCCTGGACCGGATCGAGGGCCTGGTCACGGCTCCCGATTTCGGGCAGCAGGTCTTCGGAGGGCTGGTCGGCGTCGGCCAGGTCGTGTTCAACACCCTGTTCGCCACGTTCACGGTGTTCATCCTGACGCTGTTCTTCATGGCGTCGCTGCCGGGGATCCTGGACGTGTCCTACCGGTTCGTGCCCCGCTCCAACCGCGACGGGGTGCGCCGGATCGGCGACGAGATCGTCCGGCGCATCGGTGCGTTCATCGCCGGCCAGCTGGTGGTGGCGACCTTCGGCGGGGTGGTGGCGTTCTTCTTCCTGTGGGCGGTCGGCTCGGCCTACGCCCTCACCCTGGCGCTTGTGGTGGCGGTGACCGCGCTCATCCCGCTGGTGGGCACCACCATCGGCGCGCTGGCCGCCTCCGCGGCGGTGGCCCTCGGGAGCCCGCTGCTGGGGCTGGTCACGCTGGTGTTCTTCCTGGTCTACCAGCAGATCGAGAGCTACGTGATCTCCCCGAGGGTGATGCGCCACGCGGTGGACGTGGCGCCGACCGCGAACATCACCGCCGCGCTGGTCGGCGGGACGCTGATGGGGCTCGTCGGCGCGCTCCTGGCGATCCCCACGGTGGCGGCGCTCACGATCATCCTGAAGCAGGTGGTGTTCCCGCGCCTGGAGCGCCGCTGACGCGGAGCGGCATAGGCTTCCGGGATGGGGGAGGGGACGGGCGGCGGGCGCGGGGTGCGGGTGTCGCGGTTCCTGTTGCTCGCGGCCTGGGCGGCGGTGGTGGTGCTCGCCCTGCTCCACGTGCCCGGGGCGGAGGCCCTGCGGAGCCGGGTGGAGGAGGCGGGCGCGGCCGGCCCCGCGGTCTACCTGGTCGTCTACGTCGTCGCCGTCTTCGCGCTGGTGCCCCGGCCGGCCCTGAACGCCCTGGCGGGACTGGTGTTCGGGTTCCCCCTCGGCCTCGCGCCGGCCCTGGCGGGCGGTGTGTGCGCGGCCCTGGCCCAGTTCGCGGTGGCGCGGCACGTGGCGGGCGACGCGGTGGCACGGCGACTGCCCCCGGGCATCCGCGCACGGCTGGACGCCCTTGTGGGCGGTCACGCGTTCGTGGCGGTGCTCCAGCTGCGGCTGTTGCCGGTGGTGCCCTACCAGGCGGTCAACTACGGTCTCGGGCTGACCCGGATGGGCGTGTGGCCCTTCGCGGCGGGCACGTTGGCGGGTGCGGTCCCCGCGACGGCGGCGCTGGTGCTCGTCGGGAGCGGGGGAGCCGACCTGGGCGTGCCGGTGACCGTGGCGGGGGTGCTGCTCACGGTGGTGATCGGCGCCGGGTGGTGGCTGCGCGCACGGTCCGCGGCGCGGACCGGGGGGTGACGGCGGCGGTCCCGGGCCGGGACCGCCGCCCGTCCCGCGCTATCCGCCGGAGGCGCCGTCGAAGAGGGCCACCTCGTCGGGGGTGGGGCGTTCCAGCTCGAAGGGGAGGATCTCCCCGCCGTCGCTGTCGGTGACCATCGGCTCCTGGAGGACCTCTGGTTCCTCCCCGGTCCTGTTCCGCATCACCATGACACCGGAGTACCCGCTGTGGTCGTCCTCGGTAGCCACGAACGGGACCAGGCCCGGGCCGGCCCACTCGTTGGCGTGCAGGGTGTCGACCAGGTTCTGCCGGGTCAGGTCGGGGCCGACCTCCATCAGCAGCTGGGCGAACAGCGTCGCCTGCACCATGCCGTACACGGTCGTGTCGGTGAACGGTGTGCCCTCGTTGTACTCCTCGTGGATCTCCAGGTAGAACTCGGTCCACGGGTCCTCGCGCTGGGCCGCCATCGGCAGGAACGCGGTGATGATGAGCCCGTCCGTGAAGGACTCGGGCGGGACGTCCTCGGCGGCGGTGCCCTCCGCGTACTCCTCGATGAGCCCGGTGATGATCTCCACGTCCCCGCCGAAGCTGGGGGCGACCCACTGCGGGGTGTACCCGATGGAGGCGGCCTCCAGGATGGCCATGCCCAGGAACGCGGGGATGCAGTAGCAGACGGCGATGTCGGCGCCGGACGCCTTCAGCTCGGCGACCTGTCCGGCGAGCTCGGGGACCCCGGGGTCGTAGGACTCCCAGGCCACGATCTCCTCGGTGAGGTACTGCTCGATCCCGGCGTGGGAGGAGGGGCCGACGTCGTCGTTCTGGTACAGCAGGCCAACGTCGTCACCGGGGAAGTTCTCCGCGATGAAGCTGCCCTGGACCTTGGCTTCCTTGGAGTAGTCGACCTGGAACCCGTAGCTGTAGGGGTAGACCTCCGGCTGGTCCCAGGCGAGGGCGCCGGACGAGACGAAGAGGTCGGGGACGCCCTCCTCGTTGAGGTCGTCGATCACCGCCTCGTGGGTCGGCGTCCCCAGGCCGCCGAGCATCGCGAAGATCTCCTGGTCCTCGATGAGGGTCTCGGTGGCCTCCATCGTCTGCGCGGGGTCGAACGCGTCGTCCTGGACCTGGTACTCGATCCGGCGCCCGTGGATGCCGCCGTTGTCGTTGATGTAGTCGAACACCGCGCGGGCGCCCGTGGACACGTGGCGGAACCCGGGGGAGGCCGGTCCGGTGAGGGGCTGGTGCGTGCCGATGACGACGGCGTCGTCACTGACCCCCCGGGTGTCGGCCTCGAGGGCCGCGGCTTCCTCCTCCGCGGTCCGTCCGCCGGAGCAGGAGGAGACGAGAACCGCGACGGCGAGTGCCGAGGCGATGGTGCTCAGTGGTCGCATGAATGGTGTCCTGGACTAGGTCGCGCCTGATCAGACTGGGTGGGTGGCCCCTGGGGGAGTAGTGGGCGGATGGGGGAGAGGAAATCGGGGGGAAACCCTACTGGCGGGTACGTTACTTGCGAGTAAACACCATACGCGTGTCGCATGCCACTGCAACCCGAGCGGGTTCCGCGCGTGCCGCGGGCGCCGTGGCCGGGGGCGGGTGCGGGGGCGGTCCCGTACGGGATCGCGGTCCGGGGCCGGTGTGCGGCGCGCCGCCACAGGCGTGGGGCGCGCGGGAACCGTGGCGCGGATCACCGCGCGGCGGGCGCGGGGGCGCTGCGGCAGGGCCCCTTTCGGGGCGGGTGCGGGAACGCGCTGCCGGGCCGGTCCGGGGGCCCGGCCGGCCCCCTCTCCGGGTGGACGCGGGAACACGGTCGCGGGGCCGCCGCGCGGGGCGGGGCCCGTGCCCGCCTTTCCCGCCCGGGACGCCGGGCCGTGAGGCGCCGCTCCCGACGCACGCGGCGCCCGCCGCGGTCGGAGGGGCGCCGTCCCCGGACGCTCCCGCGGGCCTCCGCCGGGGGTGGGATCAGCTGTCGGGCCGGTCGGACGTCCGTCCGCCGGAGGGGCCGGCCAGGGCCCGGGGGGTGCCGTCGCCGGGGGCGGCTCCGCCTCCGGCGGCGGTGGCGACGGCCTCGACCGAGCTGACCGAGCCCGCGGGCCGGGGAGCCCCCCGCAGGATCTCGCGCGCCAGCCGCGCGACGGCGTCGGAGGCCTGGTGCACCGCGCTGTCGCGCCGCCAGACCAGGAGGTGCCGCAGTTGTATGGGTGCGCCCTCCAGCGGACGTATCACCACGTCCTCACCGGTGTCGAAGTCGGACTGGCAGGGGGCGATCGCCCGGCGGTCGGCGATGAGGTCGCGGATCTCCGACCGGTCGTAGAGCCGGTAGGGCACCTCGGGGGTGAAGCCCGCGCGCTGGCAGGCCAGGTAGAAGCACTCGGGCCATCCGGTGCCGTCCGGAGGGGTCAGCGCCCACGGGGACTCGGCCAGGTCGCCCAGCCGGATCAGTGTCTGGTGCGCGCGCGGGTGTTCCGCCCACAGGGCCACGTGCAGGGGTTCCACCGAGAGCATCGCCCAGGCCAGCGGGCCGTCCGTGGACAGGTCGCGGTCCACGTAGTCGATGGTGGTCCCCAGGTCCAGGCGCCCGGCGCGGACCAGGTCGGTGACCAGTTTGGGGGAGTACTCGGTGCGCACGTGCACGGGGACGTTCGGGAAGACCTCCGGGAGCCGCGCCGACAGCTCGATGGTCAGCGGCCCGACGCCGCCCACGCGGAGCGTGGAGGGGGAGGCCCCGCGCGCGGTGATGTCGTGCAGCAGGTCGTCCATGGAGAGCAGGACCGAGCGCGCGCGGACCAGGACGAACTCCCCGAGCTCGGTCGGGCGGACCCCCGAGCGCCCGCGGTGGAAGAGCGGTCCGCCGACCTCCCGCTCGATCCGCTGGAGCTGCGTCGTGAGGGCGGGCTGGGACGTGGAGAGCGCCGCGGCCGCCTTGGTCACGCTGCCGGTGTCGGCCAGGAGGCAGATGGTGCGCAGGTGGCGGAGTTCGAGGTCCATGCGTGGAATCTAGGACGGGGAGGGGGCCCGTGTACAGACGTGCTGTCGCGGAGGCCGCTGCGAGTCGGGCCGTCCAGGGGATCGGGGGTCCGATTCCCCTTTGTCGAGAGGCGGGCGCCCCGGGCCTCGTGCGCGACCGCGCCTTGGGATAGGGTGCCGCTCGTCACCATATAGTTGGACGTCCTACTACATCCAGTCGTTGGATGGGGCCGGCGCGGAACCGTGGGAGAGGCTCATGGCGGTCGAACGCATGCTGCACACACCCGAGGCGGAACAGCTTCTCGATCTGACCGGGGAGATCGTCGACAAGGAGCTCGCCCCACGCGCCTCCCAGGACGAGGAGGAGGGGGTCTTCCCCCGCGAGGTCTTCCGGGTCCTGGGCGGGGCCGGCCTGCTCGGGCTCCCCTACCCCGGCGAGTACGGCGGCGGCGACCAGCCCTACGGGGTCTACCTCCAGGTGGTGGAGGAACTGGCCCGCGGGTGGCTCGCGGTGGGGCTGGGCGTCAGCGTCCACACCCTGTCCTGCTACCCGCTCGCGGCTTTCGGCAGCGAGGAGCAGAAGGCCGCACTCCTCCCCGCCATGCTCGGCGGCGACCTCCTCGGCGCCTACTGCCTCTCCGAGACCGCGTCCGGGTCCGACGCCGCCGCCATGACCACCCGCGCCGAGCCGGTGGAGGGCGGGTACCGGCTCAACGGCGCCAAGGCGTGGATCACCCACGGCGGCGAGGCCGACTACTACTCCCTCTTCGCCCGCACCGGCGCGCCGGACTCGGGGGCGCGGGGGATCAGCTGCTTCCACGTCCCGGACGGCACCCCGGGGCTGGGCTCGGCGCCGCCCGAACGCAAGATGGGCATGCGCTCCTCCCCGACGGCCGGGGTCCTCCTCGACGACGTCGGGATCGGGGCCGACGCCCTGATCGGCGAGGAGGGCCAGGGTTTCGGCATCGCCCTGTCCGCGCTCGACTCCGGCCGCCTGGGCATCGCCGCCTGCGCCGTGGGCGTCGCCCAGGCCGCCCTCGACGCCGCCGTGGCCTACTCCCGGGAGCGCCGCCAGTTCGGCAGCGCGATCGGCGACTTCCAGGGCGTCGGCTTCATGCTCGCGGACATGGCCACGCAGATCGCCGCCTCCCGCGCCCTGTACCTGTCCGCGGCCGCGCTGCGCGACGCCGGCCGGCCCTTCGGCAGGCAGGCGGCCATGGCCAAGCTGATGGCCACCGACACCGCGATGCGGGTCACCACCGACGCGGTCCAGGTCTTCGGGGGCTACGGCTACACGCGCGACTTCCCCGTCGAGCGCTACATGCGCGAGGCCAAGGTGCTCCAGATCGTGGAGGGCACCAACCAGGTCCAGCGCCTCGTGATCAGCCGCCACCTGGCCAAGGAGGGGAGCTGACCGGACGGCGGACCCGGCGGCCGGTCCCGTCACACCGGCGCGAGGGGCCCGGCCCCGATGACCCCGTAACCGTACCCGTACCCGTGGCCGGTCACGGGTACGGGGCGGCAGGGCCGCGACCCCCCGGCCACGGCCCAGGGCGTGTTCGGTGGATGCTTTCGGCGGGCTCGGCGCTCGCGCCGATCGCCGCGAGCGGTCGCCGGGCCATCTCTCGCAAGACGGGTGGCGAAGGTCGGCCCGGGCTCGGCTGTCCGGGCGGGGTCGGCGCGGCGAGAGGCAGCCCGGCGGACACGAGCCCGGAACGACCCGCGGACCACGGCCTAGGAGCGGAGCAGCCCCGCCGTGTCCCCGGCGGTGCGCACCACGGGCTCCAGAGGCCCCGGGGCCAGCGCGGCCAGCGCCGAGCGGTACCCCTCGGCGCACTCCAGGTCGGTCAGGGCGGCGGACTCCGGGCCGCCGCCGCCCTCCCAGGAGAGCAGCGCCGCGTCGTCGTGGGGCGGGCTCACCAGGACCCTGCGCAGACCGCCCGACAGGCCCAGCCCGGTCGCCTTGAGCAGGGCCTCCTTGCGCGCCCAGTACCGGAAGAAGGCGCCGACCCGGTCCTCGGGCGCCAGGCGCTCCCAGGCCGCGTGCTCGGGCGCGGCCAGCGTGTAGCCCGCCAGCCCCGCCAGGTCGCGGGCCTCGGAGACCCGTTCGACGTCGACCCCCACGGGCACGCCCCCGGAGACGGCGAGGACGACCCACTCGCCCGAGTGGCTGACGGAGACCTCCCACCCCTGGGCGGGCCCGGAGGGGTGCGGCTTGCCGTGCGGAGCGGCGTCCCCGGTGCCCGCGCCGGTGCGCTCCTTCTCCTCGCACGAACGGCAGCGCAGGTCGAAGGTGACCTTCTCGGGCGGGCAGCCGGCCCGGTCCGCCAGGACCAGGCGGGCCATCGAACGGCCCAGCAGGTGCCGGTCGCGGTCGGCCTGGTGGCGGAAGCGGGCGTTGCGCGCCCGTTCCTCCTCGTCCAGCAGGCGCAGCAGGCGGTCGTCGGCGGTGGAGGTGTGGGCCCACCAGACCTCGTGGGCCGGGGGCGCGGGGTCGAGCTTCATGCTCCTCATTGTCACCCGACTTTCCCCGCGTTGGGTGGTGTGAGGTCAACCCAAACCGGGAATTCGGTTAATGGCAGGTCAGCCCGTCCCCTGGGGAGGCCCGAATGTCTGTCTTCGTGTTGTTCGGAGCAGGTGCGCTCATCGGCCTGGTCACGCTGACGGCGGTCGTCATCGTCACCCTCCTGACCGAGAAGCCCGAGGCGGAGCAACCCGCGGCCCGGGAGCGGTCCGTACTCTAGAGCGGCGCGGGACCACGCCCGTGCGATGGCACGGGTGAAGGTGGGTCCACATGGCCGAGGAAAGCCGTCCGGCGTTCGCCGCCGAGCGACGGGAGCGCATTCTCGAACTCGTGCGCGCCAACGGCACCATGTCCCTGCGCGACATCGCCGCCAAGGTCCGCGCCTCGGAGGTCACCGTCCGCCGCGACGTGCGCGCGCTGGAGGCCGAGGGGGTCGTGGACCGCCGGCGCGGCGGGGTCGCCCTGCCCGGCCGGATCGGCCACGAGCAGAGCTACTCGGGCAAGAGCGGCCAGTGCGCCGCGGAGAAGGCCGCGATCGCGGTGGCCGCCGCACGCCTGGTCCGTCCCGGCGACGCCATCAGCATCGGCCCCGGCAGCACCGCGGAGGCCTTCGCCAAGGAGCTCCTCACCCGCCACGACCTGACCGTGGTCACCAACTCCCTGCGCGTCGCCGACGTCCTCGCCGAGGCCGCGCGGGTCGAGGTGGTGGTGACCGGCGGCACCCTGCACGGGCCGATACGGGCGCTGGTCGGGGCGGCGGCGGAGGTGAGCCTGTCCGGGCTCCGCGTCAACCGGGCCTTCCTCTCCGGCAACGGGGTCAGCGCCGACCGCGGGCTGAGCACCCCCAACCCCGCGGTGGCCAGTGTGGACCGCGCGCTGGCGGCCTGCGCGGACGAGACCATCGTCCTGGCCGACCACACCAAGATCGGCGCCGACACCATGGTGCCCACCGTCGCCCCGGAGGAGATCGCCCACCTCGTCACCGACAGCAGCGCCGACCCCGAGGTGCTGATGACCCTGGAGGAGCTGGGGGCACTCGTCCACGTCGCCGTGGTCGCCGACGAACGGGGCGAGTGAGACCGCCCCGCCGCGACCGGTCGGAAGGACCGCGTACCCTACCGTTCACGCCCATTGCGCTATCGGCGCCCGGTGCGTGATCCTGGGCCCACCCCAGTCCGCCCTCCCGACCGACCGCCGCCCATACGCAGGAGCCGCCGCGCATGCCCTCACAGACGACGCCGCCGCACGTCCCGTCCGAACCGGTGCGCGTCACCCCCGAGCCCGTGGCGCTCCCCGAGCCCTGGGCGGACTCGCGCCTGACGGTCGTCGTCCCCACCTACGACGAGGCGGCCAACCTCCCCGTGCTGGTCGGGCAGCTCATGAGCCTGGACCTGCCCCGCCTCAGGGTCGTGGTCGTGGACGACAGCTCCCCGGACGGCACCGGCGAGGTCGCGGACAAGCTCGCCGTCGAGTTCCCCGGGCGGGTCGGCGTCCTGCACCGCACCGCCAAGGACGGCCTCGGCCGCGCCTACGTGGAGGGCATGAACCGCGCCCTGGAGGAGGGCGCCGACTACGTCGTGCAGATGGACGCCGACCTCAGCCACCCGGTGGGCTACGTCCCGCAGCTCCTGGGCACCCTGCACTCCACCAACGCCGGGGTGGTCATCGGAAGCCGCTACGTGCCGGGCGGGAGCCTCTCCGAGCAGTGGGGCGTGCGGCGGCGCCTCCTCAGCGGCTGGGCCAACGCCTACGTCAAGGCCGTGCTGTCCATCCCCGTGCGCGACGTCACCGCCGGGTTCAAGATCTGGCGGGCCTCGGCGCTGCGCGTCCTCGACCTGCCCAGCATCGAGAGCACCGGCTACGCCTTCCAGGTGGAGATGCACTACCGGGCCCACCGCAGGGGCCAGAAGATGATGGAGATCCCGATCCACTTCGAGGACCGCGTCGCCGGCGAGAGCAAGCTCGACGGCGCCGTCGCCCTGGAGGCTGCCCTGCGCCCGTTGCGCCTGCGTCGCGCCGAGAGGTCCCGCAGGCGCTAGCTCCGGCCCGCCTTCCTTCACATCCGCCCGCTCGTCTGAGAGCATCGGTGAAAACGTGGGAAGGGGGAGAACACAGTGACCGAAGAGCCCTATGACGTGGACACCGACATGGGTGACGACCCCGAGGAGAGCGAGGCCGCCGAGCTCGAGCGGCGTATCGAACCGGATTACGACATCCAGGAGTACGACTTCGAGGACGACGACAGCCGGGGTGAGCGGGGGATCAGCGAAGCGGTCCGGGACGAGCGCAACGACGTGTACCCGCGGCAGAGCTGGGGCGGGGAGACCCGGAGCGCCGAGGAGGAGGCCGTCAACGAGATCGACGACGGGTACTCCCCCGACGTCGGCGAGGGCGCGGCGGTGAGGAGCCCTCACCCCGGTGAGGCCGACGCCCACCGGGCCGACGCGCACGGCGCGGACGAGCGCGACCGCACCGCGGACCCGGCCGGCTACGTGCCCGACGCGGAGGACCCCAAGGACACCGGGGCGCCGGACGCCTGATCCGGGACCCGTGGCGGGAGACCGGGGCCCGGACGACCCGGCCCGGGACCGGCCCGCCGTCTCCGGTCGGCGCCACGCGGCCGTACCCCTCGCGGCCCCGGCAGGCCCTCCGGCCGCCGGGGCCGCGCGCTGCCCCCGCCCGGCGGGCGGGGGCTCCACCCCCGCGGCAGTTCCGGGGTCCCCCCCCCG
>NZ_JBEXSY010000103.1:0-14244 GCF_040613895.1 Nocardiopsis sp. NPDC006198 | reverse complement strand
TGTCGGTGCGCACCAGCCGGCGGGCCAGCGCGGTCTTGAGCTTGACCACGTGCAGCGTGTGGCCCTGGATGTCGTGCAGGTCGCTGGCGAAGCGCATCCGCTCCCGGGCCACGGCCAGCTCGGCCTCGCGCTCCCTCGACTCCTCCAGCTCCGCGACGAGGCGCGAGACCATCTGGGTGAGGGAGGTGAGGACGACCGCCACCACGGCGATGCCCGCGGAGCCGACGACGTACTCCAGCAGGGTGTCGACGACCTCCCCCGGCGCGACCGCCAGCCTCGCCGCGAGGACCGCGGCCACGAAGCCGGCCAGCCCCAGCACGGCCGCCCTCCGGCGGCGGTGCGCCTGGTGCACGGCGACGGTCCCCACGACGGCGAAGCCGTAGGACGCGGTCGGCGTCTCCGCCACCAGGACCCCGAAGAGCCACACGGCCCCGGTGACGGCGAGGGCCGGGAACGGGACACGGGGGACGCGGCCCTCCGCCCACCGCGTGACGGTCACCGCCGCCGTCGCCACCCCCAGGGCCAGGACGAGGGCCTGCCACCAGGTCGGCGCGTCGATCACCACCAGGAGCGCCCCCACGGTGGAGAGCGAGGCGAACACGATGCCGAGGTTGACGGTGCGCAACTCCCCCCGGGACGCGTCGGCGTGCTCGGACATCGTGCGGGCCCCGGACCGGGACGGCGTCACCGGTACCCGCCCGGGGCGCGGACCGGGGAGGCCGGGAGGGGGCGGGGCCCCGGGCGGACGGGCGGACCCGCGGCCGCGGCGACCGCCGGCGGAACGCGCGGGCGTCTGGTGTCCATGCGGGGCTCTCCGGGATCGGCGGCGGGATCTCCCCCAGTATTCCCCCCGCCCGGCGGCGCCACCAGTGACACCGCGTCACGGGTCCGCCCGGGGCCGGGCGCACGGCGCGGCGGCCCCGTCCCCCGCCGCGCGGACGGGGGCGGATCCGCCACTACACTTCCTCCGGTGATCGATCTACGGCGGGCCGCGGAACTGTGGCGGGGCCTCGACGTCACGGTCCGGGACCTCCCGCTGGGACTGGTGTTCTTCGCCGCGTCGTTCGTGCCGTCGCTCCACAACCACGGGACGATGCTCGGGGGCGTCCCCGACCGCCCCTTCGACCTGCTCGCCGTCGTGGCGATCGCCCTCCAGTGCCTTCCGCTCGCCCTGCGCCGGCGGTGGCCGGCCGCCTCCCTCGCCCTGGTGTCCGCGGGCTTCGCCGTCGACCAGCTCATGGGCTACCACACGCTCGCCGGCACGGGGCTGGCCATCGCGGTGCTGAGCGCGGGCGCCCACGTGGAACGGCGCCGGCGCGCCACCGTGCTCGTCCTGACGGCCGCCTACGCGGTGCTGTGGGCGGCGCTCGCGCAGCTCGGCACGGGCGAGACGCCGGTCGGTTTCGCGACGTTCTACCTGGCGCTGGCCTTCGTGTGGGGCATCGGGGCGTGGCTGCGGTCCACCCGGGCCATGGAGGCCGAACGCCGCCGCCGCGTCGCCGAGGACACCCGCACCGCCGAGCGCACCCGCATCGCGCGCGAGCTCCACGACGTCGTCACCCACCACGTGACCGCGATGGTGGTGCAGGCCGAGGCGGCGCGCTACCTGACCGCGGACCCCGAGCGGCTCGACGGTTCGCTGACCGCCGTCACCGACACCGGCCGCAGGGCCATCACCGACCTGCGGAGCCTGCTCGACCTCCTCAACCCCGACCACGGCGCCGGGGCCAGGACGCCCCCCGTCGGCCGGGTCCTCACGCTCGTGGAGCAGACGCGCCGGGCCGGGCAGCCGGTGGAGTTCTCCGAGGAGGGCGCCCCCGCCGAGTCGACGGGCGGCGCCGACCTCGTGGCCTTCCGGGTCGTGCAGGAGGCCCTGACGAACGCCCTCAAGCACGCCCGGGGCAGCCGAACCTCGGTCCTGGTGCGCCACGGCGAGAAGGAGATCACCGTGGAGGTCGGCACGGAGGGCCCCGGCCCGCGGACCGGCTCCCCCGGCGGGAGCGGGCGCGGCCTCGCCGGGCTCCGCGAGCGGGTCGACGTCCTGGGCGGCGACCTGGAGGCGGGACCCGGGCCGGAGGGCGGCTTCGTCGTGAGGGCGCGCATACCCGCGGGGAGCCGCTCGTGACCGCGCCGATCCGGGTCCTGGTCTGCGACGACCAGGTGCTGATCCGCACGGGGCTGGTGACGATCATCGGCGCCCAGCCCGACATGGAGGTCGTGGGCGAGTGCGGGGACGGGCGGACCGCGGTCGACCTCAGCGGCCGGCTGGGTCCGGACGTCGTGGTGATGGACGTGCGCATGCCGGTGCTCGACGGCATCGGGGCCACCCGCCTGCTGGCCGGCGCCGGGGTGCGCGCGCCCGTCAAGGTGCTCGTGGTGACGACGTTCAACCTGGACGAGTACGTCTACGAGGCGCTGCGCGCGGGGGCGAGCGGGTTCCTGCTCAAGGACGCGCCGCCCGGGCAGCTGCTGCACGGCATCCGGACCGTGGCCTCGGGCGCGGCGCTGCTGGACCCCGGGGTGACCCGCCAGCTCGTGGGAAGGTACGCCGCCCGTGTCCGGCCGGCCGGGGGCTCCCCGGACGACACCCCGCTGACCCCCCGCGAACTGGAGGTCCTGCGCCTCATCGCGGACGGCCTCTCCAACAGGGAGATCGCCGGGGCCCTCGTGATCAGCCAGGAGACCGTCAAGACCTTCGTCTCGCGCATCCTCGCCAAGCTCGCGCTCCGCGACCGCGTCCAGGCCGTCGTCTACGCCTACCGCCACGGCCTGGTGGCCTGAGGGACCGCGGCCCCGCCGCGGGTCCGGCCGACAGGGCCCGGACAACAAAAAAGGCCCTGGTACCAGGGCCTTCTGTTTGTGTCCGAGGGGGGACTTGAACCCCCATACCCTTAACGGGCACTAGCACCTCAAGCTAGCGCGTCTACCTATTCCGCCACCCGGACCGGGTGTCCGGCGCCTGCCGCGCCGTACAGGTCAACCATAGCAAAAGTCTGGGGTGGCACGAACCAGGTTTTCCGCCGGGGGGCCTCCATGGCAGGGTCGGGGGGACAGCACGGCAAAAGGTGCGGCTGGACGGGAGCGTCAGATGGCAGAGCCAGACAGGGTCCTGAGCGCGGCGGAGGTGGAGGTCGTCGACCTGTGCCGGGAGCTCATCGAGTTCGACACCTCCAACTACGGCGACCATTCGGGGCCGGGGGAGCGCAAGGCGGCGGAGTACGTCGCCGCCAAGCTCGACGAGGTCGGCGTCGAGTCGAGGATCTACGAGAAGCACCCGGGGCGCAGCAACGTCGTGGCCCGGATCACGGGGGAGGACTCCACCCGCCCCCCGCTGCTCATCCACGGCCACCTGGACGTCGTCCCCGCGGCGCCCGAGGACTGGACCCACCACCCCTTCGCGGGGGAGGTCGCCGACGGGTGCGTGTGGGGCCGCGGCGCGGTCGACATGAAGAACATGAACGCGATGGTCCTGGCCATGCTGCGCCAGCGGCTCCGGGAGGGGCGCCGCCCCCCGCGCGACATCGTCCTGGCCTTCCTCGCCGACGAGGAGGCGGGCGGCACCTGGGGCGCCCAGTACCTCGTGGACGAGCACCCGGACCTGTTCGCCGACTGCGATTCGGCGATCAGCGAGGTCGGCGGGTTCTCGTTCACGGTGAAGGAGGACCGCCGCCTCTACCTGGTGGAGACCGCGGAGAAGGGCATCGCCTGGATGAAGCTGACCGCGCGCGGCACGGCCGGGCACGGTTCGATGACCAACAGGGACAACGCCGTCACCGAGCTGGCGGAGGCGGTCGCGCGTCTGGGCCGGCACGAGTTCCCGCTCGACCTCACCCCGACCGTGCGGACCTTCCTGGAGGAGATCTGCGAGGAGTTCGGCATCCCCTTCGACGAGAAGGACGTCGACGCCACGGTCGCCCGCCTGGGTCCGATCTCCCGCATGATCGGCGCCACCCTCCGCAACACCCTCAACCCGACGGTGCTGGGGGGCGGGTACAAGGCCAACGTCATCCCGGGCGAGGCCACCGCCCAGATCGACGGCCGCTTCCTGCCGGGCACCGAGGACGCGTACTTCGCGAAGATCGACGAGCTGCTCGGCCCGAAGGTCGACCGCGAGTTCATCCACCACCTGCCGGCCGTGGAGACGCCCTTCGAGGGCGGCCTGGTCAACGCCATGTCGGAGTCCCTGCTGGCGGAGGACCCGGGGGCCAAGGCCGTCCCCTACTGCCTCTCCGGCGGGACCGACGCCAAGAGCTTCTCCCGCCTCGGCGTGCGCAACTACGGCTTCGCGCCGCTCAAGCTCCCCCCGGAGCTGGACTTCGCGGGCATGTTCCACGGCGTGGACGAGCGGGTCCCGGTGGACGGCCTCCAGTTCGGCGTCAGGGTCCTGGACCGTTTCGTCGGATTGAGCTGACCTCGACGCGTTTTGCGGTGTCGTGCCTGGTGAACCGCGCCGAAAACTTTTTCGGCGCGGTTCACGTTTCGGTGTTGCATCACCCAACGTGATGCTACGGTTGCTTTGAGTTCGAGGGTGTCGTGGTTCTCCCTCCCGCCTCCGTGCGGGTCGGAGCGGCACCGGTACGACCGTGGCGGCCCAGCCGCACGGGACCGTCCAGCGGCAGCGAAACGAGAGGGCGTCATGGTGCTCACGGGCAGGGGGTGGCTGGTGTCGACCGGTCGCGCTGCCTGTGTGTCCCGCAACGCCTGTGCCCGTCTGCTGCTCCTGTCCGGCATCGTCGCCGTCGCTTGGCTGGCCGGGGGGATCGGTGTCGCCCACAGCGACACCGCTCCCGGCTCCGACGGCCTCGTCGACCGCGTCATGGGCGTCGGCGACACCGCGGAGGACGCCGGCCGGGCCGCGACCCAGGAGCTCCGGAAGACCCGGGTCTCCGACGCCGCCGCCGGTGCGGGTTCCGCGACCGGTTCGCTGGCGGGGGCCGTGGCGCCCCGGGCCGCCGCCCTTCCCTCCCGCGCCCTGGACGAGACGGGTGTCTCGTCCGCGCTGGAGGAGAGCAGGGCGGGAGCCGCGGCGGCCAGGGTCGTGGACGACACCGCGGCCACCGTGGACGGGACCGCCCGCGGCGCGGGAAGCCTCGTCGGCGGCATCGCCCGCACCGGTCAGGACGTGGTGCGGTCCACCGACGGCTCGCTGCGCGACAGCGGACTCGTGGACACGGTCGCCGCCGGGCTGACCGAGTCCACACGGGTCGTCCAGGGCGGCATCGACGGGGCCGCGAACGCGACGGCCCCCCTGGGCCTGCCCGTCCTCGCCGCCACCGACGAACTCCCCATCGACCCGGCCGGCCCCGCCGTCGAGCGCGCCGCCGCCGAGACCGCTCGGGGCGCCGACGCGCCCCGTCCCGGTACGGCGGCGGACACCAGCGCCTCCGCGGTGCCGTCCGCATGGAGTTCGGCCGCCGTCGAGGCGGCCGAGCGGGTGCATGACGACGACCCCGGTGAGCGCATCCGCCTCATCGGCGGAGGCGGCTCGCACCATTCGGCCGGAGCGGACGCCACCGGCGCCGCCGCCCCGTCCTTCCCCGCGCCCGGCGCCGCCGGGTTCCTGATGGCCCGGGCCGCCCACCTGGCTCCCCGTGCCCAGCGGGTCGCCCTTCCCGGCGACCCCACCCTGGTCGTCCGCGACGCCGCGGACGACCCCAGCTTCGCCCCCGACTAGCCGCGTTCCCGACCGCGGCCGGTCCGTGCGCTCCCGCACGCAGCCGTCCCGCCGACTCCGGCGGGCGTGCCTTCTCACCGGCTTTCCCAGAGCCTGAAGCTCTCCGACCGCGGTCACACGTGTAGCCAGCCGATCCTTCTCGCTGACATAAGGACACGCGATGACCCACGAGACACAAGCACGTATCGCCGCCCTGGTGACCGCCGGCTTCATCGCCGCCACGGCCGCCGCCACCGCCGGAACCGCCTACGCCGACACCGTCACCAGCGGAAACGGCTCCATCGGCGGAGGCAACCAGCTCAACGCCGACCTCGACGTCCCGCTGAACGTCTGCGGGAACGCGATCGCGATCCTCGGCCTCGCCGGCGCCCAGTGCACGGACTCCGGAGCCGCCGTCATCGAGGACAAGTCGTCCTCCGTCCGAGGGCCGAAGGGCGGCTACGAGGGCGCGGAGGAGGCCCCCGGCGGGGAAGCCCCCGGCGAAGAGGCCCCCGGCGGGGGGTCCACCGAGGGCGAGAACCCCGGGGAGGAGGCCCCCGAGGGTGAGGACCCCGGCCAGGGCGTCCCGCCCGAGGTCCCCGAGGACCGTGAGGGGCTCGCCGAGGAGAGCTCCGCGCCGGTGGACGAGCAGCCCGCGCCCGACCCGTCCGCCTCCCCGGCCGGACCGTCCGCGGAGCAGCCCGACCAGCAGTCCTTCGAGCAGTCCGCGGAGGAGCGGTCCGAGCAGACCTTCGGGCAGCCCGCCGAGCAGGGCCCGGGTGCGGAGCTCGCGGTCACCGGCGCCGACTCCACCGGCCTGTTCGGCCTGGTCGCCGCCGCGGTCGCCGCGGTCGCCGCCGGGGCCGGCCTGGTCGTGGCGGGGATGCGGCGCAGGGCCCGCTCCTGATCGGCTCCCCGGGCCGCCCCGCGCGGCCCGGGGGCTGACGCGAGTCCCGTAGCACCGGCCGAGGCCACGTGCTCGGGGTTCACGTCAGCCGCCGCCCAACCAGGGCGGAGCTGATCGACGGGGCGCGCGCGTCACCCGCAACCAGCGGGCGCCGACCGCGGCGCGCTCTCCTGAACCGGCCGGCACGCACCGCCCAGGTGTGAGGCCGTCCGGATGATCCCCGGCCCCGGCCGGAGGCCTGCACCCCACCCAGGGATGTGGCACGGCCTGTTGCCCGAGCACAAGCACGCACAAGCACACCTGTTCTCTTCAACATGTCTTCATGTCTTCTCGAAAGGACTCCCCACATGCGTAAGTGGGCCAGCATCTCCGCGAAGTCCGCGCTCATGGCGGCGGGATTCGTCGCTCTGGGCACCGGCGTGGCCTTCGCCGACACCGAGCCCGTGACCTCGGGCAACGGTTCGATCCTGGGCGGCAACCAGGCGGTCGCCAACCTCGACGTCCCGGTCAACGTCTGCGGGAACGCGATCAGCGCCGTCCTGGGCACGTCCGGCGCCCAGTGCACGGACTCCGGCGCCGCCGTGGTCGACCACCACAGCGGCGAGGTCGCGACCTCGGGCAACGGTTCCGTCCTGGGCGGCAACCAGCTCGTGGTGGACGGCGACGTCCCCGTGAACGTCTCCGGCAACGCGATCGCCGCGGTGGGCGGCATCGCGGGCGCCGCGGCCACCGACACCGGCGCCCTGGTCCACGAGGGCGGTCACCACGGCCACCACGGCCACCACGGCCACGACGAGCGCGGCCACGCCCACCAGCAGGGCCACGACGGCTACGACGTCGTGCACCAGGGCCACGAGCACCACGGGCACGACCACGACCCGGACGTCGCCACCTCGGGCAACGGCTCGGTCGCGGGCGGCAACCAGCTGGTCGCCGACCTGGACGTCCCGGTCAACGTCTCCGGCAACGCGATCAGCGCCGTGGCGGGCGTCGCGGGCGCCGCGGCCACCGACACCGGGGCCCTGGTCCACGAGGGCGGCGGCCGTCACCACCAGTCCGCCCCCGCCGGGCTCACGGCGATGGACCTGGTCAACGAGGCCGTCTCGAACGCCAGCATCCTGCCCGACACCTCCGGCGTGGACGCGGGCATCCTGCGCCAGTCGGCCGAGCGGGAGCACCAGTCGGGCGTCGCGACCTCCGGCAACGGCTCGCTCGTGGGCGGCAACCAGCTGGTCGCGGCCCTGGACGTCCCGGTCAACGTGTCCGGCAACGCGATCGGCGCCGTGGGCGGCGTCGCGGGCGCCGCGGCCACCGACACCGGGGCCCTGGTCCTGGAGGAGGAGCCCCACGTCGCCACCTCGGGCAACGGCTCGGCCGTGGGCGGCAACCAGCTGGTCGCGCACGCGGACGTCCCCGTCAACGTGACCGGCAACGCCGTCGCCGCCGTCGCGAGCCTGGCGGGCGCCAGCTCCACCGACAACGGCGCCGCGGTCGTGCACCAGAGCGCGACCGAGCACCAGTCGGGCGTGCTGCAGGACGCCCCGGTCGTGCGCGACCTGCCCGAGATCCCCGTCTCGCAGATGCTGCCCGTCGACTACACCCTGAGCGAGACCACGCACCAGGCCGTGGCGGAGCACGCTCCCGAGCACGTGGACCAGCTGCCCGCTCCGGCTCCGAGCGTGGACCCCGTCGGCACCCTGCTCGGCGCCGCGGGCGTCGGCCTGTAGCGACCGTCGTGGGGTGGGCCCGGGGGCCCGCCGACCGGCCTGGAGGGTGACGGCGCCTCGTTCCGTTTGGAACGCGGTGGACTGCGAGGTGCCCAATCCCACAGGACGGCGGTGGCCCCCGGGCGGGACCCCGCTCCGGCACACCGGTGCCGTGTGCGTCCGCAGAGCAGGATGAGTCGCCTCCGCACTCCCGTTCCGTTTGGAACGCGGTGGACTGCGGGAGGGTGGAGGTGACGACGCCGGCTCAGGACGTGAGCCGAGTCCTCCCGGGAATATCCGGGAGGACTCGCCGCATTCTGGGGGATATCGGCACTCGGACGTTTGTAAGTGTGACCGAAGTCACTCGCAAGACGGGTTCCAGGTGCTCGACGAAGGCGGCGACCGTTGACCGACGGGCGTTGCCAGGACCGCTCGCGTACGCTACGGACCGGTACCGGTGCGCGAAGCGCTTATTCTGCGGATGCCGGTGGGTGTGAGCCGGGCGCCCTGCCCGGGGCGGTGGACCCCGCACACGCGGAGAGGGCCCCGCACGCCCATCGACGGGGGAGTGCCTGGAGTTTCGGTTACTGTCGGTTCCCACGGGAACCGACAGACCGCGGCCGGATAGATCACGTAAGGCTAGACGTAGGGGAACAGCGTGCCACCCACGAAGGGCAGCGCCGGCAAGAACGGCTCGAAGGACAGCGGACGGCAGGGGGCGGGCACCGCTCTGGTCATCGTCGAGTCGCCCGCCAAGGCGAAGACCATCGCCGGTTATCTGGGGCGCGGCTACGTCGTGGAGTCCAGCATCGGCCACATCCGCGACCTGCCCAACAAGGCCGCCGAGATCCCCGCCAAGTACAAGGGGGAGTCCTGGGCCCGGCTCGGCGTGGACGTCGACGGCGACTTCGAGCCGCTCTACGTCGTCAACGCGGACAAGAAGTCGCACGTCAGGAAGCTCAAGGAGCTCATGGCGGACGCCGACCTCCTCCTGCTCGCCACAGATGAGGACCGCGAGGGCGAGGCCATCGCCTGGCACCTGCTGGAAGAGCTCAAGCCCAAGATCCCCGTCCGCCGCATGGTGTTCAACGAGATCACCAAGGACGCCATCCAGCGCGCGGCGAACAACACCCGCGACCTGAACACCCGCCTGGTCAACGCCCAGGAGACCCGGCGCATCCTGGACCGCCTCTACGGCTACGAGGTCTCCCCCGTGCTGTGGAAGAAGGTCATGCCGAAGCTCTCGGCGGGCCGCGTCCAGTCCGTGGCCACCCGGCTGGTGGTGGAGCGCGAGCGCGAGCGCATGGCGTTCACGTCCGCCGAGTACTGGGACCTCAAGGCGCTCTTCGACGCGAGCGAGGCGGGCGTCCCCGAGGGGCCGGCGACCTTCCCCGCCACCCTCGTCTCCGTGGACGGCACCCGCGTCGCCGTCGGCCGCGACTTCACCCCCCAGGGCGCGCTGCGCTCGGACCGCGGGGTCCGCCAGCTGGACGAGGCGACGGCGCGCGGCCTGGCCGAGCGCCTGGCGGGGGCCGGGTTCTCGGTCCGCTCGGTCGAGCGCAAGCCCTACCGCCGCTCCCCGTACGCCCCGTTCCGCACCACGACCCTCCAGCAGGAGGCCTCGCGCAAGCTCGGGCTGTCCGCCAAGCAGACCATGCAGGTCGCCCAGCGGCTGTACGAGAACGGCTACATCACCTACATGCGCACCGACAGCACCACGCTGTCGGACAGCGCCGTCGGCGCGGCCCGCTCCCAGGTGCGCAGCCTGTACGGCGGCGACTACCTCCCCGACAAGCCTCGCGTGTACGCCAAGAAGGTCAAGAACGCGCAGGAGGCGCACGAGGCGATCCGCCCCGCGGGCGACGCCTTCCGCACCCCCGCCTCGACCGGCCTCTCCGGGCCCGAGTTCCGGCTCTACGAGCTGATCTGGAAGCGCACCGTCGCCTCCCAGATGAAGGACGCGGTCGGCGAGTCGGTCACCGTGCGCATCGAGGGGACCTCCTCCACCGGGGAGGTCGCCGAGTTCAGCGCGACCGGCAAGATCATCACCTTCCACGGCTTCCTCAAGGCCTACGTGGAGGGGTCCGACGACCCCGCCGCCGACCTGGACGACCGCGAGCGCCGCCTGCCCGCGATGGCCGAGGGCGACCCGCTCAAGGCGCAGAACCTGGAGGCGGAGGGGCACAGCACCCGGCCGCCCGCGCGCTACACCGAGGCGTCGCTCGTCAAGGAGCTGGAGGAGCGGGAGATCGGCCGCCCCTCCACCTACGCGTCGATCCTCGGCACCATCCTCGACCGCGGCTACGTGTTCAAGAAGGGAACGGCGCTCGTGCCGTCCTTCCTGGCCTTCGCCGTGGTGCAGCTGATGGAGCGCCACTTCGGCAACCTGGTGGACTACGAGTTCACCGCCCGCCTGGAGGACGTGCTCGACGACATCGCCCGCGGAGAGGCGGAGAGCCTGCCCTGGCTGCGCCGCTTCTACTTCGGCGGGGAGGACACGGAGGGCCGCCGGGAGACCGGTCTCAAGGAGCTCGTGGGCGACCACCTCTCCGAGATCGACCCCAAGGAGGTCAGCTCCGTGCCCCTCCCCGGCACCGACATCGTGCTGCGGGTGGGCCGCTACGGCCCCTACCTGGACCGTGACGGCGTCCGGGTGAACGTGCCGGAGGACCTGGCGCCGGACGAGCTGACCGAGGCCAAGGCCGAGGAGCTCTTCGCCCAGCCCAGCGGCGACCGCGAGCTGGGGACCGACCCGGAGACCGGCCGCCCCGTCGTGGCCAAGACCGGCAGGTTCGGCCCCTACGTCACCGAGGTCATCGAGGAGCCGGAGGAGGCCGAGGGAGAGGCCAGGCCCAAGCGCGCCAAGGCCAAGGCCAAGCCCCGCACCAGCTCGCTCCTGAAGTCGATGAGCCTGGACACCGTCACCCTGGAGGACGCGCTGCGCCTGCTGTCGCTGCCCCGCGTGGTCGGCGAGATCGACGGCGAGGAGGTCACCGCGCAGAACGGGCGGTACGGCCCCTACCTCAAGAAGGGCACCGACAGCCGCTCCCTGGAGACCGAGGAGCAGATGTTCACGGTCACCCTCGACGAGGCGCGCGCGATCTTCGCCCAGCCCAAGCAGCGGGGCCGCCGCGCGGCGCCCCCGCCCCTGCGCGAGCTGGGCGAGGACCCGGTGTCGGGCGCCAAGATGGTCGTCAAGGACGGCCGCTTCGGCCCCTACGTCACCGACGGGGAGGTCAACGCCTCCCTGCGCAAGGACGACCAGGTCGAGTCGATCACCGACGAGCGCGCCTCGGAGCTGCTGGCCGAGCGCCGCGCCAAGGCGCCCGCCAAGAAGAAGCCCGCGGCCAAGAAGCCGGCCGCCAAGAAGGCGACGGCGGCGAAGACCGGCACGACCACCAGGACGGCCGCCAAGAAGGCCCCGGCCAAGAAGACCGGCGTCCCCCGCGCCTCCGCCGAGGAACCGGCGGAGGGGAACGGCCCGTAGCCGCCGCAGGGCCCCTCCTCCGGCCGCGGCCACAACCGAAGAACACCGCTCACCCGGGCGTCCCCCGAAGGGGTGCCCGGGTGAGTACTATCTCCGTGTCCGCACCGGGTGGGCCGTCTCCACCCCTGTTCGGCAATGATCTTCCGTACTAGTGTGGGCGTGACTCCCGAGGACGCAGAATCGTGTGCGCCCCCCGGCGTCATCCACCGAATTCTGGGACGGATCCCGTGTCCGTCGTTCCCTTTCCCCCTCACCGATATCTTGAGCGCTATGAGCAGATCTGCACCCGGAGCGCCAGTCGAGGCGCGAAACGTCCTCGCGATCACACCCTTCCGCAGGCTGTGGATCTCGCTTTCCCTCTCCAGCCTGGGCGACTGGCTGAGCCTCCTGGCCCTGATGTCCCTGGCGGCGATCTTCACCGCCGGCGGTTCCACGCTCGTGCAGTACGCGGCCGTCAGCGGCGTCGTGGTGATCAAGCTCGCCCCGCCGATCCTGCTGAGCCCGCTGGCCGGGGCGGTCGCGGACCGCCTCGACCGCAAGTGGACGATGGTCGCCACCGACGTCCTGCGCGGCCTCCTGTACGTCTCGATCCCCGTCGTGGGCCTCCTCGTGCCGGGCTTCGCCCTGGAGTGGCTGCTCATCGCCAGCCTCCTGGCGGAGCTCGCCGCCCTGTTCTGGACGCCGGCCAAGGACTCCGCCGTCCCCGGCCTGGTCCCCCGCAGGCTGCTGCCGCAGGCCGAACGGCTGAACCTGCTCACCACCTACGGCACGGCCCCGGTCGCGGCCCTGCTGTTCGCGGCCCTCGCCTCGGTCGGCAACGTGCTCGGCGCGCTGCTGCCCTCCATGGCGAGCCCCGAGGCCGACATCGCCCTCTACCTCAACGGCCTCACCTTCTTCGTCGCGGCGGCCGTCGTCGCCGTGCTGCCGATCCCCGGGCACAAGGCGTCCGGGGACGGCGGGAGCGGCATCCGCGACAGCGGGATCCTCCGCGTCGTGGCGACGGGCCGCCGCCCCGGGGGCGAGCCGCTCCCGCGCGGCCTCGTGGCGGGCCTGCTCGGATCGCTCGCGGGCGGCGCCGCCGTCATCGGCGTCGCGCGCGTCCACCTCGAGGCGCTGGGCGCGGGCAACGCCGGTTTCGGCGCCGTCTTCGCGGCGGTCTTCGCGGGCATGGCCCTCGGCGCGCTCGCCGGGCCCCGCGTCCTCAAGCAGTTCAGCCGCAGGCGCCTGCTCGGCCTGAGCGTCGCCCTCTCCGGCCTGGCCCTGCTGTTCACGGGCGCCGTCGGGGACACGGTGCTCATCGCCGTCCTCGCGGGGCTCCTCGGCGTGGGCGCGGGCATCGCCTGGGTCACCGGCCTGGCGCTGCTCGACGACGAGGTCGGGGACGAGAACCGGCAGGGCGCGGTCGTCTTCGTGCACGGCGCCGCCCGTGTCGCGCTGCCGGCCGCCATGGCGCTGGCGCCCCTGCTCGCCGGGCTCGTCGGCGACTACGCGATCCCGGTCGGCCCGCTCACCTACGACCTGCGCGGCGGCGGCGTCGTCCTGATGGCCTCCGGCCTGCTGGTCGTCCTCGTGGCACTGTTCTGCTACCGCCTGATGAACAAGGACCGCCCCGACGCCGGCCCCGGCCTGCTCCCCGAGCTCTTCGCCGCCCTGCGGGGCGTCGCGGTCAGCGACGGCGAGGGGGAGGCGGCCGTCCACTCCGGCGCGTTCATCGTGGTCGAGGGCGGTGAGGGCGCGGGCAAGTCCACCCAGGTGCGCGAGCTGACGGTGTGGCTGCGCGAGCAGGGCTTCGAGGTCATCGGCACCCGCCAGCCGGGGGCGACCAAGCTGGGCATGCGCCTGCGCGGTCTGCTCCTGGACCGGGAGAACTCGCACATCACCCCGCGCGCGGAGGTGCTGCTGTACACCGCGGACAAGGCCGACCACGTCGAGCAGGAGATCCTGCCCGCACTGCGCCGCGGCGCGGTCGTCATCAGCGACCGCTACGTGGACTCCCTGCTCGCCTACCAGGGCGCGGGACGCGACCTGTCCGTCGAGGACATCCGCGACATCAGCTCCTGGGCCACCCAGGGCCTGGTCCCCGACCTGACGGTACTGCTGGACGTGCGGCCCGAGGACGGGCTCGCCCGCCTGGGCGGTCCCGCCGACCGCATCGAGTCCGAGTCGGTGGAGTTCCACTCCAGGGTCCGCAAGGGCTTCCTGGAGCTGGCCAAGGCCGACCCCGACCGCTACCTCGTGCTGGACGCCCGGGAGCAGCAGGACAAGATCACCCGCGAGATCCAGCGCCGGATCCGCTCCGTCCTGCCCGACCCGGTGCCGAGCGGCGCCGAGGCCGTCACGGGCATGATCCCGGTGATCAGGGCCGACTGAGGGGGACGCCCGGCCCGGAGGGCCGGGACACGACGGACGGGGGGAGGCCCCGGCGGCTCGTCGCGCTCACCCCGCGGTAGTGCGAGCTCAAGCCCTACCATTTAGGGGCCGCCGTCCAGGC
>NZ_JBEXSY010000102.1:0-14355 GCF_040613895.1 Nocardiopsis sp. NPDC006198 | reverse complement strand
GCCGGGCGATGACCACCAGGTAGCGGCAGGGGGACCGGCCCGGATTGTGGAACTCGCACGGCTCGGGCGGACCCAGCTGGAGGCAGTCCCCCGCCGCCCGGGGTGGGCCGGGCCCTGCCTGCCGCGGTCGGCGGCGGAGGGCCGGCGGGTCACCCGTCGGAGGGGAAGAGGCCGGGGTCGCCCACGTCCAGCAGCGGTTCGTGGATCCCGTCGCCCGAGGTGTCGGTCCAGTCGTGGTTGCCCGCGCCGACGAGGGCGTCGTACAGCGCCAGCACCCCGGCCCGGTCGGTCGGCTTGGCCGGGCCCGCGGCCAGCAGTGCCAGGCCGCCCGCGGCGTGGGGCGAGGCCATCGAGGTACCGCTCATGGACCCGTAGCCGCCACCGGGCATGGTGGAGGTGATGCAGGAGCCGGGCGCGGCGATCTCCACGACCGAGCCGTAGTTGGAGAAGTAGGAGAGGGTGTCGTCGTCGTCACCGGTGCAGCGGAGCGTGCCGCCGGTGCCCCCGGGTGCTCCGTCGGAGTCGGCCATGGAGGAGACCGTCAGGACGTCGGGGTGGTTGGCCGGGAAGAAGTTCGCGGCGTTGGTGGCGCTGTTGCCCGCGGCGACGGCGAAGGCGACGCCGGCGTCGACGGACCCGGCGATGGCCCGGCTGAGCGCCTGGTTGGTGCATCCCTGACAGCCCAGGCTCATGTTGGCCACGGCGACCTGGTCGGCGTTGGCGGCGACGTAGTCCACGCCCGCCGTGATCCCGGCGAGGGAGCCGCTGCCGCCGGAGTTCAGGACCTGCACGCTCCAGATGGCGGCGCCGGGCGCCACGCCCACCACGCCCTCGTCGTTGTCGACTGCGGCGGTGGTGCCCGCCACATGGGTGCCGTGGCCGTTCCCGTCGGCGCCGGTGACGGGGACGCAGGTCCCGCTCGTGCAGTTCACGGCGTCCACGACGTTCAGGTCGGGGTGGCCCGCATCCACACCCGTGTCCAGGACGGCCACGGACACGTCGGGCACGTAGTCGGCCTGGCCGTTGATGGCCAGGCCGGGGTTGTCCGGGGCGAAGGTGCGGGCCACCCCGTCCGGGACGTCCTGCGCGAAGGTGTGCATGACCTGGTCCTCCTGGACGAAGGCCACGTCGGGGTCCTGGAGCAGTGCGGCGGCGTCGGCGGCGGTCATATCGGCCGCGTAGCCGGTGAGCGCGTGCTCGTAGACGCTGCTGGGGTCGTCTCCGTGGCGGTCGGCCACGTCGTCCGGGGAGGCGTCCTCGTCCAGGACGACGATGTAGGTGCGTTCCGCCGTGTCCGTCGTGTCGGGGGCGTCGGCGGCGAGGGCGGGGCTTGCGAGCACGGCCGGCAACAGGGCTGCGGCCGCGAGGACCGCACCGAACTTGCGCATGGTGGGAGGAACCCTTCGGGGAGGGGGCGGGGGATGCGGAGGGTGGCCACCCTGCTTCCATCATGCGCGGCGGCCCGGGCGCGGACAATACGTGGTCACTACGTAACTTCCCGGAGCGGGCGAGGCTACGTAGGGCGTTTCCGCGGACACTGACGGACACCGGCGCGGTGGTTCGTGCCGAACCCCGGATACCGGTCGTGCCGGAGGCAATACGTGTCGTGACCGGTTTCGGGAGCGGCCCCGCTCCCACCGCCACCAGGGGCAACGGCGGTGACAGTGGAAGCGGGTCTCCTCACGACCGATCGCAGGCGGCACACCGCCCACAGTTCCGGACAGCGGCTACGCGGGCCCGCCCGGAGGGAACGGGATGGCGGTCAGGACGGGGAACAGCGCGGACTCCTCGTAGGCCAGGTGCGCCTCCAGTTCCCGCGTCATCCGGTCCAGCTCACGGCGGAAGGCCTCCGGATCGGCGGTCGCCAGGTCGCCGATGAGCGCCTCCAGCTCTCCGCGGATGCGGTCCACGGTGCGGTGTTCCTCCGACAGCCTCCGCAGCGCCTCCTCCAGGTGCGGCTCCGCCTCCGCGAGGCGGGGGAACATCGACTCCTCCCCCGTGTGGTGGTAATGCAGGGACTCGCAGAACGCCAGGCAGTGCTGCCGCAGCTGGAGGTTGAGCCCGAGCACCGGCTCCCCGCCCCCCTCCTGCCCCGCCCGGGCCGCGCGTTCCGCGAGGAAGGTGTCGGCCTCCTCCCGGACGTGCCGGAGCTGGGCGCGCAGCCAGGTGTGGATCTCCACCAACTTCTCGGCGAGGTTGGCGGCCTCGGACGGGGCCGCGAGGCGGTCCCGCTCCAGTGCCACCACCGGCAGGACCCTGGCGGTCCCGGCCTGGTAGTCGCCGTATCCGGGGACCAGGCGCACGACCTCGGCGAACCACCGGTCCCGTTCCGCGCCCTCGGCGGGAACGGCGACGGCGGTGAACTCCTCGGTGCCCAGCTCCACGGTGACCATGGGGTGGGCGAGGACGTTGTGGTACCAGGCGGGGTGGCGGTCGGAGCCGCCTGCCGAGCCGATGACCAGCAGTTTCCCCTCCACTCGGACGAATCCGAGCGGGGTGGTGTGCTCGCGGCCCGATCTGGCGCCCGTGGTGGTGAGGAGCAGCAGGTCTCCGCCCTCGAACATGCCGCCCACGCGGCCGCCGTTGGCGCGGAACTCCTCCACGACCGGGATGTTGAAGTCGCTGACGTGCGGTGCGGTCGGTGCGTACGAATCTGGCACAGGTCTCCTTCGGGGTGTGGGGTGGGCGACCGTCCCCGAGGAACCCGCACACGACCGGCGACGCGCACGGCGGACCGCGCGGCGGGGCACGCCGGCGGGCCGCCCCTGCGCGCGGGCGCACGGAAGGGTCGGGTGGGATGACAGGTGTCCCGGAGGCGACCGGGTGTCGTGGATCTCGGGGAGGTCGCGGTGGATCGACGCGTTCGGGCGTGGCTCAGGCCGACGCCGCGCGGACTCCTAGGCGCGATGCATGGTGGGTGCGCTCACGGTGCTCTCCTCGACGATCAAGGTGCCTCCATGCCCACCGACCGGCCCACTGCTCATGGTCGGGGCACGCGACACGCCGGTGAGCCTACCCCAGGGGGTAGGGCCGGGTCCACCGGAAGAGGTGTGCCTGCCGTATGGGGCCGGGCCTCCCCGGTCCGTAGCTTCGTGGACACACGGATCGAGACGGAGGCGGACCACAGTGAGCCAGGACCCGGGTGCGGCCGGAGCGCCGCCCACCGACCCCGTGCCGACCCCGGTGCGATCCCTCGCGCCGGACCTGGCACGGGGTTTCATGCTGCTGTTCATCGCCCTGGTGAACGCCCAGTTCTTCCTGGTCGGACCGGATCCCGTCCGGACCTTCGGCGACCAGGCCGTGGCGGTCCTCCAGCTCACCCTGGTGAACGCCCGCGCCATCCCCCTGTTCGCGTTCCTGTTCGGGTACGGGGCGGTTCTGATCATGCGCAGGGTCCGTGCCGGCGGGGGCGGGTGGATCCACGTCCGCAGGCTGCTGCGGCGGCGCGGCTGGGTGATGCTGGCAATCGGGGCGGCGCACGGCGTCCTGCTGCTGCCGGTGGACATCGTCGGCGCCTACGGGCTGGCGCTGCTGCTGTTCGTGGGGCTGACGCGGGCGCGCGATGCCGTCTTGCTGTGGACCGCGGGCCTGTTCGCGGCCGGGGCGACCGCACTGAACACCGCGTTGACCGTGGCGCTGGCCGGTGCGGGCGAGGAGACCTCGATCGCCGCGCCGTCGCTGACCGAGGCCGGCTTCCTCGCCGCCTCGGCCGAACGGTTCCGGGAATGGCTGCTGTACACACCGGTCACGATGCTGACCGTCGCCATGCCGATGATCGCCCTGGGCATCTGGGCGGCGCGTCGCCGGATCCTGGAGGAGCCGGGGGCGCACCGCGCGCTGCTGGTCCGCACGGCCGTGCTCGGTCTCGGCGCGGCCGTCGCCGCAGGGCTGCCGAGCGCTCTGGTGTACGCGGAGCTGGTTCCCCCGGGGGCGCCCCTGGCACAGGCCCTGCTGGAGCTCCTGCACGATGCCGTCGGCTGGTTCGGCGGTCTGGGCTGGGCGGCGCTGTTCGCCCTTCTCGCGGTCCGCTGGGAAGGACGGCGCGGGGCCACCGGGTCCGACGTTCCGTACGGCCCGGCGGTGACGGCCGTGTCCGCGGTCGGTCAGCGGTCGCTGACCTGCTACCTGGCGCAGTCGGTGGTGTTCACCCTGGTGTTCGCGCCCTACGGCGCGGGGCTGGGGACGACCCTCGGCACGGCCGGGGCCGCGGCGGTCGCGGTCGCCACGTGGCTGGCCACGGTGGTCCTGGCGGAGGTGCTGCGCAGGGCGGGGCGCCGGGGCCCCGCGGAGGCGGTGCTGCGCCGTGTGACCTACGCGGGGAGCTCCCACTCCCCCTCCCCCTGAGGAGGCGGGCCCGGGCGCGGCGGCCTCATCGGTCAGTGGGCGATCGGCGAGGGGGCCTCGGCCCCCGGGGGCAGCACCTCGGCGGGGTCGGGGACGCGCAGGTCAGGTCGGCCGTTCAGCTCCACGAACGTGTACTGCGTGTACCACCGCTCCACCGGGACGGCGGGGGCCAGGAGCGACGGCGGCACCTCCTGTGAGACGGGGCGCCCGTTGAGGACGGGGCCGCCGTCCGCGGCGCCCTCCGTGGCGAAGGACAGCGGGACGCCGTCCTCCGTGGCGACGAGCGTGAACCGTGTCGCCTCCCGCGCGTCCGCGTCGGAGGTACGGAAGTCCCCCTCCACCCGGACGGCGGGCACCTCCTCGGGCACACCGCCCGCGAGGTGCCCGTAGGCGTCCTCCGCGGGCGCGGGCGCCCTGAAGACCGTCTCGGCCTCTCCGGTGACCGTGCCGGCCTCCGCCGCGCGGACGAGCGGCCCGACCACCCCCTCCGGGCTGAACGTGGCGGCCGGCACGGGCCCGGACCCGACCCGGTACCAGGTGGGGGCGCCGTCCCAGGCGGTGCCCTCCCCGCGCAGCAGCTCCCCGTCCACCACCATCAGGTCGCTGGTGCGCGACCCGCTGACGGTGCTGCTCCAGCGGAGTGCGTCCGGGGACCCGGACCGGCGCAGTACCCGGTCGAACAGGGTCGGGACGGTACCGGTGTCGGCGGGAAGGGGCTGGCCGAAACCCTCGCCGTTCCCCGCGTGCGTGAGCACGGTGAGCTCGAAGGACTCCGCGGCCAGGAACGTGTCCAGCGACGCCGCCACCAGGTCCGCCCCGGAGAGCCGCGCGGACCCCTCCGGCTCCGCCCCTGCGCCGCCCCCGCCTTCCGGCGCGGCGGTGTCCTCCCCCTCGGCCAGGGTGTCCAGGAACAGGTACCCGCCGCCGAGCGCCGCACCGGCGAACACTCCCGCGGCGACCGTGAGGGCGAGGAGCCCGCCCGGCCGCCCCCGGCGCAGGAGGGTGCCGGCGGTGCGCCCGGCGCCTGCGTCCCGCGCGCCCTCCCGGGCCGGGCCGGCGGGACCGCGGTGCGGCCGGACCGCCCCCGGGCCCTGTTCCGCCAGGGCCCGGGCGGCGTCGGTCCACCGCCCGGGCCGGTGCCAGTCCGTGTCGACCGGCGGCCAGTGGGCGTGGACGAGGCCGCGCAGGCGGTCGGCCCACACCTCGCGGGTGGCGTCGTCCTCGACCCCCGCGAGCAGCAGGCACTCCAGGTACGCCTCCTCCGACGAGGGCCGTCGCCCGGGGTCCGGCGACAGTGCGCGGCTCAGCAGGTCGCGCAGCCCCTCGGGTACGGCGGACAGGTCGACGGACCCCTCGCGGGCGCGACGGGCGGCCTCTGCGAGGGGCTCGCCCCCTCCGGAGGGGGGTCGGCCGGTCGCGGCGAACGCCACCAGGCACGCCCACGAGAACATGTCCGAGGCGGGGTCGGGACGGGCGCCCGCGCAGCGCTCCGGGGCGAGCCACCCGGGGCCGCCCCCGGGCGTCAGCGCCTCGGCGTCGTCCGACAGGCGCGCGATCCCGTGGTCGATCAACCGCGGGCCGCCGGGGGCAACGACGACGTTGGCGGGCCTGACGTCACCGTGGGGCACGCCCGCCGCGTGGACCGACGCGAGGGCCTCCGCGGTCCCCGCCGCCAGGACGAGGAGCGCGCCTCCGGACAGCGGGCCGCTGTTCTCCACGTGGCGGGCGAGGCCGGTCCCGGGCACGTAGGGGGTCGCCGACCACGGTCGGGAGCCCAGGTTCCCGCTGTCCGCGACCCTCACGCAGCACACGCCGCGTTTCCCCCGGACCACCGCGGCGGCGCTCCGCGCCCCTGCGGCCGGGGCCCGCGGGTGGACGAGCTTGAGCGCGACGGGCTCCCCGTCCGGCGACACGGCCGCGTGGACGGTGCCCGTGCCGTCGCGGCCGAGCCGGCCGATCAGCCGGTGGCCGCCGACCGTCTCCGGGTCGTCGCCGGCGAGGGGGCGGACGTGCGGTGGGAGGGGAGTAGACGGGGTGGGTGCCATGGGGGGAACGCTTTCGACTCTCCTGGGCCGTCGGCGCGGTGTCCGACCCGTCCAGCTACGACCCATGGGTACGGGAATCTCCTGGATACAGAGCGTACATTCCCGAACGCACCCGGGAACCTCCCCGGTCTCCTCCCGCGGCCCGGGGAACGGGGAGCACGGGCCACCGCGCCGGGCCCACGGCCCGACAGCCCCCCAGGGGGACGGACGACGGTGCGCCGCCCCGGCGGCGGGGAGCCGGACCTCGAACGGGACCGGCCCGCCGGAGGCGGAGGAGCACGGAGGGCTCCATTGCAGCCGGGCGCAACCCCTGACAGGGGCCACCGCCGTCGCCTACTGTGTGAACGCGGCGCCCGGCCACGGCTTCCGTCCGGCCGTGACTGGGCGCTGACCTGCTCTCATGTGGCCGCTGGGACCGATGAACCCTCGGTTGCCCCGTGCTTCTCCGGGGACGCGGGTTCCTCCGACTCCCTGGCGAGAGCGGTGTCCCGGCACTCCAGCACCGACTCCAGCAGCCCCGGGAAGCGCCCCTCCAGCTCCGCGTCGCGCAGGGAGATGAAGCACCGCGTGCCCTCGGTGCGGTTCTGCACCAGGCCGGCGTTGCGCAGGATCTTCAGGTGGTGGCTCAGCGTGGACTGGGCGATGGGGAGGTCGATGTCCTTCCACGCCCGCTCACCCTCCATCGCCGCGAGCATCCGCACGATCCGCAACCGGGTCGGCTCGGCAAGCGCGGAGAGCACCGTCACCAGCTCCACGTCGTTGAGGGCGGGGTGCTCCTGCTCCCTGGGAGCCAAGGCGGTCCTCCTCGTACGGGGCCTGGCCGACGGCCAGACGGGATTTGGCTCATGGACAGTCGCGAGTGTACCTTCGTAATTCGATGTTCGTCGAACATCGAACGCGCAGACAGGCTGGGGTCACCGACCCTCCCGCCCCGGCCCTGCCGCAGGAACCGCTACGCAGCAGGGGAAGAGGGCAACCATGTCCACCATCGCGCTGTCCGTGCTCGACCACGCCAGCATCGCCGAGGGGTCCACCCCCGGCCAGGCGCTCCGCTCCGCCCGGGAACTCGCCCAGCACGCGGAACGCGCGGGCTACACCCGCTTCTGGCTCTCCGAACACCACAACATGCAGGCCATCGCCAGCGCCGCCACGTCGGTCTCGCTGGGGTTCATCGCCGAGGGCACGACGAGCATCAGGGTCGGCGCCGGCGGCATCATGCTCCCCAACCACTCGCCGCTCGTCATCGCCGAGCAGTTCGGCACCCTGGAGTCGCTCTACCCGGGACGCGTCGACCTCGGCCTGGGCCGCGCGCCCGGCACCGACCCGCGCACGATGGCGGCGCTGCGCCGCGACCACAGCGCCTCCTCGACGTTCCCCAGCGACGTCCAGGAGCTCCAGGCGTTCTTCGAGCCCGCAGAACCCGGCCAGCCGGTCCGCGCCGTTCCCGGCGAGGGGCTCCGGGTCCCCCTGTGGATCCTCGGTTCCAGTCTCTTCGGCGCCCAGCTCGGCGCCCAGCTCGGCCTGCCGTACGCGTTCGCCTCGCACTTCGCCCCCGACGCCCTGTACGAGGCGCTCAAGGCCTACCGTGCGGGTTTCCGGCCCTCCGCCCAACTGGAGAAGCCCTACGTCATGGCCGGGGTGAATGCCTTCGTCGCCGACACCGACGAGGAGGCCCGCCGGCTGTTCACCACCATGCAGCAGGCGTTCCTCGGCACCCTGCGCGGCGCCCGCGGGCGCCTGCGCCCGCCGGTCGAGAGCCTCGACACGGCATGGCGTCCCGGCGAGAAGGAACGACTGGACCACATGCTTCGTTACTCGTTCGTGGGCTCCCCCGAAACCGTCCGTGAGAAGCTCGAACTGTTCGTCGCTGACACGGGTGTGGACGAGCTGATGGTGTCGTCGATGATCTACGACCAGTCGGCCCGCCTGCGCTCGTTCGAGCTGCTCGCGGAGGTGGCCGAACTCCGGCGTCCGGAACAGGGCTGACCCACACCCAACCCGGGAACCGGTCAAGGGTGGCGGCGCCGAACTGTAGGCAGGCAGTGGCGCCGTCTTCCCGGTGAGGGCGGGCCGGGCAGGGCTCCAGCGGAGCCCGGCCCGGCCACGGTCCCCCCGCACATCGGCCCGGAACCCGCCGCCGGTCCGCGGCCGGCGGGCTCAGTCGCCCCCGCCGCCACCCCCGCCGCCGTCTCCTCCGCCGCCGGAGTCACCGCTGCCGCCGCCCCAGCCGCCACTGCCCCAGCCGCCGCCGGATCCGCTGCCTCCGGATCCGTCGAAACCGCCGTTCCAGCCGTCACCGCCTGAGCCGCCGCCGAAGGTGCTGTCGGAGCCGCCGCTCTCGGAGGTGCCGCCCTGGCAGAGGTCGGCGAACTCGCAGAGGCTGTCCTGGTCGATGACGCCACCGCCGCCGCCCGCGTCACCCCCACCCCCCGACACAGCGTTGGCCGCGGTGAGGTCCGGGCTGATGGCCGGCGATCCGTCCTCGGACACCGCCCTGCTGGAGCTCCGATCGCGGCCACCGGCCCGCAGCGCCCGGAAACCGGTGACCGCCGTGCGGCGAACCGCCTGGTCCCGGGTCATCTCGGCCGTGGTCAGGGCCGTGGTGTTCCCGTAGCGCTCCCGGGCCCGCGAGACGACCTCGTCGCCCGCCGCGGTGTTGGGAAGGACGGCCGGGCCGCCTGTCGCGGCCAGGACCGCCTGTGCGGCGACCAGGAGGGCCGAGGCCGCGAGGCCGCCCGCCAGGGCTGCCAGCCCCGGGTTCGTCGGCTCCAGCAGGAAGAACGTTCCCGCTCCCACCGCGGCGACCAGCAGCGAGAGGATCCTCCCCCCGCGGATGACCCTCGGGAGCCCCGCCCGCCGCTCCAGGATCGCGCGGACCTCCGGGGTGTCGACGATCAGCCCGGACCCGGCCAGGTCCCGTCTGATCTGCTCCACGCCGCGGCCCGTCACCACGCGGCGCACCATCTCCCGGGCGCTGACCCCGACGCGCTTCTTGAACGCCTTCACCAGGACGCGCCGTGTGGGGTCCTTCTCGTGCGCGTAGGGGACGCCGGGTCCCACGAGGGTGAAGAACCCCCTGGCGGCCTGGCTCCGGATGCGGTCGCCCAGGAACGCGTCCACGACCGCCGTCTCCCCCACCCGCACCGGTCCCCCGGCGAGGAAGGCCAGCTCGTTCGGGCTCAGCTCGTCGGGGTCGGGGGCCGGGACCGGTCCCGGGCTCCTGCGGAGAGCGGCCCGGAGGTCGAGATGGCCGCGAACGACCCGCAGAAGCGGGACGCCTCCGACCAGGAGGCCCGCGGCCGCCCCCAGAACCAGGAAGAGAATAGAACTGCCGTCCATCCCCGCCGCCTTTCCGCGTCGGTGTCGGGATCACGCTCCCTCCGGCCGTCCCGGCCGGAACGGCCCACCCATCCAACACCACGGCGATATCGCGGACGCGGGGTGGCCTGGCATTACACCCCCGGCCATGACATCCCGGCGAACCGCGTGCCATCATGGTCACTCGACGAGCACCGATCGTGACCTCCCTGGCAGCGCGGACGTGAACCACCGACTCCCCGGTTACCGGCATCCACCTGGGCCGACATCGAGCCCTGTGGAAAGCGTGTGGCCCCGTGCCCCGGAGGGCATCCTGAAGAAAGATGGCCACATCCGGCCAGGACGCAGGGCGGCACCCGAGCCCGTGTCGGATAGTGGTTCCCCAGGGTCACTCAGAACCCGCACGCACACCCCCGGTGGACCCCCGCCTCGGTTCACCGGCGCAGAGCCGCACCCCGGCGGCGCCCTCAGCCCTTCCCGCAAGGAGTCAGTTCCGTGAACAGTCCCAACAGGTTCTGGGTGACGCTCAGCACCTACCTGGCGCCCCCCTCCGAGAGGCAGGACGAGGGTGCGGGGATCGTCGAATACGCCGCCATCCTCATCCTCGTCGCGGCCATCGCCGTCGGTGTGTTCGCACTCGGAATTCCAGAGAACATCAGCGGGGCTGTCGGGACCGCCGTTTCCGATATTCTCAGTGGGCCCTGACGTGCGCAACGTCGCTCTTTTCCGACAAGGACGCACAGGGGACCGAGATCTGCACATGAAAACCGACCGGGCGAGTGGAAGCAAGAATTCCCGTGCCCCCAGACCTCACACCTTCTTCCGGGAGACCGGGTCCACGTTCCTCAGTCGCGGTACCGCTACCTCTCTTCTGCTCCTCACCATCACCGGATGTGTAGTAGCCCCGGAGTCAACCGAAACCAGCAACGGAAGCAGCGACAACCCCGACTTGCCCGCTTCCCAGCCCTCCGAACCCGGTGATCGAGAAGACGTCCAACCCATCGCAAGCAGCACAACCACGGCCACAGACCCCGGAAGCGAACTCCAGATAGACGTGTTCGCGCTCGAGAGGCTCGAGAACAACCTCGTCAGACTCGAACTCGGGGTCACGAACAACTCTTCCGAGAGCTTCTCCCTCGTCGACGGCCTCTCCCAGGAAGGCGACCAGAACACAGCGAGTCACGTATCGCTCATCGATTCCGAAAACCAGAAGCGATACCTGAGCTATGACCAAAGCAACGGAAAATGCTTCTGCTCTCCTCCCGTAGAGGGTTCCCTTCAGGCAGGCGAGACGGTCGACATGTGGGTCATCTACCCGGAACCCCCACCGGAACTGGAATCCATGACGATCGTCACTGCCTTGGCGCCCCCCTTGCTCGACGTGCCCTTGGGGTACGCATCGGAGAGCATCGAGAACGAGGGCCTCGCAGAGCCCGAGATCCTGGACCTCACCATGATCTCGGACAACCTGGAGGACCAGACGGGTCGCACAGAGAGCGGGGACGAGGTCAGCATCATCCTCTCCTCGGACGTCTTGTTCGAGACGAACAGTGCGACCCTCAGCCCCGAAGCAGAGGAAATCCTCGAGCAAGTCGCGACCGAGATCGACGATGCCACCTCGGCGACGGTGAATATTGACGGCCACGCGGACAATACCGGCAACGATTCCATCAACCTTCCGCTTTCCGAGGAACGAGCAGAAGCAGTGGAGTCAACACTGAGCGAACTGGTCACCAGGAACGGCATTTCCTACGAGAGCGAAGGACACGGCTCAAGCGACCCCATCGCCGACAACAGTTCCGAAGAAGGACGAGAGCGCAACCGCCGAGTCAGTGTTACCTTCGAAAAGTAGGAGACAGCCTTGAGGAGAATAAATCGATCCGCCAGGCTTCTGGCACTGACCGCTTCCACCTTCCTTGCCGTTTCCACCGGCATCACCGGGGCATCTGCATCTCCCCGCGCCAGCGATCTTGATTCACTAGGAACGTCCGAGGGGAACGAAACAGAGTCCTCCGGGCTCATCGCCGAAGTCAACCAAGTGGAAACCAACGAATCGGGAAATATTCTCTCCGTCACCTGGAGCATCGAGAACCAGGGTTCGGAACGGGTGGTGCTCACCTGGCTGTACGGTCGCACCTACACCTACTCCGGAGCCAACTTCTCTGGTGTCACGGTAGCGAGCAACGAGGGGGCCTCCCGACATCACCCGGTGATGGACGGCATGGGTGAGTGCCTGTGCTCAGGAAACAACTCCTCCTCCTTCAAAGAACGCCTGGAGGCCGGAGACAAGGTCTCCTACTGGTCCATGTTCTCGGTGCCGGGTGACGTCGAGTCGGTGACGATCGAGATCCCCGGATTCGAGCCCATCGAAGATGTTCCGATTTCCTGACCCCTGTTCCGTTCCCTTTCCGGACACCCGTAGGAGACGGCGTTGCCCACCCCCCACCGCCCCGCCCCCGGAGGCAGCCGACGGCCCTCCCCCAGCGGACCGCCCGGACGCTCGGGCGCACGCCACGGGCCGCCTCGCGTGCGGGCCCGGATCGAACGCGCCTCCCGTTGGTTCCGTCCGGCACGAAGATCCGGACAGGACGGGGGCGCGGCTCTCGTCGAGCTCGCGGCGGTCACCGTACTGGCCGCGGCGATCATGGTCTCGGTGTACCAGCTCGAACTGAGCCAGACCTTCAACAGCGGGGTCCGGCAGATGGTCTGTCTGGTCGAGGGGCCCGACTGCGGCGACGAGACGTGGGTCGACGCCGACCGTCCGGAGGAACCCGAGCAGTACGAGTGGAGCGGCGACGACCCCACCTCCACCGAGAACCAGAGCCTCGCCATGCGCATGTCCGCTGACGCCGGGTGGACCGACGGCGAATGGCAGTGCCTGAGCAACCTGTGGGGCACCATCTCCAGCTGGGACCACACCGTCGTCGACAGCGAGACGGGCAACAGCGGCATCGCCGGGTTCAACCCGGCCAGGCACGGCTCGATGCCCGCCGGTTACATGGAGAGCCCGTCGGCGCAGATCTCCTGGGGGATCGGCTACATCGCTGCCGCCTACGACTCGCCCTGCGGCGCCTTCGCTCAGTGGGAGGGTTCCGGCACCTACTGAACCCGCCCTCGGCGCGTCTCCGCCGAGACCAGCGCCCCGTGCGCCGCCCCCGCCCTCCGGGGGACGGCGCCTTTCTCATTCCCCGGACGACCCCTGGTGTGCGCAAAAGCCGCACATTGACCGGCAAACCTTCAGGCAGTAATCCGACATAAAGTACTTTCTACTTGGACAGGACCCATAGCCTGAGCGTTCATTCCCCACGCCTTTCCCTGCCGGGGGGCTCGGATCGGCGTGGTCGACGGGGGTCGGCGCCTTCCCGCGCGAGAGAACGCCGAGCGGCGCCGGAAACACGGGGGGCCAGTGAAGATCGCCTATCTGATCAACGACATGTACGGCATCGGCGGCACCGTCCGTACCGTCGCCAACCAGGCGGCGGCGCTGTCGGCACGGCACGAGGTCGAGATCGTCTCGGTGTTCCGGCACCGCGCCGAGCCCGCCCTGCCCGTGCCGTCCGGGGTGCGCCTGCGGCCCCTCGTCGACGTGCGCAAGGACAGGCGGGGCCCCGGCGCCGGGGCGGAGGGGCGCCCCCTGTACGAGGGGTCCGAGCGGGCCGGGCTCCCGCCTGAGCTGTTCCCGCAGGAGGACACCCGGGGGTCCACGCACAGTCGGCTCACGGACGACCGGTTGGAGGAGTACCTGGCCACCACGGACGCCGACGTGGTCGTGGGGACCCGGCCCGGTCTGAACGTCGTGATCGCCCGCGCCGCCCCGAGCCGGGTGGTGAAGGTGGGCCAGGAGCACCTGACCTACGACCAGCACTCCGAACCGCTGCGCCGGGTGATGGAGGCCGAGTACCCCCGCCTGGACGCGTTCGTGACGGTGACCGAGGCCGACGCGCGCACCTACGCGGAGCGCATGCCGATGCCGGGGGTCCGGGTGCTGTCCATCCCGAACTCGGTGCCCGCCCCGCCGTTCACCGCCAACGGCCACAACACGCGGACGATCGTGGCCGCCGGGCGGCTGGCGCCGAGCAAGCGGCACGACCTGTTGGTGGAGGCGTTCTCCATGGTCGGCGACGAGTTCCCCGAATGGACACTGCGCATCTACGGGCGCGGCGACAAGCGTGCGTCGCTGGTCCGGCTGGTGCGTTCGCTGGGCCTCCAGGACCGCGTGTGGCTCATGGGGCCGCACCCGCGGGTGGAGGAGGCCTGGGCCCAGGGCGCGTTCGCCGCGGTCACCTCCAGCGAGGAGCCGTTCGGGATGACCATCGTGGAGGCCATGCGGTCGGGGCTGCCCGTGGTGAGCACCGACTGCCCGCACGGGCCGGCGTCGATCATCCGCGACCGCGAGGACGGGCTGCTGGTGCCCAACCGGTCGGCCCAGGGCATCGCCGAGGGGTTGTCCACACTGATGGCCGACGACGGCCTCCGCCGCCGGATGTCCGCGGCGGCCCTCCTGGGTTCCGAGCGGTTCGACCCGGCCAACGTCGTGCGCCTGCACGAGGAGCTGTTCTGGGCGCCCCTGCACATCTCCCGTGCCGCGCTCGGCCCGCTGGAGAGGACCGGGGGACGCCTCGTCACCATCACCTCGATCGGCGGCCAC
>NZ_JBEXSY010000101.1:0-14795 GCF_040613895.1 Nocardiopsis sp. NPDC006198 | reverse complement strand
CCTCGTAGCCCCTCTCCCAGAAGACGCGCATGGCGCACTCCAGCGCCTCGTCGACGTCGAACTCCCTGGGACGGCCCCTCCCTCCCCGCCCGGTGCGCGCCCCCGCGCGTTCGCGCGTCCCCGTTCCACGACCGCCTCCGCGATCCCTCCCACCGCGGGATATCCATTTCGGCATTCCCCCCGCGCCCGCCGCCCGGGTGCTGTAGCGTCCTGAGTCTGCGGGCACCATGCGTGGTCCCCCCTGCGCGCACCGTGACCGACCCCCGAATGACGCGGCCCTGGGCACGCCTCGGGGGACGCGGCGCAGCCACACCCGACCGGTGCCCGCGACCAGTCCGTGGGAGGAACGCAATGGGGCAGTCGGGAGGCGCCGGCCGCGGTATCAGGGCGCAGATCAACAAGATCGTGCTGATCCCCAGCATCACCTTCCTGGTGCTGTTCGTGGTGCTCAGCACCGCCACACTCGCCCAGGCCGTCTCCCTGAGAGCCGCCGTCGGCGAGGGACGCGCCGGGATCCAGCTGGCCGCGGCCCTGGGCCTCCTCCAGGAGGAGCGCCGCCTGACCGCGGAGTACATCGCGGCGCCCGGGGCCGACACGCGGGCGGCCCTCGTCGAGGAGGCCGAGCTGACCGACGAGGCCCTCGAAGGGGTCCGGGACCTGCGCGACACCCTCGGCGACCTGGACGACCCGGCGACCGAGTCGCTCACCGCGGACTTCTTCGACTCGCTGACGCGCGTCCAGGAACTGCGCGCCGACACCCTCGCCGCCCCGGGGCGGGCCGACAGCACCGTCGGCGCCTACACAGGGGCGATCGAGCAGGGCATCCGCCTCTACGCCGGGACGGCGCGCGCCCTCGACAACGGACCGGCCTCCTCGGAGGCCTCGGCCGCCACCGACCTGATGTGGGCCCAGGAGAGCTTCAGCCACGCCGACGCCCTCGTCAGCGCCGTCATCGCCCGCGGGGACCTCGACCGCGACCAGCAGACCCGGGTCGCCGAGCTCACCGCCGACGCCCGCCACCGCGTCGAGACCGTCCACCCGGGCGCCGCGCCCGACGACCGCGAACCGCCGGCCCTGGCGGCCCTGGCCGGGAGCGGCGCGTGGCAGGACGCCCTCGGCATCGCCGACACCCTCGCCCTCCACGAGGCGCCCGTCAGCGTCGACCCCCTCACCGCGGAGGTGGTCCGCGATCCCGAGCCCCCCGCGGGGCTCGAGGACTGGCGCCAGGTCGCGGACCAGGTCAACGCGGACCTGGCCGGCATCACCGCCGCCCGGACGGCCTCCGTCGTCACGGCCACCGAGGACGCCAGCACCTGGATGCTCACGCTCGCCCTCGGCGGAGGCATCACCTCCCTGTTCGCGGGCACCGTCGCCTACGGGGTCGCCGCCCGCTCGGCGGGCCGCCTCACCCACCGGCTCGCCAAGCTGCGGGCCGACACCCTCGGATCCGCCCGCAGCGACCTGCCCCGCATCGTGCGCCGCCTGGAGGCGGGCGACCAGGTCGACATCGACACCGAGTTGAAGCAGCTGGACCACGGCGACGACGAGGTCGGCCAGGTCGCCGACGCCTTCAACATCGCCCAGCGCACCGCCGTCGGCGCGGCCGTCAAGCAGGCCGACATCCGCGCGGGGGTCAACCGGGTCTTCCTCGGCATCGCCCACCGCCACCAGTCCCTGCTCCAACGCCAGATCCAGCTGCTGGACCGGGTCGAACGCGAGGAGGAGGACCCCGACCTGCTGGAGAGCCTCTTCCAGCTCGACCACCTGGCGACCCGGGGCCGCCGCCACGCCGAGAACCTCATCATCCTGGGCGGGGCCCAGCCCGGACGGCGCTGGCGCCACCCCGTCCCGCTCATCGACATCCTGCGGGGCGCCATATCCGAGACCGACGAGTACGCCAGGGTCAGGCTGACGTCCGTGCCGGACCTGGCGCTCGCCGGCGCGGCCGTCGCCGACGTCATCCACATGCTCGCCGAGCTCGTGGAGAACGCCACCGCCTACTCGCCGCCGCACACCGAGGTCACCATCGCCACCGAGTCGGTGCCCAAGGGCGTGGCCATCGAGATCGAGGACCGGGGACTCGGCATGCCCGAGGACGTCCTGAACACGTCCAACAGGACACTCAGCGAAGCACCCGAGTTCGACGTGATGGCCCCGGGCGCGGACTCGCGCCTGGGCCTGTTCGTCGTCGCGCGCCTCGCCGTCAAGCACGACATCAAGGCCCAGCTGCGCCCCTCGCCCTACGGGGGGACCAGGGCCGTGGTGCTCATCCCGGGGACGCTGGTCGCCGCCTCCTCCGCCGCTCCGGAGCGGCCCCCGGTCGCCGCGCGCCAGGCGGCCCGGGAGCGCCGCCGGCAGGAGGAGTCGGAGGCGGACTCCGACCTGCTCGACACCGGCTACGCGCCCCGCCGGGCCAGGCCCGTCCTGCGGCCGGTCCCCCCGCACCGGGACGGGGCCGGCGACACCGACGAGCAGGGGACGCGGAACCCGCCGCCCCTGCGCAGGGTCCCGGAGCCCGTGGCCGACCCGGACCCGTCCGGCCCCGTGGCGGTGCGGCCCGCGACCGCCGCCGATCCGGCCCCGGGAGCGGCGCACGGCGGCCTCGTGGGGGCCGGGCCCGAGCGGGAGGGGCTTCCCAGACGCAGGCGCCAGGCCAGTCTCGCGCCCCAGCTCAGACAGGAGATCGAACCGGAGCGGGAGACCCCGGATGCCCCAGGCCCCACACAGAGGAGCCCCGAACAGGCGCGCCGGATGATGGACGCCTTCAGCGCCGGGACCCGGCGAGGACGGGAGGCGGACGTCGATGCCGACGGCCGCGAACACGACAGTGACGGTCAGGTCGGCGGCAGAGCCGACGATCACACGGGAGAGAGCGACTGAGATGGTGGGCAAGAGCAACGCCGCGGACAACCTGGACTGGCTCCTCGACGACCTGGTCGACCGCGTCGTCGGCGCCGAGCACGCGATCGTGCTGTCCGCCGACGGGCTGCTGCTCGGACGCTCGCGGGGGTTGGCCTCTGACGACGCCGAGCACCTGTCGGCGCTGGCATCGGCCTTCCAGAGCCTGGCACGGGGCACGGGACGGCACTTCGGCGGCGGCGACGTCCGTCAGACCGTGGTCGAGATGGAGCACTCCTACCTCTTCGTCACCGCAGCGGGGGCGGGCGCGTGCCTGGCCGTACTGGCCAGGGAGGACGCCGATGTGGGCCTGGTGGCCTACGAGATGAACCTGCGGATCAAGAGGGTGGGCCAGTTCCTCACCGCCGCGCCGCGCAGGCCGGGGCGGCTCAGCTTCATGGGAGGTACCGGTTCGTGAACACCTCCGAGGAACAGCGCGGGACGGGGTGGACCGGTCCCGCCCCCGGCAGGCCGACGACCGGTCCGTTCCCCCGGCGACCCGCGCCGTCGTGGAACCGGGGGAGGGGGCACCCGACATCGGAGGGGCCCTCGGCGGGCGTCGGAGACGCCCCCGCCGGGTCCCTGGTGCGCCCCTACACCATGACCAGGGGCCGCACCCGGCCGCCCACGGGGCCGCGACTGGACATGATCACCATCGTGGTGGCCGCCCGGGACCGGGAGGAGCGGGCCCTGGAACCCGAGTACCAGGCGATCATGCGTCTGTGCCGCAGACCCATATCGCTGGCGGAGATCTCCGCCAGGCTCGACATTCCCCTGACGGTGGTGAGGGTGCTCCTGGGGGACCTCGTCGCCGCCGGCGACGTGCGCACCCGCGCGTCCGCGCCGGTCACACGGCTTCCCGAGAAGAAAGTACTTCAGGCGGTACTCGATGGCATCCGCAGACTCTGAGAACCGGCCGCCGGAGGCGATCCCGCAGGCCGTCAAGATCATCGTCGCCGGGGGTTTCGGCGCGGGGAAGACCACCCTGGTCTCCTCCGTCAGCGAGATCACCCCGCTCAGTACCGAGGAGGTGATGACCGAGGCCAGCTACGGGGTGGACGACCTCGGCGGGGTGGAGGAGAAGACCACCACCACGGTCGCGCTGGACTTCGGCCGGATCACGATCAACCCCGACATCGTCCTGTACCTGTTCGGCGCCCCCGGCCAGGACCGGTTCTGGTTCATGTGGGACGAACTGGCGGAGGGGGCCCTGGGGGCGATCGTCCTGGCCGACACCCGCCGCCTGCACACCTGCTTCCACGCGGTGGACTTCTTCGAGCGCAGGGGCGTGCCCTTCGTGGTGGCGGTGAACCGCTTCGACGCGTCCGCCGACTACTGCCGGGAAGAGGTCCGCGAGGCGCTGGACATCTCCGGGGAGGTGCCGATCGTCATGGCCGACGCGCGTGACCGGGAATCCTGCAAGGAGGTGCTGGTGGAGCTGGTCACCCACGTGATCCAGGGCCGAAGCCCCGCCATGAGCGGCTGATCCGGGCGAGGCGTCCCCCCGGCCCCCCACCTGGGGGACGCCTCGGTATACGTTCAGGAGACACGCCCGTGAATATGGTGTTGAACGCTACAATGTCGCGTCCGACGACCACTCTTCCGACTGGGCACCCCAATCCGCCTCTCATCTGAATCCTGGTATGCGAAACTCTGACCGACTTCCCCCACGCGAACTGCCCAAGCGGCGTTCCGGCCGCCACCGCAACCCGCTGTCCTTCGACAACTGGTTCGGCACTCCCGCGCTGATCATGGCGGTCCCGGGCACGGCCGAACAGGCCAGGGGCGCCGACGGCGAGTCGATCGGTGCCCGGATGGCAGACCTCGTGCGCGCCTACCGCCCCGAGGTGACCATCCGCTACGGGCACGTCGAGGGCGACGAACAGACCCTGGCCGAGGCGCTCGCCGACCTCGGCCCCTCGGACGAAAGGCCCCTGGGCGGCGTCGTCGTTCCCCTGGTGACCGCTCCGCACCGGAGGGTCTCGGCCGCGATCGAGGACGCGGCCGTCCGGACCGGCGCCGACGTGCGCGTCACCGAGGGGCTCGGGCCGCACCCGATGCTCGCCGAGGTCCTGCACCTGCGCCTGGCCGAGGCCGGATACGTCCGGGCCGACCGCATGAGGCTGATCAGCGTGGTCGCCCGCAACACCACCATGGCGGACGGCGTCGTGGTGGGAGCCGTCGGAGGCGAGGGCGCCGTCGGGGCCGCGGGGGTGACCGCGGTCCTGCTCGCCGCCCGGTTGGGCCTGACCGTGCTGCCCGCGGACCTGGAGAACGAGGCCTCGGTGGAGCAGATCGTCGGCCAGCTGCGCCAGGGGGGCTGCCGCCGCCCGGTGATCGCCCCCAGCGCGCTCGGCCCCGAGCTGTCCGTCGAGAGGATGGAGGCGATCGCGGCGCGCTTCGGCGCCCGGCTCGGCGCGTCTCTCGGCGCGGACAGCCTCCTCGGCAAGATCGCGGCCCTGCGTTACGCCGAGGTCCTCAACTCGCTGGGCGTGGAGCAGCCGCCGACGGCCGAGGAGCTGCCCGCCCCCGTGGGCTCCCGGCACCGCCCGGAGTCCTGAGGGGCGCGACACGCCGTGCCCCCGCGGGCACCGGAGAGGGTCGCGAAGGGGTCGCCCGTTGCCACGGGCGGCCCCTTCGCCGTTCCCACCTGCGGGTTCGCCGAGCCCGGGCGGCTGTGCTAGCACAGCCGACGGGATGTCGCGCGAGAGAAAAGGCAACTGCTAGTGATCATTTGACAGCATACGGCAACGATTTTTCGATAGCCTCGGCAGGGCCGAAAGCCGCCGAGGCGCCCTCCCGGGCCCCGGCATCCGCACAGGCCGGAGGGGGCCATGCGCAGAAACCGCGACAACGCTTCCACGATCCGAGGACAGCTCACCCGCATCGTGCTCATCCCGAGCCTGTGCTTCCTGGCGCTCTGGCTCGTCGTGGCCGCAGTGGGCACGGTCCAGGCGGTCCAGCTGATGGGGGCGGTCCACCAGGCCCGCGAGGGGACCGAGGTCTTCTCGCGCGCGGCCGAGGAGCTGCGCCTCGAACGCAGGCTCTCCCTCGTCTACCAGGGGCGCTTCGAGAACAGCGGGCCCGACGAGGAGGCCTCCGCCGCGCTCGACGAGCAGAGGGCGGCCACCGACGCCGCACTGTCCTCCGCCGTCGAACTGGCCGAGCGCCTGCGCGGCACCCGCGACGACGAGGTCCGGCGCAGCGCGTCCGCGGTCACGGAGAGTCCCGAGTCCCTCGCCGGGATCCGCACGCGCATCGACGAGCACGCCGCCGTGCGAGAGGAGACCCTCCTCCGCTTCGGCGAGATCCTCGACGTCACCACCGACGCGACCACCGCCCTGGTGCACACCACCGACGGCGGTGCGAACCTCACCGACGCGGTCCTGACCAGCGAGCTCCTCGGCGCGAGGGCCGAGAGCGCCACCGCCGACGCCCTGCTCGCCGGGAGCATCGCCCGGGGGGAGATGGGCTACGAGGAGACGGCGCACTTCACCTACCTGACCGCCTCCTACCGGGACACCCTGGAGTCGGCCGCGCCCGTCATGCACCCGAGCGTGCGGGAGCACTACGAGGACATGACCGCCTCGGAGGCCTGGACCCGCACCGAGGACCTCAGCCGCCAGGTGGTCACACGGTCCCCGCTCAGGGAGACCGTGCCGGACCCCGACGTGCCGGAGGCGGAGTCCGCGTCCTCCGAACTGAACACCTCCGTCGACGTCGGCGCGGAGGAGTGGGACGAGGCGTCCCCCCGGACCGTGGCCGCCCTGGACGGACTGGCCCTCGCCCAGGCGGAGCGCACCGTCGACATGGCGTGGAGCGCGGCCCTGTTCCGCGTGTCGCTGGGCATCGCGGCGGCCGGGACGGTCCTCGCCGGCGGGGTGGTGGCCATCGCCGTGGTGAGCAGGTCCTCGCGGCGCCTGACCGTGCGCCTGCTCCGCCTGCGCGGACAGATCCTGGAGCGGGACGAGGACCTGCCCGACATCGTCGACAGGGCCCAGCGCGGCCAGAAGGTCGACGTCCACGAGGAGCTGCCGCCGCTCGACGAGTGCGGCGACGACGAGATCGGGCAGGTCGCGGAGGCCTTCGACAGCGCCCAGCTCACGGCGGTGGAGGCCGCGGTGCGCCAGGCGGAGATCAGGCGGGGCGCCAACCGGGCCTTCCTCGGCATCGCCTTCCGCAACCAGAACCTGGTCCAGCGGCAGCTGCGCCTCCTCGACGAGATCGAGTACCACGAGCAGGACCCCGAGGCGCTGCGCCGCCTGTTCCGCCTGGACCACATGGCCACCCGGGCCCGGCGCTACGCCGACAACCTCATCATCCTCGGCGGAGGGCAGTCGGCTCGGCGCTGGCGGCAGCCGCACCCGCTCGTCGACGTGCTGCGCGCCGCCATCGCCGAGACCGAGGACTTCGAGCGCGTCCGCCTGACGTCCGCCCCCCGTGTGCTCATGCACGGCCAGGTGGTCGCCGACGTGGTCCACCTGCTCGCCGAGCTGGTGGAGAACGCCACCCAGTTCTCCCCGGCGGGCACCCCCGTGGACGTCAGCTGCACCCCGACCGCCGAGGGGCTGGTGGTCGAGGTCGAGGACCGCGGCCTGGGCATGTCCGACCACGGCTACGCCGCGGCCGAGCGGACGCTCAGCCGTCCTCCCGAGTTCGACGTGATGGCGCTTCCGGACGACCCCCGCCTGGGACTCTTCGTCGTCGCCCGCCTCGCCGAGCGGCACGGCGTACGGGTGTGGCTCAGGCCGTCCCCCTACGGGGGCACCCGGGCCACGGCGCTCCTCCCCGAGTCGCTGCTGGAGCCGGTCGAGAACCCGGTGACGGTCACGGGCTCGCAGCAGGCGGTCCGTGACACCGGCGCACACCCCTCGGCCGGCTTCGGGCCGACAGGGCCGAGCGGCCCGCAGAGCCCCGTGCCCGCACCCTGGCAGACCGGCGCCCAGAGTGTCGTCCCCGACCCCGGCCGGAGCGGTCCGCAGAGCGTCGTCCCCTCGCCCCCGGACGGCATGAGGGACGCCGACCCCGCCTACGGGTACCGCGGGCCGAGGGGGGCGCCGAGCGCCCACCGCGCCGACGGGCCGTGGGACCCGGTCGACCCCGGCGGAAGGTGGATCCCCCGGACGGCCCCGCCGGTGTCCGCGCCGGGAGGCCCCGACCGCGCCCCCGGGTACGCCGCACCCGGGGGCGGCGGGGGCGCCCCCTCCGCCGTTCCCGACCGGGGAGACCCCCGAGACCCCGCTCCGCCGACGCGGACCACCGGCCCCCAGCACGGCCTGCGGCCGAACGGTCCCGGCGTCCGGACGGGGCCGCAGGGCCCCCTCCCGCAGAGGCGCCCCGAACCGGCGCAGACGGGCGGCCCCCGGCAGCCCGCGCTGCCCAAGCGGTCGGCCCCGCGCCGGGAGGAAGGCCCCCACGGCGCCGACGGCCCCCGCATGTCCGTGCCGACACCGCCGGGGGGACACGGTGAGCACTGAAGGAACCCGCGCCCGCCGTCCCGCCGAACGGACCCCCGGGCCGGGGCCGGGCCCGGCCCGGTCGCCGGGGTGTGCCGACCGCGTGACCGAACCCGGAGGGGAGCGCTTCCTGCGCCCGTTCGCGGTGGCGGCGGGGGACCCCGGGGGCGGGGACCTCGAGGACCCGGACGCGCACGGGATCGACCTGCTCACACTGGTCATGGCGGCCCGCACCCCCGGTCGGCGCGAGTGGCTGCGGCCCGAGCGCGAGGCCGTCCTCGAACACGCCCTGCGCGCCCGCACCGTGGTCGAGCTCGCCGCCGAGGTGGGACTGCCGGTCGGCCAGGTGAGGTGCATGGTCTCCACCATGGTCGCCGAGGGGGCGCTCCAGCGGTGCGGTCCCTCCCGGCCGCTCGGCAGCGGGGAGATCCTGCACGCCGTCCTCGTCGGCCTGCGCTCGCTCTGACCACGGGCCCTCGGAGGGAGTCTCCGCCGGCGAGGCCTCCGGGAGTCCCCGCGGTTCCCGGCGGGGACGCGTCCACCGGCCGTCCCCGCCCGCGCGGGCCCCGGCCGGGGTTGCTAGCGTGCCGCCATGCGCAGCACCGAACACATCGGCATCATCGGAGCGGGGATCGTCGGACTCGCCCTGGCACGACGACTCGTCCTCCACCGCCCCGGCACCCGGGTCACGGTCCTGGAGAAGGAGGACCGGGTGGCCGCGCACCAGACCGGACACAACAGCGGCGTGGTCCACGCCGGGCTCTACTACCGCCCCGGCTCCCTCAAGGCCACACTCTGCCGCCGCGGGGTCGGGCTGCTCAAGGACTACTGCGCCGAGCACGGCCTGCCCTACGAGGAGGTCGGCAAGGTCCTCGTCGCCGTGGACGCCGAGGACGAGGCCCGCCTGGACGACATCGGGCGCCGGGCCCGGGAGAACGGGGTCCCGGGCGTCACGCGGCTCGGCCCCGGGGGCCTGCGCGAGATCGAGCCCCACGCGGCGGGGACCGGTGCGCTGCACTCACCGCACACGGCCGTCACCGACTTCGTGGCCGTCGCCGAACAGCTCGCCGACGACGTCCGCCGCTCCGGCGGCAGGGTCCTGCTGAACACCCCCGTCATCGACCTGCGGCAGGACCACGACGGGGTCCGTGCCCTCACGGGAGACCCCCGCGGGGAGCGGTCCGTCCACCGGTTCGACCGGCTCGTGGCCTGCGGCGGACTGCACAGCGCCCGTCTCGCACGCATGGCCGGCGCGGCGGACGACCCGCGGGTCGTGCCCTTCCGCGGCCAGTACCACGAACTCGTCCCCGAACGCCGCCACCTGGTCAACGGGCTGCTCTACCCGGTCCCCGACCCGCGGTACCCCTTCCTCGGCGTGCACCTCACCCGCCACGTCCACGGCGAGGTCATGGCGGGCCCCAACGCCATCCTCGCCACCGCACTGGAGGGCTACAGCGCCCGCGACCTGAGCACCGGCGACCTCGCGAGCACCCTGTCGTGGCCGGGGTTCTGGCGGCTGGCGCGCCGCCACTGGGCGGTCGGGGCCAGGGAGACCCTCGTGTCGGCCTCGCGCGCCGCCTTCGCCTCCCAGGCCAGGAAGCTCCTCCCCGAGCTGGCGGCGGCCGACCTGCGCCCGGCGCCGGCGGGGGTGCGCGCCCAGGCGCTGGGCCGGGACGGCGCCCTGCTCGACGACTTCCGGGTGGACACGCACGGCCGGGTCGTGTGCGTGCGCAACGCCCCCTCGCCCGCGGCGACCTCCTCACTGGCGATCGCCGAGTTCCTCACGGACACGTTCGTGCACCCGCCCCGCGGGTAGGACACGACCCGGTCCGGCGCCGCTCCCGCGAGCGCCGGGCCCGGGTTGTCCACAGGCCGGAGAACGCTCTGGCAGCGGCTTCCGCAGCGCCCCACCATGAGAGACAGCGGTGGTCCGGGACGGTCCCACGACCGTCGCCGGAGGTGAACATGTCCGTTGCCAGGTGGATCGCGGTGGCCCTCGCCACCTCGCTCGCGCTCGCACTCACGGCGGCCCCGGCCGCCACCAGCCCACGAGGGGGAGAGTTGGACGGTTTCAGCATCGGGCACCTGCCCGCACAGATCGACGACCGGACCTCGGTCTCGGACTTCGACTACGAGTGGGGCGACGTGTCCTTCTCCACCCGGGTCTGGGAGAGGACGATGGAGGGGGGAGGGGTCAGGGTCCTCCTCCAGGTCCTGGTCATGCGCGGCTCCGCGCTCTCCGACCTGTCCGCCGTCCGCGACTTCCTCACCGAGTACCACGAGCGCTCGCCCGACTGGGCGCTCGAGGAGTTCGACAACAACGGCCACACCGCCCTGCGCGGCGAGACCGAGGTGTTCTGGGCGCCCGCGAAGGGCGTGGCGGTGGAGGTCCGCGACTCCTCCGGCCTCGTCGGCCAGGAGGAGCTCCTCGCCACGGCCGGGGGCATCGCGCCGAGCAAGGACTCCGGCTGACCGGGCGGGGCCCCGGTCGACCGGGGCCCCGCACCCTCGTCCGGGCGGATCAGCAACCGGAGAGGATGTCGCGCAGAGCGGACTCCTCGTCCGGGTCCACCGTCAGGTCCCACACGTGCTTGACCTCGATCCAGGACACCGCGTAGTCGCAGTGCGAGGACTCCAGCGGGGGCATCCACTCGGCGGGGTCGGCGTCCCCCTTGGACCGGTTGGTCGAGGCGCTCACCGCCCACAGCTGGGTGGAGTCCATGTCGTTGGCGAACCGGCCGCGCTCCTCGGTCGTCCACGCGTGGGCGCCGGAGCGCCAGCCCTCCTTCAGGGCGACCATGTGGTCGATGTCGATGTCCTGCGGGTCGGTGAAGGTCTCACCGTCGTAGGCGCTGTACCAGGACCCGGACACCGGCCTGCAGTCCTCGTCGGTCTCCACGGCGTCGCCGTCGCGGATCAGGACCGCCTGACGGGTCGTGCAGTTCTCCTGGACGCCGGTGTCCCAGTGGGGGAACAGCGCGCGGTCGTACCCGGGCGGGTCGTTCTCCTCCTCGATCCGCAGCTCCTCCAGCTGGGAGCGGGCCTGCTCCACGGACGGCTCCGAGGCCGTGGCGTCGCCGCCCTGCGGCTCGGCGGCGCCCTCGGGCGCCAGGTCGATCACGCCCAGCTGGTACAGGACGAACGCGGCGACGGCGAGCACGCCGACCACGGCGGACAGTGCGCCGCCGATCTTCGACGACTTCTTGGGCATCAGGGGACTCCACAACGGGTCGGGCGCCACACGGGGGCGAAACGGTCGTGTCCACCAGCTTGGCCCATGCCCCCACCCTGCGGGAACTCCGTCCGGGGTCAGGAATCCCTCACCCGGGACGGTCCCGGGGCCCAGGACCAAGGAGGCGGTGAGGTCGTACACGAACGAGCCCGCCAGGAGAAGGCCGGTGCCGATGCTGTGGAGCAGGGCCCGCGTGCGGTGCGGACGGTCCCGGAGCGTGCGCCACGCGTACAGGACGGTCCCGGCCGGGACCGGCGCTCACTCCACCCCCCAGCACCGCCAGCGGAAGGAAGACCAGGTCAGGCAGCTGCGTCGCGACCAGGAGCGCCCCCCATGGGCAGCTCCGGGCGCGACGCCCTGACGATGCCCGCGACTCCGAAGGGGCCGGCCGGCATCGCCTACCCCCGCCTCGTGTCCCCGGGTGCCGCACCCGTGCCGGGCGAGGTGGCCGGCCACTCCTGGAAGGCGCGCACGAACCCCTCCACCAGCAGCGCGTAGGACTGGTCCACGTCCTCGGGCAGACCGAAACCGCCGCGCGTCTCCAGGTCCACGAACCCGTGCAGCGCACTGCGCAGCGCCCGGATCGCGTGCACGGCCTGGTCCTCGGCGATACCGAACCCGCTCAGGACCGCGGCCAGGACCCGTACGGGGTCGGTGGCCGGCTCGGCCCCGGCCCCGGCCAGCACCGGCAGCTGCTGGAGGGCGAGGTAGCGCCCGGGGTGGGCGTGCGCGTAGCGGCGGTAGGCGTCGGCCGTCGCCCGAAGGGCCTCCGGCCCGGCCCGGCCCACGGTGGCACGCTGCACCTCCTCGCCGATGCCGTTCGCGCCCAGCAGCGCCACTTCCCGCCTCAGTCCCCGCAGCCCGTCGACGTGCTTGTACAGGCTGGGCGTGGCCACCCCGAGCCGTTTGGCCACCGCGGCCAGTGACAGGGAGTCGAAACCCTCCTCGTCGCTGAGCCGCGCCGCCTCCTCGGCCACCACCGCCGGGGTCAGCCCAGCCCTAGGCACCGGCGACGCCCCCCTCGGCCAGCGCCTCCACGGCGGGCACGACCGGGCCGGGCCGTTCCCGGGCCGCGACGGCGGCGCCCGCACCGACGAGGCGGACGGAGGGGCGGTGGTCGAACACGCCGGGCACGAAGACCACGGGGGAACTGAGGCTCCCGGCTCCGCGGAGGCCGCAGGCGGTCCCGCCGAGGGGGCGCTGAAGGCCGCGCACGGTCCTCCCAATATGGCTTATCTTCATAGCCAGAACGCTAATGGCATTAGCCAAAGGTGTCAACGGGGAGCGCGGGCCCACCGGGAGGCCCGCTCCGGGGCGGCCGGACCGTGCGACCAGGGGCGCCGGCGCAGCCGATAGCGTGGGGGAGGGGGAAAACCACGTGATGCCCAGCGGCATTCCGCCTAGACTCCGAGGCAGATCGGGCCCCGGGGCCCGCCTACACAACAGAGAGCAACACAGTGACCGACATCATCGACGAACTCCAGTGGCGCGGCCTGCTCGCGCAGACGACCGACCTTGACGCACTCCGCAAGGCCCTCGCCGATGGTCCGATCACCCTGTATTGCGGCTTCGACCCGACGGCGGGCAGCCTGCACGTGGGCCACCTCACCCAGATCCTCACCCTCGCGCGCTTCCAGCAGGCCGGGCACCGTCCGATCGCGCTCGTCGGCGGGGGCACAGGGCTCATCGGCGACCCGAAGCCCAGTGCGGAGCGCCGGCTCAACTCGGTGGACACCGTCCGGGGCTGGGTGGACAACCTCGCCGGGCAGCTTTCCGCGTTCCTGCGCTTCACCCCCGAGGGCGAGCAGGCGGGGCCCACCGACGCGGTGCTCGCCAACAACGGGGACTGGCTCCGCGAGATCAACGCCATCGAGCTGCTGCGCGACGTGGGCAAGCACTTCAGCGTCAACCAGATGCTGGCCCGGGAGACGGTCAAGAGCCGCCTCGACGGGGAGGGCATGAGCTACACCGAGTTCAGCTACGTGCTGCTCCAGTCCTACGACTACGTCCAGCTCTACCGGCGCTACGGCTGCACCCTCCAGACCGGCGGCTCCGACCAGTGGGGCAACATCACCGCGGGCCTGGACCTGGTCCGCCGGATGGACGGCAACGAGCCGCACGGCCAGGCGCACGGGATGACCACGAACCTGCTCACCAAGGCCGACGGCTCCAAGTTCGGCAAGACCGAGTCCGGCACCATCTGGCTCGATCCCGAACTGACCTCGCCGTACGCCTTCTACCAGTTCTGGTTCAACGCGGACGACCGGGACGTGGTCCGTTACCTGAAGACCTTCAGCTTCCTCTCGGAGGACGAGATCGCCGAGCTGGAGCGCCAGACGGAGGAGCGGCCCCAGGCCCGCGCCGCCCAGCGCACCCTGGCCGAGGGCCTCACCGCGCTGGTCCACGGCGAGGAGGAGTGCCGCAAGGTCCGGGAGGCGAGCCTGGCGCTGTTCGGCCGGGCGGACCTGTCCGAGCTGGACGGCCGGACGCTCGATGCGGCGCTGGCCGAGGTGCCCAGGGCCGAGGTCGCGGGACCGGTCGACGGCCTGCTCGTCGCGGACCTGTTCGCGCAGAGCGGTCTGACGCCGAGCAAGTCCGCCGCCCGCCGCGCCATCCAGGAGGGCGGCGCCTACGTGAACAACGTGAAGGTCACCGACGTCGAGGCCAGGCTCGGGACCGCCGACGTCCTCCAGGGGCGCTACGTGGTGCTGCGCAAGGGCAAGCGCAACATCGGCGGTGTCGTCCTCGACGGCTGACGACGTGCTGTGGCCGTGGGCCGGCGCCTCCAGGGGCGCCGGCCCACGGCTGTGTCCGGGGCGGGCCGTCCACGAAACTTTGCGGCCGCATGGGGGTTTCGGCCGGGAATCTCCCGGGCACGATCGTCGTTGTCTGGCACAACAGGCGACGTGACACGCGGTTCCGGAACGGGAACCGGGCACGTCAGGGGCCTTCAGAAGCCGCCCGGGACGGGGCGACAGGGTCCCGGAGCGCCGGTTCCACATCGGCTCCGGGCTCTGACTTGACGTCTGCCCCCACCCTCCCTATACTCGAAAAAGTCGCTGCGGCACGGCGAGCTTCCACTGGGAAGACTCGGCGCCGGTCCGCGACGGGCGACACAATCTCTTCTCTGGATCACGCGGTTCGAGCACTGTTCGGGCCATGTAAACTCAGGGAGTCGCTTCAAAAGCCTAGTCCATTCGGACAAAAGC